>JBJXGR010000329.1:0-69729 GCA_046160045.1 Bryobacteraceae bacterium
GGCCTTTCCCAAGATCGAACTCGAGGGCGGGACCTTCACCTCCCGAGTAGAATCCCGACTGGAAAAGAATAACGCCTTTCGACTGGTCCATCTTCCTCTGCCACGATTAGCCGGTTAAGGGCCGAAACCTCACCGGACACCGTGAACCGGCCGCCCTGGGACGCGACTAGCGAGATGGCGTCCTTCTGGTCCTTGGCGAACTGCGCGGCCGACAGGGCGAACTGCGCGGCCGACAGGTGCCGGGTTATCGAGACTGCCGCTCTCGCCAGAGGGTAGAGGGATTCACTCATTGATCGTGGTCGAGGGAGCGCCGATGCTGAGCCCGATTGTCGGGACGCACCTCCTCACCCTGACCAACACCGGCGCCGACCTGTTCTTCCACGCCGGTACTCGCTCTGACTACTCCCTGACCTCGGGCCGATGGTTCCGAAGTTCGGATCTGCAAGGCCCGTGGCAGTACGCCGCGTCGGTGCCCGGAACTCGCGAGGCGGAGCATGCCGTGTTGCCGGCCGCCATTCCCCGCCGGGCGGGAGTGAATCGCCGCGGTCGGCCAGTTGCCGACTACTTCGCTTTCTTCTTCCGCGGCTGCACCCCAAGAGGGTCCGCGGGCTCGTAGTCCAACTCCCGTGAGAGTATGTCCACCATCGTCTTGAGTACCTTCACCCTCGCCCAAAGCTTGTCGTTGCCTTCCACCACCGTCCAGGGCGCGGTCAAGGTGCTCGTCTTCAGGAGCATTTCCTCCACGGCCACTTCATAGACACCCCACTTCTGGCGGTTCCGCCAGTCCTCGTCGGTCAGCTTCCAGGCTTTGTAGCCGACCCTCTGGCGCTCCTCGAAGCGGCGCAGCTGCTCCTCCCTCGTGATGTGAATCCAGAACTTCGCGATGATCGTGCCGAACTCGCGCAACTGCCGCTCAAACGAGTTGATCTCACGGTAAGCGCGCTTCCATTCGGCTTCGGTGCAGAAGCCCTCCACCCTCTCCACCAGGACCCGGCCATACCAACTGCGGTCGAAAATCGCAATCTGACCCTTCTCCGGCAGGCGCCGCCAGAACCGGTAGAGATAGTGGTGGGTTTTGTCCTCCCCCGTCGGCGCGCTGATCGGGTAGACCACGTACCCCCGCGGGTCGATCATCTCGGTGACGCGCTTGATCGCTCCGCCTTTGCCCGCCGCGTCCCATCCCTCAAACACCAGCACCACCGGGCGTTGCAGGCGATACACCTGGTAGCCGAGTTCCCGCAACTGCACCTGCCTTCGCGTAAGCTGCGCTTCGTAGGTCTTCCGGTCCAGCTTCAAGTTGCTGTCGAGGGCTTCAAGCATGGGCCTTCTCCTTGGACTTGCGGGCCTTCGAAACCGGCGCCGGGGCGGCGGATTCCTCGCCGTCCTCGTCATCGACCGGTTCGTGACCTGCCGGAGCCTTCGCCCCCAGGCGCGCTTCCAGCGTGCGGATCACCGTCTCGAAGATCTTCTTGCGGGTATGCCAGCGGGAGGTCGCCTCCACAATCGTCCACGGTCCGTATTCCGATTCCGTCCAGGCGAGCATCTCTTCGGAAGCGAGCAGATACGCGTCGTACTTTTTGTGGCGCTTCCAATCCTCCTCCGTCACCCGCCACTTCTCCAGCGGATCTGCCTCGAGCGCCTTGAACCGCTTCTTCTGCTCCTTCTTGCTGATGTGGAGCCAGAATTTGATGATGGCGCAGCCGTCATCAGCCAGGGCGCGCTCGAAGTCCAGGATGTCGCGATAGGCCTCGCGCCACTCGCGCTCGCTGACCAGGCCTTCCACTCGCTCGCTCAGTACGCGCGTGTACCAGCTATGATCGAAGATCGCCATCTCGCCCTGATTGGGAGTGCGCTGCCAGAAACGCCACAACCAGGGACGCCGCTGCTCGAACGTCCGCGGCGGCTGAGTCGGCTGCAGCTTGAAACCACGCGGGTCCAGGCGCGCCGTCAGGGTGGCGATGGCTGAACCCTTTCCAGACGCGTCCCATCCTTCGAACACGATGATCGAAGGAATGCGGTTATCCCAACACGCTTTTTCCAGGTCGTACAGCCGCTGCTGCCATCCTTGCAACTGGCGTTTGTAGTCCTTGTGCGGAAGCTTCTTGTTCAGATTGACTTTTTCGAGCATCAGTCCTTCCGGCGGCCGCGCGTCAGCAGCCACTCCTGGCTGTTGACGAGTTTGGACGGATCCGTCACCTCACGCCGGGTGTAGCGGCCGTCTGAGTGCATCACCCGGGCTTTGACGTTGTCCTGAAGATAGATGGCGAGGATCTCCTCGCGGATCTGGCGGACGAGATGGGGGTCCCGCACCGGGAACACCACCTCCACCCGCCGGCTGATGTTGCGATGCATCAGGTCGGCGCTGCCGATGTAGATTTCCTCGTCCCCGCCGTTGTCGAAGCAATAAATGCGGCTATGCTCGAGGAACCGGCCGACGACGCTCGAGACGCGGATGTTGTCACTGATGCCAGGAATCCCCGGCCGCAGGCAGCAGACTCCGCGAACCAGCAGATCCACCTGCACCCCGGCCTGGGAGGCCTCGTACAGCAACTGAATCATTTCCTTGTCGGCGAGAGCGTTCATCTTGAAAATCAGCCGACCCTGGCGGCCGGCTTTGTGATGTTCGATTTCGCGTTGGATGAGTTCGCGCAGGCGTTTGCGCAGGTTGATCGGCGCCACCAGCAGTTTCCGGTAGTCGCGTTTCGCGGAATACCCGGTCAGGTAGTTGAACAGGTCCGTGGCATCGGCGCCGATCTCTTCGTCGCAGGTGAAGTACCCCAGATCGGTGTACAGGTGCGCCGTCACCGTGTTGTAGTTGCCGGTGGCCAGGTGCACATAGCGGCGAATGACTTTCCCCTCCCTGCGGACGACCAGCGCGATCTTCGAATGGATCTTCAGGCCAACCAATCCATAAACGACGTGGACCCCTTCGCGCTCCAGCGCCCTGGCCCATTCGATGTTGCTCTCCTCGTCGAACCGCGCCTTCAACTCCACCAGCACCGCCACCTGCTTGCCGTTTTCCATGGCTGCCAGCAGAGCCTCAACCACGGGCGAATTGCGCCCGACGCGATAGAGAGTCATCTTGATCGCTAGCACGTCGGGGTCGTGCGCGGCCTTGTTGAGGAAGTCCACCACCGGTTGAAAAGAATCGAACGGGTGGTGGAGCAGGATATTCTCCCGCCGGATAGCGGCGAAAATGTCCTCGTCTTCCTTCTTGGTTTCGAGAGCGGGGGGAAGCGCCGCGGCGAACGGATGCTCCTTGAGGTCCGGCCGGTCGATGGAGGAGAGCTTGAACAAGCGGCTCAGTCCCAGCGGTCCATTGACGCGATAAACGTCGTCTTCCACCAATTCCAGGTTTTGAACCAGGATGTCCAGAATCCCGTCAGGCATTTCCTCACCGACCTTGAGCCGGACGACCATACCGAAGCGGCGCTGCCTCACCCCTTCCTCAATGGTCTCGAGTAGGTCAGCGGCCTCCAGTTCCTGGATTTCGATGTCGGCATCGCGGGTGACGTGGAAGGGATGCGCGGCCAGAATCTCCATTCCCGGGAAGAGCGTCTCCAGGTTCGCGCTAATTAACTCCTCGAGCCAGATGAACGCGAACTTCGGCTTGGTCGACCGGCCGTTGCGGGGCACGGGAACGGGAACCAGTTGCGGCAGGGTGTCCGGCACCTTCAGGCGGGCGAAGTGTTCGACGCCATCCCGGCCCCGAATCAGGATCGCCAGGTTCAGGCTCAGATTCGAAATGTGCGGAAAGGGGCGGCCGGGATCGAAGGCCAGCGGCGTCAACACCGGGTAGATGGTGTCGTGAAAATAGGAGTCCGCCGCCGATTTCTGCTTCTCGTCCAGTTCGGAATAGCCGAGTACCCGGATGCCCTCCTCGGCGAGTGCCGGCAGCAATTGCCGCTGGAAGCAGTCGCGAGCACGCCGGGTGAGCTCCTCCACTACTTCGCGGATCGCGCGTAGTTGCGTTGCCGGCGGCGTGCCGTCGGGGCCCACTTCGAAGATTCCCGCGTCCACCTGGTGTTTGAGTGCGGAGACGCGCACCATGAAGAACTCGTCCAGGTTGGATCCGAGGATTCCCAGAAACTTCACCCGTTCCAGCAGCGGGTTTCCTGCGTCCTCAGCTTCTTCCTGGACGCGCCGCTGGAACTCCAGCAAGCTGATCTCACGGTTCAGGAAGAGCTGTTGATCGTCCAGCCGGATTGGCTCGGTTCCGGCCGGGGCATGCTTCTTCCTGGCCTTTGCGGATCTCCGCGGGGTGACGCGCGGTACAGGGGACATCGCTCTTTAGGCTACATTAGACTCTGGCAAAAAGGGAGCGTGGGTATGAATCCGATGGTGGCGACAGTTGTGGGTGGGGCGTTGCTTTTGGGCGCCGCGGTGATTCATTTTCTGGTAACCCCCCGGGTTCCCGAGGAACAGCGTCAATGGATCTTGGTGGCGGTGATGTCCGATGGTTTGCTCGGCCTTGCTTTTCTGATCTACGGCATCCACGGCCTCCTCTGACCGGGAGAGCCGCGACCCTCGGGGCCGCCACGTATCGGTGCTCCACCAAGATCCGTGCCGCGACCGTCAGGGAGCGGTCGTCTGCCCATCACCCGTCCAACCGGTAAATCGTCAGCCCCGACAGCAGTTTCGGATAAAAATCGGTCGACTTCTGCGGCATCACGCCACCGCCAAACGAGATGTCGGCCACCTCATCCACCGACGTCGCCTTGACCAGAAAGACAATCTGCGAGACGCCGCTGCGGGCATCGCCGATCGCGGTGTTCAGCCCGCGCACGTACCTCAAGTGCTTACCTTCGTTGATCGCTTCCGGCGTCACGCCGAGTACCGGATCCAGGATGTCTTCATGCAGGATCTGGAGGTCGAGACGGGCGTCCGGCTGTTTCTTGAGGGTCAGGGCGTAAAGATCGGTACCGATCGCCGCTCCCAACAGACCCTTCGCGCCACCCGCCCAGCGCGTGTTCAGGGTCTCGGCCGAGTCGATTTCCTCCACCGTGAACGTCGCCGCCGCCTTCGCCAACGCGGCTGGACCGTCAAAATTGGCCAGCCCAGAGACGGCGCGGTGAGTCGCCAGAATCCTCAGGCCGCCCGAATAGGTATTGACGAACGTCATCATGACCTTGGCGGCGGCAGGGTCGCCCGGATTCTCATCGCGGAAGGCGACGGCCGTTTCGTAGCGGTGATGCCCGTCGGCGATCAGGAGTCTCTTGTCGCTCATTGCGGAGACGATCCGGGCGATGATCGCCGGGTCGCTCACGCGCCAGATGGTGTGGATTGTGTCGTATTCGTCCGTCGCGGATGCGGTCGGAGCCTGAGCCGCGACCTCGTCCAGAATGGCATCCACCTTCCGCTCACGGTCGGGATAGAGCATGAAGATCTGGCCGAAGTGAGCGCGGGTGTGCCGCAGCAGTTCGAGCCGGTCCTTCTTGGGGCCGGAAAGCGTCTTCTCATGCCGGTGGACGATGCCCGCGCGATAGTCCTCGACCGCACCCAGTCCGATAAACCCCTTGCGGATCAGGCGTTCGCCGCCGTCAGGCAGCGTAAATTCCTGGAAATAGACGAAAACACAAGAGTCGTCCTCGCGCGCGAGAACGCCCGACCCGATCCAATCGTCAAGATGGGCCTTCGCCCGCGTGTACACATTCTTTCGGTCGCCGTCGCCCGGCTGAGGCTTGCCCAGGATGATCCGCACCAGGTTATACGGGCTCCTGGCCAGATAGCGGTCTTGCATCTCGGGGCTGATTTTGTCGTACGGCTGGGTCGCCAGATCCTCCAGCGTCCCGGCTTGGGAGGCATAGCGATAGGCATGAAATGGAAAGACTTTGGCCATAACGTGAACCTTTCAGGGTAACAAAGCCGGGGGGGCCGGCCCGCGAAACAACCCGGACCGGCCGCCGCACGCAACTTCCGGGCAGGAGCACGCGATAAGTCGGTGGAAGGAGATCTTCTCGATGATCGAACCAGTCCGATTCACTCTCTCGCGAAGGCCTGACGCGGTCGGCCTGCGGTTGCCGCCGCGGGTGGACGGGCGTTTCGGGCACTCCGCACTGAATCCGCAGCCCCTCCCGCCGAAACTGTGGGACCGGTTCCGCGAATTCGCATTGAACCCTCAGCCGCTGCCGCCGCGGGCGGCCAGCCGCTACGAAAAGGTGGGTCTGAACCCTCAGCCGCTGCCACCGCGGATTTACGGCTACGTCGTGCGGAATCCCCAGCCTTTCGCTCCCCGGGCCGTTGAAATGCCGCTATCGCAGTTCACGGCCAAGATGCTGGGAGTGATCCGCTAGGTTGACGGGATTTCTGGTCTCGCCTATTTGAGATACTTCTGAACGTCGGGATGCAGCAGCTTATGGATCTCCGGCTGCTCCAGGTTCCCTTTCGTGACCAGTGTCGGCGTGAGGTCGATTCGCTTGGCCGGCGGCTTGCCTTTCAAGTGTTCCACCAGCGTGTGCACCGCCTCAAAACCCATGCGAAACGGGTCCTGAACCACCATCGCGTCGATCACGCCGGCCTTCAGTTCTTCAATCAGCCCTTCGGTCGAGTCAAAGGTCACCAGCTTCACCTTGCCGGCCAGGTCCCTTTGCTTGATGGCAAGGGAAGCGCCGACCGAGCCCGGTTCCGCCGAGGCGAACATGCCGGCGAGATCGGGGTGCGCGGAAAGCATGTTCTCCGCGGCGGCAAGACCCTTGGCGCGATCGGACATGCTGTACTGCTCGGCGGCGATCTCAACGCCAGGGAATTCTTTGGCGATCACGTCGCGGAAACCGCGCTCGCGCTCCATCGTGGAATAACTCCCAGGCGCGAGCATGACCATCGCCACCTTCCCCTTGCCTCCGATCAACTCGCCTAATTTGCGTGCGGCCATCTGCCCGCCCTGGTAGTTGTTGGTAGCCAGGAAGGTCAGGTACTGATCGGAATCGAGGCCGGAGTCGAAGATCACGACGGGAATCCCCGCCTTGACGGCACGCTCGACCGGCGCGATCAGCGCGGTACGGTCGGTCGCTGCAATGGCCAGAGCATTCACATGCCGGGCGACCAGCGAATCGATGATCTGAATCTGGCGGCTGTACTCGGTTTCCGCCGGAGGGCCGTTCCACTCGATGTCCACGTGGAACTCCTGGCCGGCGGCCAGCGCCCCCGCTTGCACCGTCTGCCAAAAGATGTGAGCCGTGGCCTTGGGGACCACCCCAATCACCACGCGGCGGGAGCCGCCACAGGCGGAGAGCGCAAGTCCCGCGGAGGCGGCGAGCAGTTCCCGGCGGGTGGTCACTGCGCGCACCAGCCTCCATCGATCAGGATGTCGGTGCCCGTGATGAACCCTGCATCTTCCGAGCACAGGAACGCGGCGAGTTGCCCGATTTCCTCCAGGCGGCCCCAGCGGCCCAGCGGAATCTTCGAAAGGAACTGTGCGTTGAGCTCGGGATTCTGGAGGATCGGCAGATTCATCTCGGTGGCGAACGGGCCGGGGCTGTTGCCGTTGACAGTGATGCCTTGGCCGGCCAATTCGAGCGCCAGCGCTCGTGTGAGGCCGAGCAGCGCCGTCTTACTCGACGAATACGCGGCGCGCCCGGGCAGCGAGATGTGGCTCATGATCGACGTCATGTTGAGGATGCGCCCGTAGCCCCTTCCCTTCATGTGCGGAACGAATGATCGGCACATCAGAAAGACGCTGGTGAGGTTGGTATCGATCACGCTCATCCACTCGGCGAGAGTAAAGTCGGTTATGTTCTTTCTCAGGTTGACACCGGCGTTGTTGATAAGGATATCGACCTTTGCGAAGTGGGTGAGGATCTCGTTCTCCACGCGGCGGACGTCATCCTCCCGGGTGACGTCGGCGACGAAGACGTGAGCTTCCGGACCGCACTCGCGAGCGGCCTCGGTCAGCTGTTCGCGGTTGCGGGAGACCAGGGCGAGCGAGGCGCCTTCGGCCGCCAGCGCGAGCGCCATGGCTTTCCCGAGGCCCTTGCTGGCCCCGGTGATGACAGCGACTTTACCTTGAAGTTTCATGGTTTGTTTCCAGGCTGGCGGCCGGCCGCGTCCAGAATCGCGTCCGCGATCCGGCGCGGGCTGTCGATGCCTTCCATCACGATGCCTCCGGAATCGCCCGCGGTGACGATCGTCACCGAGCCGAGGCCAACCACCCGCTGGCCGAGCGTCTGATCGACCCGAATGTCCTGGATCTTACCGAGGGGCAGCGTCCGGGTGGACCTGGATAACAGGCCGGACTCATAGCGTAGTTTGTCGCCCTCTAGCGTCGCGACCGTCGACAGTCGGCGGATATGCTTTTGGGCGGGAATCAGGAACGCCAGCGCGGCCGCGGCCACCGGCCACAAGCCGGCATCCGGTGCGACTTGTGCCGACCCGGCCGCCACGCCCACGACAAACAGGGCGGCTACGAGGTAGCCCACCCAAACGAACTTGAGGCTGGGACGCACAACCAGCTCAGGCATGATCCGAAGTCTCCTGAATCGCACCATTGTACTCTCGCGCGGCGTGCCGGTAGTACGATGGTCAACATGAGGCGCTTTGCCGTTGCACTTACCGTTCTCTCGTTTCCCTTCGGGCTGCGAGCCGATTTCTCGTACACGGAGACCTCCAAGATCACGGGCGGGGCGATGGCCGGCGCCATGAAGTTCGCGGGCATCTTCAGCAAGAAACTGCGGGAGCCGATCCAGTCGACGGTGGCCGTAAAAGGCAACCGCATGTTTCACGGGTCCAACGACTCGGCGCAGGTGATCGATTTGGACGCCGAGACCATCACCCAGATCGACTACACGCGGAAGCAGTATTCGGTGATGACTTTCGCCGAGATGGTGGAGGCGATGAAAGCGGCAACCGAAAAAATGAGCCAGGCCCGGCAGGAAGCCGCGGCCCAGCAGCCGACCGCCGGACAGCCGACCGCCCAAATGGAATACAAGATCTCGGTAAAAGAGACCGGCCAGACCAAGGAGATCAACGGGTTCTCCACCAAGCAGGTGGTGATGACGCTCGAGGCCGAGATGAAGGACAAGAAGAGCGGGGAGACCGGGACGATGGACATGACGGCGGATATGTGGATCGCGCCGAAGGTGAAGGGCCACGAGGAAATCGACGAGTTCTACAAGCGCATGGCGCAGAAGATCGCGTTCACGCCGGCCGGCATGCAGCTTGCGGCCGCTGGCGCGGGCCAGATGCAGGGCGGCATGGTCAAAATTCAGGGTGAGGTGGCGAAGATGAACGGAATCGCCATCGTGAACACGATCCGCATGGGCGTCGCGGGCGATGGGACCTCCGGCGGCGGCGGCAGCGCGCAGCCATCGTCGAGCGCGAGCAGCCAACCGGCGCCGTCGATGAAGGACGCCCTCGGCGGTGCGGTCCTCGGCGGATTTGGCCGTTTCGGGCGCAGAAAACCGAAAGAGGAGCCGAAGAAGGAAGAGCCCAAGCAGGAGCAGACTCCTCCTCCACAGCAACAGCCGCAGCAGGGTTCTGCGTCCCTGATGGAAATGACGGTTGAAATGAGCGGGCTGACGCAGGCGCCGGTGGACGCTTCGCGGTTCCAGGTCCCGTCGGGCTTCAAGATGGTGGAGTCCCCGATGAAGAAGATGAGCCAACAATAGCCCAAGCCGGGTAACGGTTGGCCCGCGGCGAGCGTCGGTATCTCCAGATGAAGTGGTTTGCGTTGCTGATGGCCGGAGTGGTGGCGGTCGCCTTCGCCCAGCCGGGTGGCTTTCGCCAGTTCCCCGGAGGGGGAGGTCAAGGCGGAGCGGGCGGCCCTGGGCGATTGGGCTTTCCGCAGGGCCAGTCCCAGACGGAGGCCCCGCCGGTTCCGCCTGAAGATTTGTGCACGGTCGAAGGCCGGGTCACCAATGCGGCGACGGGCGAACCGCTCACCAAGACAACGCTCCTGATGGTCCGGGCGGCCGGCGGTGGAGGGCGCAGGCAGCCGTATTCGGCCTCGACCGACGCCGAAGGCCGTTTCAAATTGAAGGACATCGAGCCAGGTCCCTATCAGTTCTTTGCCACCCGCAACGGTTTCGTCCGCCAGGAGTACGGCGCGAAGCAACCCGGCCGCCGCGGCACCGCCCTCACTTTGAACAAAGGGCAGCGGCTGGCTGACATCTCTTTCCCGCTCTTGCGGCAAGCGGTGATCACCGGCCGGGTTCAGGACGAGGACGGCGAACCGCTCTCGGCCGTGCAGGTCAGCGCGGTGCGATATGCGTGGTTCCAGGGCCGGCGGCAGTTGACGCCCGCCGGCAGCGCGCAGACCGACGATCGCGGCCTCTATCGCATTCACGACCTGCCGCCCGGCAAGTACTTGATCAGCGCCGTCTACCGTGGCAATTGGGCCGCCGGGTTCGCCCAGAACCGGTCGGCGATCGAGATGCCGGAGGAAACCTACCCGACCACCTATTATCCCGGTACCCCCGATCCTACGGTTGCGGCGAAGATCGAGGTGAAGGCCGGAGGGGAGGCGCAGGGTATCGATGTGAGGCTTGGGAAGATCCCGGCGGTGACGGTCCGCGGGCGGGTGGAAAACCAGACAGCCGGCCGGATGGAACAGATCTTCGTGATGATGACGCCGCGCGGGCAGGCGACCTTCGCCGAACGGCGGCCAGGGCGCCTGGACCCTAAGGGTAACTTCGAGATTCGCGGCGTCGCACCGGGATCCTACACGGTTTCGGCGAACTACAATCGGGGGCAGTCGCGGTATAGCGCGCAACTTCCCGTCGAGGTCGGCCGTACCTCGATTGACGGGTTGGTCTTGACCATCGCTCCCGGCCTGGAACTGAAGGGTGTCGCCAAGGCGGAAGGGGATGCCGTCCTTCCAACCGGAGTGAGCGTCTCGCTGTCCGCTCGGGAAACGCCGATGATGTTCGGCCTCAACACCCGCATCGGTGACGGCGGCGTCTTTTCGTTCGAATCGGTATCCCCGGATGTTTACGACGTGCGGACCCGAGGGTTAACCGGCGGATTTTATCTGAAAGCCGTGAAATATGGTCCTCAGCAGGCTCTCGATACCGGAGTGAACCTGACGGCGGGCGCCACTGGTGCGCTGGAGTTAGTCTTCAGTCCGAACGGGGCGACGGTGGAAGGCAATGTGACACGGGACGGCAAGGCGGTCTCCGGAGCCACGGTGGTGCTCGCGCCGGAAGGGGCAAAACCGAACCGCCCGGACCTCTACCGCACGGCGACCTCCGACGACAGCGGCCATTATTCGATCGACAGTCTGGCGCCCGGCAAGTACCGGCTGTATGCCTTCGAGGATCTCGAGGACGGTGCGGGGCAGGACCCGGAGTTCCTGAAGGAATTCGAGAACATGGCGGAGAAGGTGGAGTTGGAGGAGAAGGCGGCTCTGACGAAGCCACTGACAGTGATTGCGGTGGAGGGGCGGGTCCAGGCGCAGTGAGGTGTTTCAGTTCAGTTGCCGTCCAGCCGGTCAGGCAGCCCTATTCCGGACGGCTTCGATTCTGATACTCTCCTGCGTGATTCGTTGGCATAAGTGAATTCGGAATTTGAGCTTGACGGTCCTGCTCGGCTCCCGATAGTTGCCTGTCTGAGTAGTGTGGTCAGACCAAATCTCGCTGTGCGAATAGTTGTCAGCCAAAGGAACGTGGCGCATGAAAGACGCATAGGTCGGGCCTGTTCCTGAACAATGACCGGAGGAATGTCCGACACTTCGAACGCGACGACGCCCAACCCGTTAAACTTGCCGTCCTCGGCAAACAGCGCATCTTCAGGTTCGCTCAGGTTCCCCCTTACTAAAGTCCTCGGAAAGCGGATCGCGGCCGGTGCAAGCTGGCCTTCCACAAAGTCCTCGCGGCCGTACCTCAGGTACAGAGGCTCGTTCCTGTCAAAGTCGGGAAGCACCTGACGATGACGCTGGTACATTCTCTCTGGGCGGTTAGGAGGCGAGATGTACACGGATCTGAAAGATGGTCTTCTTCAATGTGGATTCGGTGGTGCTCAATTCTCAAGCCACGGGCTCGCTGCGACCCGAATACGTCGCTGCGGCAATCTCGCCGGTGTTGTAGATCTCAATCTCTGCACGGCTAAAACCTTCGACGAAGGACCGAACCGCCCAACGATCTGGCACGTGCTTTGGCGGGGACGGTCCTCGACGCTCTTGAAGCGGATCTGCTGCCCCCCACTCACCTTTTGCCTTCCGCGGAAGGAGGCATAGCCATCTTCGCCGTAAGTATTCCAATCGCGTCCCAGAGTCACCGTACTGCTCAATCGCCGTCGCGCTTCGACGAAGCGAGCTTTTGTCAGCCAGTACGCGCTCTTGTAAATCTCCTCGAACTTGGCGAGCAGGTCCTTTCCGTAGACCTTTGAGGTCACTGCCTCATCGTTTTGATCGAAGATGGGATTGGATCCAATCGGTGGCCTATAGTCAGCTACCTGCAGTTGCGGCAAGTCAGTACTCCTTCCTCTGTCCGAAAAGCTCCCGTGCCTTGTCGGTAAGGCAACCCTCAAAGAATTCATTCTTTCGGTTGCGGAGGGTCTCGATCAATCCCCAAACCTCGCTATCTGACGCCAACTCGGTACTTTCTTTGAACACGTCAAGGTCAAGAATCACGGAGTTCATGTCCTCGCTTGGCGGCGGAATCGCCGTCTGCGTAAGAATCAACACGCCCCCAAAGTCAGCTTGGGGAAACTGAAGCTGCATGAAAAAGCCACTGATCCCTTGAGGAAGGACAGGCGAGACCTCCGGTGTCGTTCGGAAGTAGTCTTTGTAGTCAATCGCGCGAAGGGGGATATCGATCTGGTTGATATAGCGAACAGCAACACGCGTAATCCTTCGCGGACCGACCACCCTGCTGTAGATCTCCCAAAGTCGCCGCCCTTCATCGCGCAACTCACCCTAGTTGCCATAAGGGCGCAGGCGACTGAATGTGAAGCCATCAAGCCTCACCTGGAAGATCTCCCTGCCGTTTTCGGTCGTAAGAGCAAATCCCATCACAGTCTGTTTTGCAACGGCGCCAATGACCCTGCATGTAGACACGTTTCTTCTTCCCCGGATACCGGTCTTTCACTTCACGGTGGATGCCCTCTAGCGTTTCCAGTGTTACGCCCGAGGGCAGCTCGACGCGGATGTCGATTAACGCTTCGGTGATCGGCGCGTTCTCGTACTGAATCGCCACGTTTTCAAGGTCCTACCCATTCGGATGTAAGGACGCGTTGACGGCGTCCAAACAAAGTTTATCAGGAATGTTTGGCCGCACGTCAGACTTTGTCGCTCCACCGCCTACATCGTGTGGGTGACTTTCGTCAGCGTCCTCGGCTTGTCCGCGTCGAGACCTTTTTGCCCCGCCAGGCACGCCGCGAACAACTGCGCCGGAATGATGTACGGGATCGGCGTGTACATCTCCTTCAGCCTCAGCGGCACCTTCAGAATGCGCGGTACCATGGCGGCCGCCTCGCCATTGGACGCGTCGGTCACCAGCAGAGTCTCCGCGCCCAACAGCGTGAGCTTGTCGATAAAGATCTTCAGCGGCCCCCACGTCACCCCGGTGGGCGCAAAGACGAAAACGGGGAACGCCGATTCCACCATCGCGATCGGGCCATGCAGAAAGTCGGCCGAGGAGAATCGTTCGGCGACCACGTAGCAGGTCTCCATCAGCTTCAACGCAAACTCGAATGCATTGGCGTAGTTCAGTCCGCGGCCGACGACCACCGCGTGGTCCATGTAACGATAGCGTTCGCTCAGTGCGGCGATCCGCGGCTCGAGCGTCAGCGAGGCGGCCGTCCATTCCGGCAGGCGTCGCAGGTCATCCGGTTTGATTCTCGCGCCGAGCGCGTAGGCGAGCAGGTACATCAGCAGAACCTGCCCGGTATAGGTCTTCGTCGCCGCCACTGAGCGCTCTTTGCCCGCCCGCACGAAGAAGAGATGCTCGGCGAGCTTGGCCAGGGTGCTCCCGGATTCGTTGGTCACACCGATCGTGATGGCGCCTTGCGCCCGCGCCCTCTCGACCACCAGGTTGGTGTCGGTGGATTCGCCCGACTGCGAGATGCCAATCACCAGCGCATCCCGGTAGTCGAGCCTGGAGCCGTAGAGCGTGTGGATGGAGGGCGCGGCGAGAGAGACCGGAATCCCCGTGGCGATCTCCAGCAGGTAGCGGCCGAACTGGGCGGCGTTGTCGGAAGTGCCCCGCGCCGCCAGGACGATCAGGCGCGGCCGGCGCGTGGCCATCCGGCGGCGAAACTGTTCAATCCGGGGGAGTTGGGATTTCAGAGTGCGTTCGAGAGCATCCGGCTGCTGCCGGATCTCGTCCAGCATTCGGGACATGTTTCTTGACCCCATTATACCTAATTGCTGCAATGAGTTACGTGCGATTCTCCGGCGTGCCCTCTTGATTTGATAATATCTCGATGATATCATAATGATGTCAAAAGGAGCTTCATTCGATGAAAGAGCAAGTTCGTTCGGTGTTGCCCGGCCTGCTGATGTTGCTTTTCCTATTGGCCGTGGCCAGCTTGTGTCTGTGGGGGATGGCCGGCTTGAGCGATCTGCCGCGCGAAGAGAGGGGACAGCGGGTTCTATGGCTGATTCCACTGTTGATCGTGGATCTCATCTGTTTTGCCGGTTTTTTCGTGGTGGCGCCGAATCAGGGAGCGGTGATGCAGTTGTTCGGCCGGTACGTAGGGACCGTGAAAGAGGCGGGCCTGCACTGGGCGAATCCGTTCTACACAAAGCGGAAGCTGTCGTTGCGCGTGCGGAACTTCGAGACGCAGCGGCTGAAGGTGAACGACCATGACGGCAACCCGATCGAGATCGGAGCGGTGGTGGTGTGGAAAGTCGTCGATACTGCGGAAGCGTCTTTCCAGGTGGACAACTACGAGAACTACGTCCACGTCCAGAGCGAAGCGGCGCTGCGGAACCTGGCGACCGCCTATCCCTACGATTCGCACGAGGAGCACGTGACGTCGTTGCGAGGGCACACCGGCGCGGTGGCCGAGCGGCTGAAGCAGGAGATTCACGAGCGGTTGCAGGTGGCGGGCGTGGAGGTGATCGAGGCGCGAATCAGCCACTTGGCGTACGCGCCGGAAATCGCGGCAGCGATGTTGCAGCGGCAGCAGGCGGGGGCCATTATCGCGGCGCGGACGAGGATTGTGGAAGGCGCGGTGGGGATGGTGGAGATGGCGCTGGAGCGGTTGTCAACCAAGCAGATCGTGGAGTTGGACGAGGAGAGAAAGGCGGCCATGGTGAGCAACCTCCTCGTCGTACTGTGCGGTGAGCGGGCGGCTCAACCGGTGGTGAACGCCGGAACGCTGTTTCAGTAGAGCCATGGCGGACCGCAAGCCATTCCTGCTGCGCCTGGACGAACCGACCCTGGAAGCCCTGAAAAAATGGGCCGAGGATGACCTCCGAAGCGTGAACGGGCAGATCGAGTTTCTGCTCCGAACTGCGCTGAAGGAGGCGGGGCGGTGGAAGCGCGGGGAGGAACCAGGCTCGTGAGTTGGGTGAAATGCCCCGGAGCCGGGCCGCGAGAGGGGCGGCGGGCCGGGCGTTTTCCGCATTCTCTGAAAGAGGTGATCCCGTTCGGATTCAGTCATTTGGGCCCATCCCCATAATCGTCCTCCCCAGCCTCCAGGGAATGGCGACTGGTTTGCGGTCCAGGCCGTGGGAGCGAGTCGCGTCATGGAGAAGCCGCGTGTCAAACGGAACCCGAAGATCCCCAGGCAGGTGTTGCCGTTGTTGGAGCCGCAGGAGCGGGCTCGGGATCGGG
Organism: Bryobacteraceae bacterium; assembly: GCA_046160045.1. Taxonomy (GTDB): domain Bacteria; phylum Acidobacteriota; class Terriglobia; order Bryobacterales; family Bryobacteraceae; genus CAZGUX01. The sequence continues at coordinate 15,714 of JBJXGR010000329.1, forward strand.
AGGTAGCCTGCGGGTTCGACGTCGAAAAAGCCCGCCAGGAGGCGTTGCGATGCCTGGACTGCAGGGATCCCAAATGCATTGACGCCTGTCCGATTCATACCGACATTCGGAGCTTTATCGCGCGTCTGGTGGACGATGACTTTCTGGGCGCTTACCAGGTGCTCGAAAAGACCAACCCGTTCCCCGGCATCTGCGGGCGGGTCTGCCAGTATGAGTTGTATTGCGAGAAAGACTGCCTGATGGGCAAGAAGCTCGAGTCGGTGGCGATCGGCTCGCTTGAGCGGTTTGTCGCGGACTATCACCGCGAGTTCCGGGAGGGTGAGAAGATTGAACGGCCGGAGTTGAACGGCCTGCGCGTCGCGTTGGTCGGCAGCGGCCCGGCTTCCCTCATCTGCGCGAACGACCTGACACGGAACGGCTACGCGGTAACCGTATTCGAGGCCCTGCACGAGTTGGGCGGCGTGTTGGCGTACGGGATTCCGCCGTTTCGTCTACCGCGGGACATCATCCGGGAGGAGATTGACCGGTTGCGGGCGCTGGGGGTCGAGTTCCGGACTAACTACATCGTCGGCCGCACACAGACGATCGACGAGTTGTTCGAAGAAGGGTATGCGGCGATCTTCGTCGGCACCGGCGCGGGTCTGCCGTTCATGATGGGCATCCCCGGCGAGAACCTGATCGGCTGCTATACGGCAAACGAGTTTCTCACCCGCATCAACCTCATGCATGCGTACGAGACGAGCGCGGAGACACCGGTGCGGGTCGGGTCGCGGACGATCGTGATCGGCGGCGGGAACTCGGCCATGGACGCGGCGCGCTGGGCCAAGCGGCTGGGCAGCGAGACCACCATTCTGTTCCGGCGCGGCCGCGCCGAGTTGCGCGCTCGGGAAGAAGAGATCGAGCATGCCGAGGAAGAGGGTGTGAAGTTCGAGTTCCTCGGTGCGCCGGTCCGGCTGATCGGGGACGCGAACAACCTGGTGTGCGCGATGAAGTGCATCCGGATGAAACTGGGCGAGCCGGACGATTCGGGACGCCCGTCGCCGGTTCCCATTCCTGGCAGCGAGTACACCATCCCGGTCGAGACGGTGGTGGCGGCCATCGGGCAGGCGCCCAATCCCACGCTGCAGCGGGCGACACCGCAGTTGATCACCAAGCGGGGCAAGATCGTCATCGACCAGAAAGGCGAAACGAGCCTGCCCGGCGTATTCGCCGGCGGGGACGTCGTTCGCGGCGGCTCCACCGTGATTCTGGCGATGAAAGACGGGCGCCTGGCGGCGGAAGCCATCGACCGTTCGCTGCGGCAGCAGTTCCCGGAGAACTTCCTCGAACCCGGATACGCGGCCGGCATCACCTTCGACACTCCGGACGAATCGTTCCGCCTTCTGCGCAAGACAGCTTTGGCGCCCGAGATCACTCGCTTTGAGGTCCACGCTCCCCGGATCGCGGCCAAGTGGAAGGCGGGTCAGTTCGTGATCCTCCGGCCGACCGCTGAAAGCGAGCGCATCCCCCTGACGCTGGTGGCGAGCAACCACAACGCCATCATCCTGATCGTCCAGTCGATCGGGAAGACCACCCGGCTGCTGGCTTCTCTCGAGGAAGGCGACCGGCTCGCCGACCTGCTCGGCCCCCTCGGCAAAGCGGCCCGGGCCGAAAAGGTCGGGACCGTGATGTGCGTCGCGGGCGGCGTCGGGGTGGCCGAAGTGCTCCCCGTCGCACAGGCCTTCAGCGAGGCCGGCAATCATGTTGTCTTGTTATGTGGGGCGCGGAGCGACCATCACCGCATCCTCGACGAGGAGTTGCGCGCCACGGCCGGCGACCTGCGCTGGGCCACCGATGACGGCTCGTTCGGCTTCCCAGGCAATGTCGTCGAGTTGATGAAGGCTTGGCGCGAGGAGCAGGCGCGCGTGCCGGATCTGGTGCACGTCATCGGGCCCATTCCGATGATGAGCGCGGCCGCCAAGCTCACCCGCGAGTGGGGTGCGCGCACGGTGGCCAGCCTGAACCCGATAATGGTCGACGGCACCGGGATGTGCGGAGGCTGTCGCGTCTCGGTGGGGAACGAGGTCAAATTCGCCTGCGTCGATGGGCCGGAGTTCGACGCGCACGGAGTGGATTTCAACGAGTTGACTCTGCGCAACCGGGCCTATCGCGACCACGAGCAGAAGGTGTGCCAGTTGGACGTTTGAGGATCAGGCCAAACCGATCGGCGGGAAATCCGTCTACACTCAGATAGCGATCGCAGCCCCGGCCACCGTGGGGTTGCGCGTCTTCTGAGCCGCGAGCGGAAAGCGAGCGGTGGCTATCCGAGCCGCGACCGGAAGGGAGCGGGCCTCTTGCTTTTTTTCACAGCCCCGTCAGCGAGCGGTGGCGGGTGGTGCCCCGATTACCGGAAACTGGACGGTAGCGGACATCCTGACTTCCGCACGCCTTCTGAGACTGAGCTGAGGGAGGGGGTTGCACGTTGCCGGTTCTTCAACGAGCGGTGGCTATCCGAGCCGCGACCGGAAGGGAGCGGGCCTCTTGGCGGTGTCCGGAGCGGAACAACCATGATGAGAATCGCAAGTCTACTGTTGCTGATCGCCTCCGCTGGGCTCGCGGCCGGAAAGCCCGACGCGAAGACGCTCATGAAACTGGACGCGGAATTCTGCCAGGCGTTCCAGCAGAAGGGCGTCGCCGGGTGGCTGGAATACTGGGGCCAGGACGCGGTGGTATTCCCGCAGAGCGGGCCGATCCAGACGGGGATCCTGGCGGCGACGAAATACTATCAGGCGGTATTCGGTGACCGCAAAGGTGGTTTGACGTGGACTCCCGTGGGCGGCCAGATGTCGCAAGGGGGCGATCTGGGCTTTACCTACGGCACCTGGGTCTCCGAACGCAAAGGACCCGACGGGAAGCCGGCGACGGTGACGGGAAAGTACTTCACGACGTGGAAGAAGCAGAAGGACGGATCCTGGAAGATCGTCGCCGACATCGGCCAGCCGGACGCGCCGGAGAAGAAGTAGGTTCTGCAATCAGATCAGACGGCGTTCGAACCTATCCCGGTCCTGCCGGGCCAACTCGCCCAGCCCTCGTCGTTCCAGCAAGTGGCGAAGCACGAACTTGTACTCAGCGCGCGGATCGGACAAGCCTTTCCACTCCCGAATCAAGGCTCGCGGAAGCTGGGCACGTCGTGACGCGCTCGGCCGCGTTCTTATCCGGGATAAGCTGTCGACGAATTTGCCAGCTCGCTCGATCGTCTGGATCCGCTGGGAACAGAGCGCACTCCGCTGCAAATCGCAGAGTCGAATTGTTTGCTCGGCCCTCCGCTTCTCTTGATCGTTCAGGGCGGGATGCGGTGCGAGTTTCCCGGTATCCGGATGGATCCAGAAAAACGGCTCCGGGTCTTCCTCATCCGGTTTCAGCAGAGATCCTTGATGGTTCCAATCGCCCTTTGCGCGATTGCAGAGCCGGCAGACCGGGAGGAGGTTGGCCCACTCGAAAGCAAGGTCTTCGCGGACTGTTTTCGGATGATAGTGCTCAATCTCAGGGTCCGACGTCACTCCCAGGAGCGCTTCGCAAAACGCGCACTTGCCAAAGGTCATCCGCACCAGGGCATCGCGGATTACCGCCTTTGCTGTTCTGGTGGCCCAATCCCGGTTCCTTGTGCCCGTTTTGCGGATGCGCTGCCAGCGCTTGGTCCACGCCGGCTGGTTCTTCAGCAATGTGGCAGGCGGATCGTCTCGAAAGAGTCTGATCACGGCGGCAGTTACCGCCGGACTCGACGGCGTGCTCCGTTCCCCGTTTTTCCGGTGGATTGCGTCAACACACCGAGAAGTTCCGCCGGAACACTTGCCGTTGCGACGATCGATTTCAGCTCTTCACTTCGCCCGCTGAGTTCTTTGGTCAGCGTCTTCAGCCTCCGTGCCTGAGGGGCGCTCAACCCCGGCCGAATCTCGTGCCGCTTGAGTTCGTTCCATTCATCGAGTTCTCGCTCGGTCCGGATGTCGAAGCGGCTTTCGACGCCGAAGATCTCTTTCAGCGTCGTCGTCACGCTGAGGCCGATTGGCGCGTCGCAGGATGCCTTCAAGTAGGCGCTGCCGTCCTGGTTGAGGTCCATCACGTGGACCTTCGAATTCGGGCACGACGAAATCACAAACGGGGAGTGGGACGTCACGATAATCTGAACGTCCGGCAAGGCTGCGCGCATCGCGGGCAGAAGGCGGCGCTGCCACATCGGGTGGAGATGAGCATCCACCTCGTCGAGCAACAGGATGCCTGGGCGCTTTCCCTTCAGTTTCGGATCCCACTGGATGGCATCCTGTCGCATCATGTAGTCGGCGATCCAGCCGACCGTACTGCGGATTCCGTCGGGCAACTGGGAGAAGTTCAGGCTGTGGCCCAAGACGCGGAGACGGGGCTCGAAGCTGGGTTCAATATTGACTTCGAAAGTCACGTCAGCGCCGTAGACCTCTTCGAGTGCCTTTTCAAATCGCGCAAGCGACTGGCTGTAGGTCTCGGTGGGCTGGTGACGTTGCTGCGCAATGGCACGTTTGCTGTACAGGCTCAGTAACCAGGCTTGGATGGCTTCGTTGCGCACCGTGCCTTCAAACGACAGCGAGTTCTCGCTTGGGTCGGCAGAGGCGAGCCCGAGGTCCGGCTTCATCAGATGTTGAAGTGATTTGGTCGGCGAATACGCGCCCACACTAATCTGGGGCCGCTCAGCGACCCGGTTTACAAACAGACCCAATCCGAAACGTGTTTGACGCTGATCCTCGCCGTACATTCTGGCGGGTGGTGAAAGCGACAACCTGCTTTGGCGGGTCACGTCTGGCCTGAGAGTCTCGGGCAATAGGTTGGGCGACCCAGATTCTGCCCCAACCCAGTCGCAGAGGTCGCGACCTTCCCCCCACTTGGCGCAGGCCAAGAAGTATGTGAGCCCGTCAGGCGGCGATTTGAGTTGTATGAACACCTTGGATTCCGGGTGTCCGATGAGAGCATGCGTCCATAGGTCGAAGGGGAAGCCGCTCCGTTTGTCGCTGAGCGCCCACGCAATGCATCGCAAGACCGTCGATTTTCCTGCGCCGTTGACACCCGCAAGCACGTGAGGGCCAAGATGCGGATTCCCCTTGCCGTCGGAGAAGTCGAGGTCCAAGCGCTTGAACGGCCCCACCCCCTCGGCGACGAGTCTCACAATCGGCACGGGCGTCTACCTCGGCTTCATTGTACGCCGCCGGCTCAACCAGAGCCGCGACCGTCAGGGAGCGGTGGCGGGGCAAATGGTCTTTTCAAAGACTCTGATCCCGCGTGGCTCCGAGCGATTTGACTGCAGATGCCAGTTCTGCGACTGAACAGCCTATCCCACAACCTGAAAGATCAGGCACTTCAAGTAGTGCGTTTCCGGCACGGTGAGCAGGATCGGATGATCCTGCGCCTGAGTCCGCCGCTCGAGGACGCGCAATGTCCTTCCGGCATCGAGCGCGGCTTGGGCCACCACCTTCAACAGGTCCGCTTCGCTCACGTGGAAGGAGCACGAGCAGGTGACTAGCACCCCGCCCGGTTCAAGCAGGCGGAGCGCGCGGAAGTTGATCTCCTTATAACCGCGCAACGCGGCGTCGAGGTTGGACCTCGACTTGGCAAACGCCGGCGGATCGAGAACCACGGTGGAGAAACTTCGCCGCGCGGAGGCATGCCCGGCCAACACGTCGAAGGCATCGGCTTCGCGCCAATCAATGTTCCCGAGCGCGTTCGCCTCCGCGTTCCGCCTGGCGGTGCGGAGCGCGCTTTCGGAACTGTCCACCGCTTCCACGCGCTCGCACTTGGATGCCAGGTGAAGAGCAAATCCCCCCGTGGAGGTGAACACGTCGAGGGCGAAGCCATGGGCATAGCGGACTGCGGCGACGTAGTTCTCCCGCTGGTCAAGATAGATCCCCGTCTTCTGGCCTTCCAGCAGATCGGCGTGGAGACGCAGGCCGTTCATCTCGATCTCCACCAGGCCCGGCGCTTCGCCGTGGACGATCTCTTTGTGGAGCGGCAGATCTTCCTTGGCCCGTACCGCTGCATCGTTGCGCAGGACGATTCCCGCCGGTTCGAACAGTTCCTCCAAAGTCGCCAGGATCGCGTCGCGGGCGCGATCCATCCCCTGATCGAGCAACTGGACGACGAGGTAGCCGGAATAATGGTCGACAATCAGCCCGGGCAGCAGGTCGGCTTCCGAGTGAATCACCCGGCAGGCGTTGGTGCCCGCCACCCACTGCTCGCGGTACCCTGCGGCAGCGCGAATCCGTTCCCGGTAAAACTCCGGTCCGATCGGCTCGACATGTGTCGACAGAAGGCGGAGACAGATCTGCGAGGTGGAACTATAGTGCGCGACGCCGAGGTGGCGGCCCCGCTCGTCGGCAGCAATGACGGCGTCGCCCGGTTGAGCCGATCCGCGGTCGGCAATGTCGCTCGAATACACCCAGGGGTGGCCCGAGCGCAGACGCTCGGCGCCGCGGCGATTGACCTTGACCTGGTTCAAGCCAGCGCCTGAAGCCGCGCGATTCGCTCCTCGGTGGAAGGATGCGTGGAGAACAGGCGCATCATCGCCTGGCCGCTGAACGGCTTGATGATGAACATGTGCGCCGTGGCCGGCGACGCGTCGAGCGGAATGCGGTGCGACCATGTCTCGAGCTTGCGTAGGGCGTTGACCAGGCCCGATGGCGAACCGGTGTACTTGGCCGCGATGGCATCCGCGGCATACTCCCTGGTCCGCGAGATCGCCATCTGAATCAGCGTCGCCGCGATCGGTCCCAGGATCAACAGCATCAGGCCGGCCAGCGGATTCACCCCTTCATCGTCGTCATCCCTCCGGCCTCCGAAAAACATCGCGACATAGGCCAGGTTCGTAATCGCCGCGCCGATGGTCGCGGCGATCGAACTGGTGAGGATATCGCGATTCTTGATGTGCCCGAGTTCGTGCGCGATCACCCCTTCCAGCTCCCGCTCGTCCATCAATTCGACCAACCCGACGGTCATCGCGACCGACGAGTGACTCGGATTGCGCCCTGTGGCGAACGCGTTCGGAGAGTTGTCCGGGATCACCCACAGTCGGGGCATCGGCAGGTCCATCCGCTGGCAAAGGTTCTTGACCATGGGCGCGACCCGGTAATAAAGCTGCGAGTTCTCAGTTTCGGTGAGCGGTTGAGCACGGTACATCGACAGCGCAATCTTCTCTGAGAAGAAGTAGCTGACGAAATTCATTACCACGGCCATCAGCAAGCCCGTGTACAAGCCGCTCCGGCCCCCGATGGCCTGCCCTCCCAGCAGGAGCAGGCCACTCAGCAGTCCCAACAGCAGAACAGTCTTCAAGTTGTTGACAGTAGTCATGGCAGAACCTTCATTCTATCGTTTGCTCCGTTAGACGCGTTCCGGACGAGCCCGGATTCGCGTTTACACCACCGGTTGCGCAGCCGCGACCCGTTCGAAGATCAGGCTCCTGGACGCCGGATCCACATCGGCACGAACAGTGTCGCCCGAGTGCAATTCGCTGTTCAGCAACCGCAGGGCGATCGGGTCCTGGATCAGCCGCTGGATGGTCCGCTTCATCGGTCTGGCCCCGTATTGCGGATCGTAGCCTTCCTGCACCACGAAATCCTTGGCGGCTTGCGTCAGCTCCAGGCGCACGCCGCGGTCGGCCAGTAGCGCCGACACACGCTTCAACTGGATGTCGATGATCGATCCCAGATGTTCCCGCGTCAGGGAGTTGAACACGATGATGTCATCGATCCGGTTCAGGAACTCCGGCCGGAACGTCTGGCGCAGGGCGTCGAGCAGCCGCTTCTTCACCTCTTCGTTGGAGCCGGCGTGCTTCGTGTGGACCGAGAAGCCGATGGGCGACATGTCGCGGATCGCGCTCGACCCGACATTCGACGTCATGATGATCACCGCATTCTTGAAGCTCACCGTCCGGCCTTGCCCATCCGTCAGCCGCCCGTCGTCGAGCACCTGGAGCATCCCGTTGAACACGTCGGGATGCGCCTTCTCGATCTCGTCAAACAGAACCACCGAGTAGGGCCGCCGGCGCAGATGCTCGGTCAGTTGACCGCCCTCTTCGTACCCAATGTATCCGGGCGGCGCTCCAATCATTCGGGCGACAGCGTGTTTTTCCATGTACTCGGACATGTCGATCCGGACCATGGCCTTTTCATCGTCAAAGAGGAACTCGGCCAGCGCGCGGGCCAGTTCGGTCTTCCCTACCCCGGTAGGCCCCAGAAACAGGAAGCTGCCAATCGGCCGGTTCGGGTCAGCGAGGCCGGCCCGGCTGCGGCGGATGGCGTTGGAGACCAGCTTGACGGCTTCGTCCTGTCCCACCACCCGGTCGTGCATCCGGTCTTCCATGTGGACGAGCTTTTGCATTTCGCCTTCCAGCATCCGCGATACCGGGATTCCTGTCCACTTGGCGACGATGCGGGCGATGTCTTCTTCGTTCACCTCTTCGTTCAACAGCGGCGAGCCCTGCTTGATCGTCTCCAGCTCCCGGTTCGCCTGCTCCATGTCTTTCTCGATCTGGGCCATGCGCCCGTACTTGATCTGGGCGGCTTTCTCCCATTCGCCCAGCCGCGTCGCCTTCTCTTCTTCCTGGCGGAGCTTCTCCTGCTCTTCTTTCAACTGCTGGACGGCGGTGATGGCGGACTTCTCCCGATTCCATCGCTCGCGCAGACCGGCCGATTCGCCGCGCACCCGCTCGAGCTCGTTTTCAATCGCGCGCAGACGCTCCCTCGATGCATGGTCGTCCTCGCGGACCAGGGCCTGCCGCTCGATCTCCAGATGGGTCATCTTGCGCTCGACCTGGTCGATTTCGATCGGTACCGAGCCGATCTGAATACGGAGGGCCGAACCGGCTTCGTCAATCAGGTCAATGGCTTTATCCGGCAGGAAGCGTTCGGTGATGTAACGATTCGACAACAACGCGGCGGCTATGATTGCCGAGTCCTTGATGCGGATGCCGTGGTGGATCTCGAACCGCTCCTTCAAGCCGCGGAGGATGGCGATGGTATCGTCTACGGTCGGCTCGCCCACCAGGACGGTCTGGAACCGGCGCGCCAGCGCCGCGTCCTTCTCCACGTGCTTCTTGTATTCGGTCAGGGTTGTGGCCCCGACGCAATGAAGTTCGCCCCGGGCCAGCGCGGGCTTGAGCATGTTGGCCGCATCGATGGCGCCTTCGGCCCCGCCCGCTCCCACCAGGGTGTGCAATTCGTCGATGAAGCAGATGATCTCGCCGTTCGATTCCCGGATCTCGCGCAGGACGGCTTTGAGCCTGTCTTCGAATTCGCCGCGGAACTTGGTGCCGGCAACCATGCCTCCCAGATCGAGCGCGACCAGCTTCCGGTTGCGCAGTTGTTCGGGAACATCCCCTTTGACGATTCGCTGCGCGAGTCCTTCCACGATCGCCGTCTTGCCTACTCCCGGTTCCCCAATCAGTACGGGATTGTTCTTCGTGCGGCGGCTTAACACCTGCATCACGCGGCGGATCTCGTCGTCGCGGCCGATGACCGGGTCAAGCTTGCCCTTGCGGGCGCTGTCGGTCAGGTCGATCGAGTAACGCTCGAGCGCCTGGTATTTGGATTCCGGATTCTGATCGGTCACCCGCTGGGTTCCCCGCACCGAAACCAGCGCGTTGAGGATGGCATCGTGCGTCGCGCCGGCGCGGTTCAGCAGATTGCCTGCCGCATCGTGCTTCATGTTGGAGATCGCGAGCAGAAGGTGTTCGGTCGAGACGAACTCGTCCTTGAACCGCTCCGCTTCCTTGAACGCGGCCTCCAGTACCTCGTTGAGCGAAGGCGAGATGTACATTCCGGGCTGGGCGCCTGTCACGCGAGGAATCCCGTCCAGAAACCGCCGCGACTCCTGCTTGATCAAATCCGGGTGCACCCGGCACTTTTCCAGCACAGGCCGCACAATGCCTTCCTGCTCTTCGGCAAGCGCCAGCAGAAGGTGGATGGGATGCACCGCCTGGTGTTGCCCTTCCGTCGCCAACGATTGCGCCTGTTGGATCGCCTCTTGCGCCTTCTGCGTCAACCGGTCAAACCGAATCATGATCTCTCCCCTACTAGTACGGCCGGCGAGGCCCTCCTCGCCGGCCTGTTTCTTGCCGTCTCCTAAGAGATGCCCGCCAGACGGCGGACGTTGCCATTGGCCTCAACTAAAGCCAGTTTCCAATTCAGCCCTTGACCTGGACTTTCACCTGCCGCGGCTTGGCAGCCTCTTTCTTTGGCAGGGTCACCGTCAGGACACCATTCCTATAGTCGGCCGACACTTTGTCTGCCTCCACCGAGGGTGGAACCGCGAAGGTCCGCATGAATGTCCCGAAACTGCGCTCGATCCGATGATACCCCTTGGATTTCTCCTCTTTCTCGAAACGGCGTTCGCCCTTGAGCGTCAGCGCTTCGTTTTCGACGCGGACTTCGATGTCTTCAAGCTTGACGTCGGGCAGGTCCGCCTTGAGAACGAGAGCCTCTTCCGTTTCAGCGATGTCGACCGCCGGCGACCAGGGCCGGGCGGTCTGAGGCTGATTCAGAAGAGAAGAGACGACATCCTCGAAAGCTTTGATACTGGAAAACGGGTCATAGTGGATCAGTGACATGGTTCATGTACCTCCAGTCCTGATCATAAAATATGAGCGCTTATCTGTCAAGTAGTATGCGCGTTGTCGGATAACATTGGTGCCAGTTTTCACAGTTTGTCTTTCGGGTCGTCGTAAGTCATTGAATGATAAGGAGGCTGACGCCCTCCCTCCGGCGAGCGGTTTTGGCGCGTGCGGTGCAGCCAATAGATTGGACGGGTCGTTCGTCAGCCGATTGAAGAAGGGCAATTGATCAGGAAGGTAGCGACTTGACCAAAGAACGGCCGGAGGACCGCGACCGCCTGATCCGGAAGGTCTGCTTCCAGGAAGGCCCGGTCCATGAGGAAGATCCAGCGGTCCCGGGCCCGCTGGTCAATCGGAAAGGGCCGATGCCGAAGGCGCAACTGCGGATGCCCGCGCGACTCCAGATACCGCGGCGGCCCCCCGAAACGGAAGATCAGGAAGTCGCACAGCCTCGCTTCCGCGCCGGAGAGATCGTGTGCGGGGTACATCGGACCGAGGATTTCGTCATCGGGAATCTGCCGATAGAATGCCGCAATCAGTTTGCGGAATCCCTCTTCCCCGATCAGCGCGAAGACATCATCTTCCGAATGGGTAGCCATTTGAAGTGCTGCTCACATGGTACCGAGTCGGCAGTCGGGGCGCTCAGGGGATCACCGGAAGGGGAGTCCACGCCGATAGCCGGGCTCGGGCGAGGGCGTCGAGGCCGTCCTCGAGCGGGTCCAGATGCGTGGCGCCGGCCCTGATCGTTCCGCCGAGATGGTCGCCCCACCAGGGAATCCGCGACTCTTCCAGCAGATGGCGGAGGCGATTGGCTTCGCGATCGGGATGTTCGGCCTCGTAGCCGCCTAGCACCACCAGGTACCGCCCGTCCTCCCATTGACAGGCCGCGCTTTCCGAATTAATAGCGTCATTAAGGGTTCTATTCAGGGAGGAAAGGAGGTGCAGGGTGCCGTCGCGCCCCACCTGATGAGGGAGGTCGTCGATCCCGTCGAGTTCAAACCACAACAACCCGTACTGCGGCTGGGAGTCTCGATGGTGGGCGGCAGGTCGAATGATGGTGAACACTTCCATGGCGCCGCGCAACTCATTGCGCGGTCCGACCATTGGGACTGAACGGACGCGAACCGGGACGCGATGGCCCTGTTGATGGCGCAGGTACACGACTTTCTCCCGGCATCGCCCGTCGGTGATGGTTCCGGCCAACGGGCAGCCGCTCCCGCACAGGATCGTGCCTCGTTCGTCGCAGTGAACCAGAAGGTCTCCGTCGATACAGGTGCGTCCGAGCACTTGGTGGCGCAGAAATCCGCTGATTCGCTCCGCGCTCTGGTTCCAGAAAGTGATGCGGCGGTCGCGATCGACGAAGTAAACGCCTTCTTCGACATGGTCGAGGTCTTCACCGGATGGCCGAGCTATCGTCAATCGACTCCGCGGCCCAAAGCGGGTCGCGTAGTATCGGAAAGGGTCCCGAGGCGTCGATCATAAGCAAGACGTTCCCCGCCTACCTTATCGGCAACCTCCGCTCGGTCCCGAGCGCCGGCGCCGGAACTGTGGAGCCGCAGCCTTTCCCACGCCGCCTACTGGAAAGAGGTTTCCGAGTGATTTGTCCTGAATACCGTTTCAAATCTCGGGCCAATCCCTATGTGCAAGACAGGGACCGGCCGCTCCTTTCCTCGGTTTGAGGACTGAGCTTTTCCTGGTATACTGTGCTTCATGCACACACGTTGAAACTGATCCGTAGTCCTCGCGCCAAGCCTTTTTCCGGCTTTCACCGGGTGGCTTTCGAGCTTGGCATGACCAAAAACCACGGAGGAGTTTTCAAACATTCATGAAAAGATTTGTTTCAAAAGGGCTCTTGCTCTGCGCCGGATTAGCGGCGCTGCCGGCCACGGTCTCGAAGGCCGAACGTATTTCCCAGGTTCTCGATCCGCGATTGGAAAGCTTACGCAAGTTCTTCAAAAAGAGTCAGTGCCCCGCGCACCAATACTCGGAACAATTCCTGTGGATCGCGGATCAATACGAGCTGGATTGGCGATTGCTGCCAAGTATCTCGTTCGTGGAAACCGGAGCCGGCAAGGAGGCCCGAAACAACAACCTCTTCGGCTGGAAGAACGGGCAGGCGGACTTTCCCACGGTTACCGCGGGCATGCGAACGGTAGCCCGAACCCTTGCCACATCAAAGCTTTACCGGGGAAAGAACCTCGACACGAAGCTGACGCTCTACAACGGCTACTCCCACTACGCGGGTGTGGTCAGATCGGTCATGAAACAGATCCACCCGACCGAGCAGGTACGCACTTATCACTCGTCGGCGCCGTTTATTCGAGCATCCTTACACTAAAGTAAAGTCCGCCAAAAACCAGCACGGAAACGATCGCGACGGTCACCCATCGGATCATTACTTCGGTGGTGGTCGTAGATGCCTTCTCGTCCCGCTTCATCTGATCGGAAAGGCTGTCAAACATGGGCACACCCTCCTTGCTGTTCTTGTCATCTGCCCCAAGAGTCTGGTACCGGCAACGGCTAGCAGTAGTGTAGATCAGGTTCTGCGATATGTACAGGGAAACGAGCACCGGCGCCCCAAAAGAAGGTCAGGGCGCCAACCTGAGGCTTGAGAAAGACGGCGGTTCGCGCGTCAGAACCGGCGGCGTAAACCGAGCGCCACGAGCGCCGCTCCGATGAGCAGAAACGTCCCTGGCTCGGGTACCGCCGCGCCCGTAACGTCCAATCGAACCGTGCCCCAATAGTCGTTTTCGCCATCGGGCGCATTGCCGAACGGACTGACGACGTCACCGAAAACTCCCGAGGACCGGTTCCATAGGAACGTCGAAAGCGTGACCGTGTTGCCGAACCGCGTAAACGAAAGAGTACCGGACCCGGGGGTTGCCGCTCCGTCCAACCGCAACGTGGAAGCGCTATTCGCGGTGGGGGCGCCGCCGCCGTCAATCGTGTTGAATGCGGAGATATCTGGCGTGGTGGTCGCTCCGTCAAAAAACAGGTTAAGCCCCACGAATCCGTTGACCGGATCCAAACCGGGCGACCCGAAGAAGTTAAAAAAATACGAGCCCGGAGTCAGATCGACGCTGAGTGCCACACCGGCGCCGTTGCCGGAGTTGATAAACGCCGGAACCGTGTCCTGAAAATACAGGTTGAAGTACAGATCTCCGCCCAAGGTGTTCCATGCAACCCCGGATGCGTCGTATGCGCCGGTGGCGGTTGCGTTGAATAAGACTGCGCCGGTCAATACGGGGGCGGCGGTCGCGACCGATCCCAGACCGACCACAGCCACGGTAATAAAGACGGCGATTTTGGATACGCTCACGTACACCCTCCTCCTTTGACCCAAACGCCTCAACAGTATACCAGAGTACTAGTCCCAATTGGAACTAGGGTTTCCACCTAGGTCCGGTCCCCTTATAAGGCGCGCCTGCCGAAGGGCATTTCCAGATCCGGCGTACCTCAGATGTCAGAACGGAAACGGCTTATTATCATTGTTCACGGTTCGACGCTTCAGCCGAAGTCAGCCCATGTGGTATCCTGGTCGACTGAGCCGATCTGGCTGTCTCCTCCGTAAGAGGTTTCCATGTCTGGACATTCCAAGTGGGCGACGATTAAGCACAAGAAAGCCGCCCTGGATGCGAAACGCGGAAAAACGTTCACGCGAATCATCAAGGAAATCATGATCGCTGCCCGGGGTGGCGGCGACCCTGACGCTAACCCTCGCCTCCGCACGGCCATTCTGGCGGCGAAAAACGTCAGCATGCCGGCCGACAACATCAAGCGAGCCATCATGCGAGGAACCGGAGAACTCGAGGGCGGCCATATCGAAGAAGCGATGTTTGAAGGGTACGGGCCCGGCGGCGCTGCGGTCCTGGTCGAATGTGTCACCGACAACCGCAATCGCACGGTGAGCGAGATCCGGCACGTGTTTTCGAAAAACGGCGGCAACCTGGGCGAGCAGGGCAGCGTGGCTTGGATGTTCGAGCGCAAGAGCCAGATCCTGATCGCCAAAGAGCACGCCGGCGAAGACCAGTTGATGGGGATCGTGCTCGATGCCGGCGCGGAAGATTTGCGGGACGAGGGCGATAGCTGGGACGTGCTCTCGCCGCCGGAAGTGCATGAGGCGGTGGTCGAAGCGCTTGCCAAGGCCGGCATCGCCACCATTCAGGGCGAGATCACGATGGTGCCGAAAAACCTCGTCAAGCTCGAAGGAAAGAGCGCGCAGGGCATGTTGAAGTTGAGTGATGCCCTCGAGGAACACGACGACGTACAGAACGTGTATTCGAACTTCGACGTCGACGAGAGGGAGCTGGCGGCTGTCAGTTAGGCCGCCGCTCAGTCAGAGAGCGCCATGGTGGTCCTCGGCATTGATTGCGGTTCCGAGCGAACCGGCTATGGCGTGATCGACACCGATGGCCGCACGCACCGTCTCGTACGGGCGGGCGTGGTGCGGACCTCGCCCCAGACACCTTTCCCGGAACGCCTCCGGCAGATCGCCGTTCCGCTGCGCCAACTCATCCTCGAGTACCGCCCCGAAGCCGCTGCCATTGAAGCGGTCTTTCACGCGGTAAACGCCAAGACTGCCCTGAAACTGGCTCACGTACGCGGGGTCGCCCTACTGGTCCTGGCGGAGGCCGGCCTTGCTGTCGGCGAGTATTCAGCGCTTGAAGTCAAGGCCAGCGTCGTCGGCTACGGGCGCGCCGGCAAAGGCCAGGTTCGGACCATGGTTCACTCCTTGCTCCGCATCAAAGACCCGGTGGATTCCGAAGACGCCTGCGATGCGATCGCCGTGGCGATTTGCCATGCGACCCACGAATCTAGCCGTCGCCGGATCGAGACCTGCTCCGTCTAACCTCATATGCGACGCGCCGCCTTCATCCTCCTTGTCCTTGCCGGCGCCGGTCTCGCTGAGCCGCGGCTTTTCTTTTCCAAAGACTTTCCCGGAAGCACGCCGGCCTACGTCGCCATTACGCTGAGCCGGGACGGGGCATGCCAATACCGCGAATCGAAGGACGATGACTTTCCGGTGAAAATGCAGTTGCAGAAGGCGGACGCCGAGGCGATGTTCGCGCTGGCGGACAAGCTGGATCGCTTCGGGCACCCGCTGGAGTCGCCCCTGAAAGTGGCGAAGATGGGGATGAAGACGTTTCGCTTCGAAGAAGGAGACCGGAAGACCGAGACCAGCTTCAACTTTTCCGAGGATCCGGATGCGCGGATCCTGGCCGACTGGTTCGAGAAGATCTCCGAGACCAGCCAGTACTACCTTCAACTCGAACGAACCGTCAAATACGACAAGCTGGGCGTGAACCGGTCCTTGCTCCAACTGGAGATCGGATTAACCCGGGGCCGTGTCGTGGCCGGGCCGATTTTCCTTCACCTGCTCGATCGGGTGGCCAAGAACGACACTTACCTCAACATGGCTAGATCGCGGGCCGCCAACCTGGCCGAAGCGATCCGCCAGGTTTCCAAATGAGAGCGCTCGTTTGCATTCTGCTGCTGGCTCCGCTGTTGGCGGCCGAGGACGAATCGGAAGAGACTGCGCTGCGGGCCGCCCTCCAGGAGGCCGGGTCCAGTCCGGTCGACTTCATCCGCACGCTCGAGAATCATCTCGACCGCTTCCCGAAATCCGGGAAGCGGTCGGAGTTGGAACGGGCGCTGGCCAAAGCGGCCATCGAGAGCAAGGACCGCGAACGGACCATCCGGTACGGAGAGCGGGTGCTCGAGCGCGATCAGGACGATCTCCAAATCCTGGAGCGGGTCTCGCGCGCGCTGCTCGACACCGATGATCGACCGGCCGCCGAGCGTGCCTTGAAATACGCCAAACGCTATTTTGAAATCGTCCACGGTATGAAGCTGCAGGACACGCCGGGACGGGTTTCTTCGGCCGAATGGCAGCAGGAACTGGATCGCGGGGTGTCGCGGGCGTTCGCGCTCCAGGCGCGGGCGACCGGCAACCTCGGCAAATCGGAAGAGGCCGTCAAGCTGGCCCGGTCGGCGTTCGATGCCTACCCGACTGCGGAAGCTTCCCGCGAGATCGCCCGGTGGCTCATCCGGCAGGGCAAGGAGATGGAGGCGGTCGCGTACCTGGCCGATGCGTTCACACTGACCGATCCCAAGAACGGCGAGACCGACCGCCTGCGCGACCGCCAGCGGATGGGCGCTCTGTACAGCAAGGTCAAGGGCGGCGAACAGGGACTGGGCGACCTGATCCTGCAGTCCTATGACCGGACCACGGCGATGCTCGACGGCCGCCGCCAGCGGATTCTGGCAGCTGATCCCAACGCCAAGGCCAGTGAAGTGCTGGATTTCACCCTCTCCGGGTTGAACAAAGACGTTCTCAAGCTGCGGACGTTGGAGGGAAAGGTGGTGGTCTTCGACTTCTGGGCCACCTGGTGTGGACCCTGCCGCATCCAACACCCGCTCTACGCGCAAGTCAAAGAGAAGTATAAACTGCGGGACGATGTGGTCTTCGTCTCCGTCAACACCGATGAGGACCGCTCCATCGTCGCACCCTTCCTGCGGGACAACGATTGGAAGATCCCTGTCTATTTTGAGGACGGCCTCAGCCGGACGCTACAGATTTCCTCGATTCCCACGACAGTTATCCTCGACAAGCGCGGCAAGATCTTCAGCCGGATGAACGGATTCCTGCCCGATCGATTCGTCGAAATGCTCGCCGACCGGATCGAGGGAGCGATCAAGGGGCTATAACGGGACGACGATGACGCCCCCCGCTCAGGACCGTTACACTGGGCCCATGGCTTGGCTCCGGCTGATTGCCGGCTTCGGGTTGGTGCTGCTGGGTGTGATCGGGCTGATCCTGCCGGTGATGCCCGGTTGGCTGTTTCTCATTCCGGGTTTGATAATACTCGCGGAGCGCTTTCCAGCCGTCCGGCGCCTCCTCGACTGGGCCAAGAAAAAAGCGGGAATTAGTACTGTCACATAGCGAGGGAAACGCAAACATGTCCACGGATCTTACCGGCACCAAAGGCGAAGAGAAGGTTCTGGTCACGCCTGACATCGCCATTGACTTCATGGGTGTGGAGGACGCACGGGTTCTGTCGACGCCGCATCTGGTGTGGCACCTGGAAATCACGTGCCGGAACTCCGTCGCGCCGTTATTGCCGGAGGGCTACGACACGGTCGGCACGCACGTCGACATCAAACACCTGGCGGCGACGCCATTGGGGATGACGGTGACATTCACCTCCGAAGTAGTGTCGCACAACGAGAAGCGGCTGCTGTTCAAGGTGGAGGCGTTCGACGAGCGCGAGAAGGTGAGCGAGGGCACGCACGAGCGGTTTATCGTGAACAAAGCCAGGTTCGCGACGAGGGTCCAAGCCAAGCGGCAGGGGTAGATTCCGGCGCCATGTCGGTACGGGCTAAGGACAAAGTTCGCTTCGGTACGTTCGAAGTCGACTTCGAATCAGGTGAGTTGCGGAAGCACGGCCTGAAAGTGCGGCTGCAGGGCAAACCGCTTCAGGTGCTGGAAGCGCTGCTTGAGAATCCGGGACGGGTTGTCACGCGGGAAGACTTGATACGCCGGTTGTGGCAGGAAGATACGTTCGTCGATTCCGAGGCTGGCCTCAACACGGCGGTCAAGAGGTTGCGCGTGGCCCTGGGCGACTCCACGGAGAGCCCCCGCTACATTGAGACGCTGTCGCGTAATGGCTACCGTTTCATCGGGACTGTGGAAGCTGATGCCGGGCAAACCAGATCCCCGGGAACCGCCGATTCCGGGACTCTCACCACTACAAAGCCGCCTGCGAAGCGGCGATGGACTTGGGCGGTGGTTACGGCCTTCGCATTGGCCACCGCGGCCGCCGCCGTCTTTTGGCCACGTGCGGCCGGGGAGGTGCGCTACAGGCAGATAACGTTTCGCCGCGGGCAGGTGTGGGGAGCCCGGTTCGCACCCGACGGCCAGGCGATCGTGTACGCCGCGCAATGGGATGGCGGGCCCAGGCAGTTGTATCTGACCAATCCCGCCAGTCCGGAATCGCGCCTGTTGGGATTTCAGGACGCTTCCCTGGCTGCCGTGTCCCGGCAGGGCGAATTGGCGCTCCAGATGTTCGACGGAACCCTCCCGATTACCGGCGGTGAACTGCTGCGGGTGCCCATGCATGGCGGTGCGCCCATGCGGGTGACGCAAAGCGTCATGTCCGCGGATTGGTCTCCTGATGGGAAGCAACTCGCCGTCGTGCGTGCGCTCGACGGAAAGAATCAATTGGAGTATCCGGCCGGCGCCGTTCTGTACCGGACAGCAGGCTGGCTCGGCAGCGTGCGTGTGGCGCCGGACGGTAAGCGGGTGGCGTTCGTCGATCATCCCGTCCGGCACGATGATGGGGGAGTCGTGCGGGTTGCCGGCGTCGACGGGGCCGTTCGAGGATTGACGGGACGGTGGTCGAGCGTCTCGGGAGTGGCATGGCACCCGTCCGGCAAGGAGGTGTGGTTCACTGCGGCCACAGGCGGCGCTGCCCGATCCCTATGGGCGGTAGCGGCCTCGGGTAAGGTGCGTGCCGTGGGTCAGTCGGCTGGGAGCCTCCACCTGGAAGACATCGCCTCCAGTGGCCGGGTTCTCCTGTCACGGGATTCACGCCGGTTGGAGATGGCGATCCGATTCCCTGGAGATCCCGTGGATCGCGATATTTCCTGGCTCGACTGGTCGCGGGTGCAGCAGATCTCCCCGGACGGCAAATCCGTTCTGTTCGATGAAAGCGGTGAAGGCGCCGGAGGCGGCGTTTCCGCATACTTATACCGGACGAGGGACGGCAACACGGTTCGTGTCGGCGAAGGCCGGGCCATGGCCCTGACTCCCGACGGGCACTCCGTGCTGGTTCTGGCCGACGACGAGCGCCACCGCCTTCGGCTGATTCCGATTGGGCCTGGCGATTCCCGGGACCTTCCCCCGACCGGCCTCCGTTATCAGTGGGCCCGTTTCCTCCCCGACGGCAAGACTCTGCTCGTGCTCGCCAGCCAGGACGGTGGCGGACTCCGCGTGTTCCGCCAGTCCCTGGGCGGTGGGCTGCCGGTAGCGCTGACACCGCCTGTGATGGTCCGCGACGTCGCGGTCTCGCCGGATGGAAACGAAGTCGCTTTGTTAACGGCGGACCGTCGGCTCGCCGTGTTTCGGACCACCGCATCCGGCCCGGAACGCGTCCTGCCCACACAGGAACCACTGGCCCCTCTGCTTTGGTCGGCCGATGGCAAGTCACTGTTGGTCCAACACCTGAAGTCCTACACCGCCATTCCCGCTCGGGTCTCTCGATTCGACATTCGGACAGGAGAGATCCGACCTTGGGGCGAATTTGGCCCGCGCGACCCAATGGGGGTCAACTCGATCACACGCATCGTGATCGCCCCGGATGAGCGAACGACCGTGTTCAACTACCGCCGGGTGAGCTCCGAATTGTTTGTAGCTACCGGCTACCGCTAAGTCAGAAGTCTGACTTTCTTCGGCAACTGACTTATTATCAATCCGTTATATCGTCAGAAAGAATCCTCGCGCCGTCCATTGCCGTGCCTGTGCCGTCCCTGGGATACTCCACCACATCGACGGCTCCTTTGAGGGCCTCGGGATGGGAGTGCCGACAACTATGAGAAAAACGGGAATGGCTGTGACTGGGGGGATTCTGAGTCTCGCGGTGGTCTTGCTGGGCCAGGCGCCCACCGTTGACCGCGTTGGCTTTCCGCGCGATTATCAGACGACCTTCAAGAAACTGCTGACGTTCGATCGGGCTGACAACGGGCAGATCCGTGTGATTTGGGCGAACTCGATTGCGGCCGCGACCCCTTGGTGGGAGGCGTACCCCTACGGGTCGGTGCTGCTGTTCGAATCCTGGACGTCCAAGCGCGATCCAGCAGGGAGCATGCTTCGGGACGAGAGTGGAAGGCTGATTCCGGACCAGTTGACGACCCTATTCGTGCAGCGCAAGGAACCGGGCTTTGGCGTTGCCTACGGTGAGAACCGGAACGGGGAGTGGGAGTACGTCGCCTATCGGCCGGATGGATCGGTTCAGACCGCACCCCAGAATTCGGCCGCCTGCGCGATCTGCCATTTGCAGGCCGGACCGACCCGGGACTACATCTTCCGCCGCGACCGCTTTTTTCAGCAGGCCACCGGGGCCGCGCCGACGGCCACGATGTCGCACTATCAGTTTGTGCCAGGCAATCTCACCGTCAAGAAAGGTGCGCTCGTTACCTGGTACAACGACGACGAGATCCAACACCAGATCTACTCGCCGGACCTGTTCTTCAACTCCGACGGGATGTACCAGGGCGCCAGTTTCAGCTACAAGTTCGACACGCCGGGGACATTTGAGATCCGCTGCACGATTCACGCCGGAATGCGGGCCAAAGTGACGGTGGAACCGTAGGCTTTCATGCCGGAAGCGCCGGCTCCGTTCAGAAGGGTACGTCTTCGTCGCGCACCCCCTCCCCGCCGGACTTCGTTCTGGAAGCACTTCTGGCGGGCTTCACCTCCATCCGCGGTGCCCGGACCAGGTATCCACTGGCCCGGTCGAAGAGAGTGATTTTCGGCTCTCCTTCAAACTGCGGCCGATTGAACCGGAACCTGTTGAACTGCTGAAGGAACGTCTGCGCTCCGCAGCCCGGAACCAGACACTGTGGTTTTCTGGGCTTGGGGCACTGTCCAAAAGCGCACAGCCGTCCCCGGTAGTCCCCGCTCCCCGCATCGAGGAGATGAACGTCCACCTGGTGATGCGCAACGCCTCCGTAAGGCGTGTCGTGCACGAACGAAAGGCCCAGCGCCATCGCGCGCTTGAGTTCCTTCAGCCTCGAGAGGTCCGCCGTCCAGACCGCGAGATCCAGATCGGCGCACTCGTGCAGCACCTCCACGCCGTGGCGGCGGAACTGCCGGAACCGGGGGACTTCCATTTCCAACGGCTGGGCGACCGCACCGAACGCCGCGACCTTCCGGACCTCCGGCAGCTTGCTCATAGCGATCGCAATCGACTGCGCCGCCCAGCGAAACAGGCACTGGCGGCGGAGCATGAGGACGTTCTCTTCCTCGACGTCGCTTTCCGATGGAGGTTCGAAGCTGTCTTCGAAGGGATCCTCCCATTCTTCGGAATCGTCATCATCTTCAGACTGGGTCGGGTCGTAGAAGATATGTTCGGGAATCTCCGGCCGGTCAGGCCACGGATACTCCGGGTTCCGGAACTCGACCACGTTGCCTGGGACGGCCGGCGTGGCGGGAGGAGGCGGGACCGGCTGTCGACGCGGCCCGATCTTCTTTTCGTAGAGCGACCGCACCCAATCCTTCACGGGCATCTTCCATTGCTGAGTCGGAGAGGGGATGTTCTTCATGAGCGACTTGGGCCGGAAGCCGAGTTCCCTGGCCATCCGAACCTCCTCGTCGGACAGCTTGCAGCGGCGCTTGGCCTCATCCCATGCGCGGTCATCTTCCTGATTCATGACTCGTCCTCCAAGAGGGTAAGAATCCGGCGGCGCCTGGCCGACGGACTGGCTGCGCTGCCGCTCCTTATCGCACGCTTCGTCGATTTCGTAGTCCTCCGACGCATCCGTGGAGCCGGTAATGCACGTGAAACACATGTTTCCGACCCACGCCGAGCCGATCACCCAGATCGGTTCGCCACAGGCGCACCGACTGCCGCGTTTGTAGTCGTTGAGCGTCGACCGGAGCCGCGCCGTGACATCGGCCTCCTTTGCCCCAGGATTGTTCTTCAGGTGGCTGCGGACATAACGGTCAAGTTTGATCGGGACAAACTGCATAGGCTGGTTGGGTGCGTCTCCGCATCAGAACGGCACGCCGTCTGTCGCGTCCTGACGGGCCTTACTATCACAAAGTCCTGGCTGCTCCGATCCCTATTCTAGCCGCGGCAGGTGCTCCGGCGCGACGAGGACGCGAATGGACCGCGCCTGCCCCGGAGTTCTCTCGATCAGGCCGTTCCGCTCCAGGGTCTTGATCATTTCGTGAATCGAGGGCGGCGAAACCTGAAAGTACAACTCCAGATCCCGCTCCGCTGGAGGCCGGTGGTGGATCTTCGTGTAGTTGTCCAGGAACGCCAGATATTGGCCCTGTTTTGCAGTGAACCGCGGCGCCACCGTCGGATCGAGCTTCGGCGCGGGCTCGATGCTTATGTCGTAGGCTTCCTCGCCGAAGCTGTCACGCACCCTCACCTTGAGCACATAGACGCGGCCGCCCACGGCCATTCGGACGCGTTTCTTCCGTGCGGCAGCGATGTCACGGCGCAACTCTTTCGCGTCCGCGCCGGAGCTTGGATAGCTTGCGATCCCGATGCCGACGTCGCCCGTGCGTGCGGACACCCATTCCTTGCCGTCCTTGGATTCCACCTCGATGGAATCGGCGCCTAGCGACAGGGCGTGACCGCATAGCCCTTCCAGGAGGGTGATGGGCCGGCTCATGGGTTTAGAACGGCACGTCGTCGTCCGTCACGCCCTGATTGAATACCGCATCATCCCCGCCGCTCGGGGCAGCGTCCGACGGCCCGGCCGGCTTCTGTGCCGAACGGGGCATCGACACGACGTTCTGATTGAAATCGCCGCTTCCGGCCGCGCTCTGCGCCCCCCGGCCCCCGACCAGCAGGACATCCTCGGCAACCACCTCGGTCACGTAGACCTTGCGGCCTTCTTTGTTTTCGTAGTTGCGCGTCTGCAGGCGTCCTTCCACGTACACCTGCGTGCCCTTGGTCAGATACGTG
The DNA here is from genome assembly GCA_046160045.1 of Bryobacteraceae bacterium. Lineage (GTDB taxonomy): Bacteria > Acidobacteriota > Terriglobia > Bryobacterales > Bryobacteraceae > CAZGUX01. The sequence goes on from JBJXGR010000329.1 coordinate 39,015, forward strand.
GCGAGGTTCTCCGATCGCCAGAGGACAATGTTGTGCCAGTCCGTCTCGTCCTTCCACTCGCCGGTTTGAGTGTCCTTAAAGCGGCGGTTGGTGGCTACGGAGAAACTGGTGACGGGGACGCCCTGCGGGGTGAAACGGGTCTCCGCGTCCTTGCCGAGATGTCCGAGCAGGATGACCTTGTTGACACTTCGCGATGCCATGACTTTCTTGCAGAGTATCACGGGTTACCGTGCAGGGGAACGGTAGAATGTGTCGTGCGCTCAATCGAGTGGGCCCTGCTGGCGATCGCCGTCGCGACCACGTTCGCGCTGGGGGGGACACCGGCCCTCGCCTGGTCATCGGCGGGCGCAGCCGTATCGCTCGTGGCGGCCCTCGCCTGGTCCCACAAAGATTCCATGGGCTTGGGCTGGTTCCTCCGCGCACCTGCGCTCCTGCTGGTCTACGCCGCCATCCGGACTCCCTGGAGCGAAGTGCCCGCGCGTTCGGTGTACTGGGTCTCTCTTTGGGTAAGTTACGTCGCCGCGGCGTCGGTGGCGTACCTCTGCGAACGCCGGAGCGGCGCCGTCATCCTACGCTACGGGCTGATCGGGCTGGCGGTGTGTGAAGCGGCCTACGGGCTGTCCCAGTATTTAACCGGGCACCAGCAGATCTTCTGGTACGTCAAGACCAAATACCTGGAAGACGCGACCGGCACCTATTTGAATCACAGCCATTTTGCCGGCCTGTTGACGCTCGCGATAGGCCCGACGCTGGCGGCCGCCGTGACTCGCAAGTCGTCCGGGGGGTTCTATTGGCTGGCCACCGTCGTACTCCTGCTGGCGGTGGCCTTTTCCCGCTCGCGCGCGGGAATTGTGTGCGCCCTGGCCGCCGCCGTAGCGTGCGGGGCCTATCTCGCCGCCGTCACGCGGCGCAGGCAAGTTGCGGCCGCTGTGGCTCTCCTGCTGATCGCGACGGCCGGCTATGGCGCCTGGATCGGCCTCGATCCGGTGGCGCATCGCTTTCTGTTCTTCGAACGGCCCGGATACCTCAACCAGGAAGGCCGCCTGACCATCTGGCGGGACACCTGGCGGCTGGTGGAAGTCCGGCCGTGGTTGGGATGGGGGCCGGGCACGTTCCCGGCCGTCTACCCGCTGGTCCGCACCGAGCCCAGCGACCTCCGCTGGATGGAGGCTCATAACGACTACCTGCAAATCACGAGCGAACTGGGACTGGTGGGGGCGGCGATCCTGTTTGTCCCCTGGTGGACTCTGATCGGCTTGCTGTTCGTCGCTGCGTGGCGTGCCCGGGATGCCTGGAGTGGTGCGATTGCACTTTCCCTGGCGGCGGTGCTGGTCCACTCCGCCGTCGATTTCCACCTGCAGGTCCCAGCCAACGCGCTGTGGCTGGCGATCGTGACCGGAGTGGCGGCGGGCCGCTTTCTTCGCCTCAAAAAAGCCATGTTAGACTGAGAAAGATCATGGCGAAGATTCCCAACGTGAAGCGTTTCCGCATTTCGAGCCCCGACGGAACCATGTCCGCCACGCTGATGGCCGTCCTTCCCAAGAGTACGGATCCCGAGGTGTACGTTGCCGAGGCCTCCAAGCGATTCGATTGGAAGGGCTGGCAGGAACAGCAGCAGAAGGCCTTCAAGATCCGCGTCGGCCAGCAGAAGCAGAGGAAGTCGAAGTAGACTTACAGGCGCGACTTTACGCTCTTGGAAGCCCGGATGGCTTCCTGGGCGACTTCCGGTTCCACATCATCCGTCAACTTTTCGAGCGGGCCGACGCTCTCGGCCCCTCCGCTCCTGCCCAGAGCCCGCGCGATGTAAATCTTCTCGTCCTTTGTCCCCGTCGCCAGCACCGGGAGTACCTTCCGGCGGACCTCCTCGTTTCGGGTCAGTTCCTCGAGCAAAGCGAGCGCTTCGCCCTGGCGGGCCTTCGAATTGAGCGTGTTGATCAGCGTTTGCAGCGGGCTGAACTCCGATAGCTCCAGGTCGCCCAACATCACCAGGCCAAACGCCATCGACAGGCGCGCGGACGGCTTCCCTTCGCTCTCGAAGGCCTTTCTCAGGACATCCATGTCCTCTTTCTTCCTCAGCCGTCCGAGGCCTTCGGCGGCGGCAGAGCGCAGATCCTCATCTTTGTCGGTCAGCATTTGCTGGAACAGCGCCCGGCTGTTGGGATCCGGAATGTGGGCCAGTGCGAACAGCGCCGCTTTGCGGACATGGGTCTTCTTGGTGCGGCTGTAGACCTGCGCCACGTCGGCGGCGGATTCTTCGGCGCGAAGCAGGCCGGTGGCCTGGATCGCCGCGATCTGGACCCGCTCATCGAAATCGTTCAGGAGATAGCGGATTCTCGGCGCGGCGCTGCGGTCCTGAATCTTCTGAATCGCCACCAGGCTCTCGTAGATCACCTTGGAGTCCTTGGAGCGCATCGCCTCCAGCAACTCCGGTACCGCGGCCTTCCCTCGAAGGATGCCGACAGCGCGCGCCGCATTGGCGCGCGAATCCATGGAGGATCCGCCGCGCGAGGTCTTTCCCAGCGTCTCGATCACGTCCGGCCGGACCTGCACGTAGGGCTCCACCACCTGGTCATTCTCACCGGCCGAGCGGAACGGGACGGCCTTGCCGACGCCGCGAATGCGGGCCGTCAATCCGGTCTGCAGGTACCCGGGCAGGTAGAAGTTCACCAGCCCGTCGGTGGCGCGAATCTGAACCTCCGGATGATTGTCCTTCATGGCCTCCAGCAGCGCGTCCAGTCCTTGCGCGCTGTTGATCTCGCCGATGGACTTGGCGGCCTCGGCGCGGATCGCCGGATCCTTGTCCTTCAGCAGTTCGCGCAGACGCGGAATGGCCTTGGAACCGTCTTTGGCGATGGCGCGTACGTCCTTGGGTTTCAGTTGCGCGGCAAGGGGAAGAATCACGAGGCACGTGAGGGCGGCAAACCGGCAGGCAGTCATCAATTATCAAGGTAGCAGGAGAGCGGCTTCAATAGATCGTCAGCTCCACCGGAGCCCCGGCCCCGCAGCCGAGTTGCCGGGCCGCCGAGCCCTGGTTCACCGAGACCTCCAAATATCCTGAGCTGCCGGAGATCAGGCAGGGTTCCCCGTGCGGGCACTCGGCGTAATTGTGGACGAACTGGCGGACGATCTGAAGGCCCACCTGCATCTCGAAGCGGCCGGCGCCGATCTGCGGGAACTCGTCGAACTCGAAGTTCGTGATGAGATTGCCGAAGCGGTCAACGTGAAGGATCGCGCCGGTCCAGCCGCGCCTCGCGGTCCGCACGGGTCTTTCGGAGAGAGGCCGCAGGTAGTCGTCGATGAGTTTGCCAAACCGGGCCGGTGGCACGCCCGCCGCCAGGTGCGCCGCAGTAGGCGCAAAAATGTCGCGGCCGTGAAACGTCTGGCTGACCGGTCGAAGCCAGTACTTTTCCGCCGTGACCGCGCGCACTTTGTGCCCGGGTTCACGCGAGAACACCATCGAGAAAATGCCGTTGTCGGGTCCGACGAAATACTGGCCGGCCGCTTCCATGAGGATAGGCCGGCGCGACGTGCCGACGCCGGGGTCGACCACTGCGATATGCACCGTCTTCGGCGGGAAATAGCGGTAGGCCTGGGCAAGCACGAAGCCGCCGCTCGAAACCCGATAGGCGCTCACCTCGTGCGACAGATCCACCACGCGCGCGGCGGGCGCGATGCCCACGATCACCCCTTTCATCGTGCCGACATAGTGGTCGGCTAGGCCGAAATCCGTGGTCAGCGTGATGACGGGAGCGGCAGGTCTGCGGGAAGGCATTGTTACAATGGATCTCGTGCAGCGTTATTACTTCGACCATAACGCCACGACGCCCGTTTCCGCCGAGGTTTTGGAGGCGCTCGTGCCGTGTTTGGCCGAGGTGTATGGGAACGCATCCAGTATCCATCATTTCGGCCAGGTGGCCAAACAGCGCCTGGAGCGGGCCCGCCGCCAAACCGCGGCGCTGTTGAGCGCCAGGCCTCAGGACATTGTGTTTGTCAGCGGCGGCACCGAGGCCGACAACCTTGCGCTTCTGGGCGCGACCCGGCCGTGCGCCGGCAAGCACGTGATCACCACGGCGATCGAACACCCGGCCGTTTTGAGCGCCTGCGCCCAGATTGAGCGGGAGGGCGGCGAGGTCACCTGCATACCGGTCGGGTCGAGCGGCGTCGTCGACCCGGATGCCATTCGCGCCGCGTTGCGCGGCCAGACAGCGCTCATCTCCGTGATGCATGTCAACAATGAACTGGGCACGATTCAGCCGGTACCGGAGATCGCGGCAATCGCGCGTGCCGCGGGCGTTGTCGTCCACTCCGACGGGGTGCAAGCCGCCGGACGAGTCGACGTGAACGTGGAGAGACTCGGCGTGGATCTGTACTCGCTGAGCGGGCACAAGATCGGCGCGACGAAGGGCGTAGGCGTCCTTTACGTGAGGAAGGGCACCCACCTCTCGAGCATCCTGTTCGGCGGCAAGCACGAGCGCGAGCGCCGGCCTGGAACGGAAAACGTTCCGGGCGCCGTGGCGATGGGCCGGGCGGCCGAACTCGCCGGCCAGGACGCCCCAGACCTGGCGTCGCTGCGCGACCGGCTGGAAACCGGGATTCTGGAGCGCGTGCCCTCGGTTTACGTGAATGGTGATCGCGCCCGGCGCGCGCCCAACACCACCAACCTGCGCTTCGACTATATCGAGGGCGAGGCGATGGTGATCGCGCTCGACCTGCGCGGCTTCGCCGTTTCGAGCGGCGCTGCCTGCTCCTCCGGTTCGATCGAGCCGTCGCACGTCCTGACGGCGATCGGCCTGCGCCGCGATCAGGCGAAATCGTCCATCCGGTTTTCGTTGGGACGCGGCAACACGCGGGAACAGGTGGACCTCCTGATCGACGCCGTCGTCGACGCCGCGGCGCATCTGCGCAGGATTTCGGTGGAGACTCCCGCCCATGCCTGACCAGACCATTGCCGTTGCCATGTCGGGCGGCGTGGATAGCTCCGCCGTCGCCGCCATGCTGGTCCGCGACGGCCATCGCGTCGTCGGCCTGACGATGCAGTTGTGGAATCAGCGGCGTCTCCCGCAGTTGCAGTCCGAGGGTGCGACGGGACGCTGCTGTTCGCTCGACGACGTTTACGACGCGCGGTGGGTGGCGGAGAAACTGGACATCCCCTACTACGTCGTGAACTTCGAGGAGCAGTTCGAGCAGCAGGTGGTCAGGCCTTTTGTCGAGGATTACCTCGCCGGGCGAACGCCCATCCCCTGCACGCTGTGCAACAACTTCATCAAGTTCGATCGGTTTCTCGAGATGGCGGACTCGGTAGGCGCGGCCAAGATCGCTACCGGCCACTACGCCCGCCTGGGGTTCAATGAAACGTCCGGCCGTTATGAGATGCGCCGCGGAGTCGATGCTTCGAAGGACCAGACCTATTTTTTGTGGGGACTCACGCAGGCGCAGTTGGCCCGCACGCTGTTTCCGGTGGGGGAATTCACCAAGCCGGACGTTCGGAGACGGGCGCAGGAGCTGGGGATTCCGATCGCGGACAAGCCCGACAGCCAGGAAATCTGCTTTGTGCCGAACGGAGATTACGCGGCATTTCTGGACGCCTACCTGGAGGAACAGGGAACCCCTCGCGACCCGGTGATCGGGAACATCGTTACTGCCGATGGCCGCCTCGTTGGCGAGCACAAAGGCGTGCACCGCTATACGGTCGGACAGCGGCGCGGGTTGGGCGTGGCTGTGGGCGAGCCGTTGTACGTGATTGCGACCGAGCCTTCCAGCCAGCGCGTTGTCGTGGGTCGCGATGAGCACCTGCTGCGTTCTCGCCTGGTGGCCGATGGCGTCAACTGGGTGTCCTGGGAGCCGATTCGGAAGCCCGAGCGGGCGCAGGTGAAGATCCGTAACAAGCACCTGGCGGCGTGGTCGACGCTATATCCGGCGAGCGATTCCGGGCAGGTGGAGGTGGTCTTCGACGAACCGCAGCGCGCCGTCACTCCGGGTCAGGCGGCGGTGTTCTACTCGGAAGACGTGGTCATCGGCGGCGGGTGGATCCGGTGAAGAGATGCCCTTTCCTCAACCCGTGTGGGGCGGCCCTTCAGGCGGCGCGCTTTAGCGCGCCCTTCGGGTGTTCCGTGGCGCCGGTGTCCGGCCGGCCCTGCGGATCGAAGGTCGGCCCCAACCTCTGATGCAGCAGCGCTCCGCGGTTCGCAACTGGGCCGAGTACCTCTGCGCGCGCCTTCTGGTGGGCAAGCTTGCCTGCTTACCCCGGCCCCTGGCCGAGGTGGTCGCCCGCGGAGTGACCCGCTGCCTCGACGGGGCCGTTCCGCGAATGCGCGCCGTCGCGATGCGCAATCTCGAACTGGCCTTTCCGGAGATGCCGGAGGACCGCCGCGGCAAAATCGTGGATGGCGTCTACCGCTCGCTGGCGCGCCAGTTGGTCGTCTTTTCCCGCTTTCCCCGAATCGATCGCCGGACGGTCTCCCGTTGGATCCGTTACGAAGGGTTCGAACATTTCGAGGAAGCGCGGCGGCACGGCAAAGGCGTTCTGTTCGCCACGGCCCACTTGGGCTGCTGGGAGCTGAGCGCGTTCTCCCATGCCCTGATGGCTTCCCCGATGCACGTCGTCGTGCGGCCGCTCGACAACCCGCTGCTCGACGGCTGGATCGAATCGCGCCGCTCGCTTTCCGGAAACCGAATCATCGGCCGCGGCGAGTACGCCCGTTCCATCCTGCGCGCGCTCCATAACAACGAAGCCGTGGGCATTCTGATCGACCAGAACGTGGCCGCCGGCGAAGGCGTGTTTGTGGACTTTTTTGGCGTCCCCGCATGCGCCGGGAGCGCGTTCGCGCGCTTTGCGGCGCACTCCGGCGCCACGGTGATTCCCGGATTCGCCCTGTGGGAGCCGCTCGAACAGCGCTTTGTCCTCAAGTTCTATCCGCCCGTCCCGGTCACCGGCGACATGGTTGCGGACACCCAGGCGCTGTACCGGCAACTCGAATCGGTCATCCGCCAGTACCCGGATCAGTGGCTGTGGATCCATCGGCGGTGGAAGACGAGGCCTCCGGGAGGAACTCCCGTCTACTGACGGGAACTCAGCTCTCATAGCTCAATTTCAGCGTAAGTGTTACTTTGGGAGGTTATGCCGGAACAAAAACTCCAGGTCATTCCCCTGGGCGGCCTGGGTGAGTTTGGGATGAATATCATGGCCATCCGTTATGGCGACGACATCATCGTCGTCGACGCGGGCATGATGTTTCCCGAAGACGAGTTGCTGGGCGTCGATATCGTCACGCCCGACCTGACCTTCCTGAACGAGCACGCGAGCCAGGTGCGTGCGCTGATTCTTACGCACGGCCACGAAGATCACATCGGGGCCGTCCCGTATTTCCTCGCCGATTTCAACGTGCCCGTCTATGGGACGCCGTTCACGCTGGCCCTGGTGGAACGCCGCCTGGAGGAGCATGAGCTCGGCGAGGAGCCCAGGCTAAAGCCGGTCCAGCCGAAGGAGGTCCTGGAGATCGGACCCTTCAAGGTCGAGTTCATCCACGTCACGCACTCCATTCCCTCCGCCGTCTGTCTGGCCATTACCACGCCCCTCGGCGTGATCGTGCATTCCGGCGACTTCAAGGTCGATCCCACGCCCCTCGACAACGAGCCCTTCGACCTGCACAGCCTCGCCGAGTACGGCAAGCGCGGCGTGTTGCTTCTGCTTTCGGACTCGACCAACGTCGACCGGCCGGGGTACACCGAGTCGGAACGGGCCGTACGCCCGCGCATGGAAGACATCTTCAACCGCACCGAGCGCCGGTTAATCCTGTCCTGCTTCAGTTCGTCGATTCATCGCATTCAGATGGCGATGGAGCTGTCGGCCGAGTTCGGGCGGAAAGTGGCGCTGGCCGGCCGCAGCATGATCGCGACCGTCGAGATTGCCCACTCGCTCGGGCTGCTGGAGATTCCCGACGCCTTGCTCATCCGTCCGCAGGACGTGGACTCGACGCCGGCCAAGAAGGTCACGGTGCTGATCTCCGGCACCCAGGGTGAGCCGATGTCGGCTTTGTCTCGCGTCGCCGTCGACAACCACAAGCACATCTCCTGCCGGGAAGGCGACACCGTGGTGCTGAGCGCCCGCATCATTCCCGGCAACGAGAAAGCCATCTTCCGTATGATCGACCATCTATCGCGGCGCGGCGCCGACGTCATCTACGGCAACATGACTCCTCCGATCCATGTGTCCGGCCATGCCAGCCAGGAGGAACTGGCTCTGATGCTGAACCTGCTGCGGCCCCGCTACTTTGTGCCCATTCACGGCGAGTACCGTCAACTGGCCAAGCATGCCAAACTGGCCCAGCACTTCTCGGGCTCCGGCCTCGAAAAGACCTTCATCATGGAGACCGGCGACGTGCTCGAACTGGATCACTTTGGCGCCCGCAAGTCGGGCCGCGTCACTGTCGGCCGTGTCTGCATCGACTCCGGAACGGTGGACGAGGTGGTGGAGGATGTGGTGATCCGTGACCGCCGCCTGCTGTCGGAAGACGGCATCGTCCTGCCCATCATCGCGATCAACAAGCACACCGGGCGCGCCGAGACCCTGCCGGAAATCGTGACCCGCGGTTTCTCGATCGCCGATGAGAGCAACGGGCTGTTGCAGAGCGCCCGCCAGGTCGTGGCCAACACCCTCGCGGCTTCGTCGACCGAAGAGATAGCCGACTGGGGCGTCATCAAGGAAAAGATCCGTACCGACCTCAAGCGGTTCATCGCCAAGCAGACCTCGCGGCGCCCCTTGATCATGCCGGTGATCCTGGAAGTATAGTGTGCCGGTGATCGTCGAAGACGCCTCCGGATATCGGGGACACGCCGATCTTCTCTTCACGCCGGCTTCGGAAGCGGAACTCCTGGACGTGTTGCGGCGCGCCACCGCGGAACGGGTTCCCGTTACGGTGGCCGGCGCGGGCACGGGGGTGACGGGCGGGCGAGTCTCCTCGGGAGGCTGGCTGCTGTCGCTCGACCGGCTGAACCGCCTCGATATCGCCCGCGGGCACGCCGTCGTCGGCCCAGCCGTGCTGCTTCGTGATCTTCACGCCGCTGCCGCCGCAACCCGGCAGTTCTACGCTCCGGATCCCACCGAGACGGCTGCCTCGCTCGGCGGGACCTTCGCCACCAACGCCAGCGGCTCGCGCAGCTTTCGATACGGCGACACGCGTCGGCATGTGCTGCGTCTCCGAGTCGCCCTCATGGACGGCAGTGTGCTGGACGTGCGGCGCGGCGACGCGATTGATTTCCCGGTCCCGGCGCTGCGGCTGCCCGATACCACCAAGCACACCGCCGGGTACCCGCTCCGCCCCGGGATGGACTGGATCGATCTGTTTGTCGGATCGGAAGGCACTTTGGGTGTGATCCTCGAGGCCGGCGCGCGCCTGTTGCCCGCGCCGGCGGAATTACTTTCCGGCGTCGTGTTCTTTCCCGATGACGATCGTGCCATCGATGCCGTGGAAGCGTGGCGGTTTCATGATCCACCCCGCATGCTCGAGTACCTCGACGAAGCGTCCCTCGGCTTGCTCCGTTCGCGCTACCCGGAGATTCCGGCGGCGGCTCGCGCGGCGCTACTGATTGAAGACGATCGCCCGGCCGATCCCTGGCATGACCGGATTGATTCGTCCGGCGCCCTCCTCGATGACTCCTGGTTCGGAACCTCCGCGGGCGACCGCGAGCGGTTCCGGCGGTTTCGTCACTCGCTGCCGGAGTTGGTGAACGATCGCGTGCGCCGCCGTGGCTTCATGAAATTCGGCTCGGACTACGCCGTGCCTCTCGACCGCAACCGCGACATGCTGCGAACTTATCATCAGGTGCTCAGCCGCGACTTTGCCGGCTCCTTCGTCCTGTTCGGCCACATCGGCGACGCCCATCTGCACGCCAACATTCTGCCGTCAAACGATGACGATTGCCGCCGCGCGGCCGAGGCGATGCGCGAACTCGCCCGCCATGCCGTGGCTTTCGGCGGAACTGTCTCCGCGGAGCATGGTCTGGGCAAGCGCAAGGCTCACCTGCTCGAGCTCCAATACTCCCGCCACGAGATGGAAGCCATGATGGATGTCAAGCGCCGCCTGGATCCGAAATGGCTTCTGGGAAGGGACACGCTCTTCTCGGTACCGAAGGAGTTTCAATGAAGCGCGAAGCGGAGTTCTTCGGCGACGCCGAGATGGATCTGGTGTTCATCGCCAAACGCCTTCGTGACGCGTTGGCCCTGGAGAGCGCCCTCACCGAAAGTGGATTGGAGTACTACGTGGAGGCCGACCGCTATCGCGGCGGCGTCATCTTTCAGTCCGAACGCGTCGGCGCCTTCTTCTACGTGCTGCCGGCCGATCACGACAACGCCTGCGCTACCGTGCGGCGGCTGGGCTTTCATCCCTTTGAGCCGTGACCTACCGGTTCTTCAGCAGCCAGTTCAGCGAGTTGCGAATCAGCCGCTGCATCATCGGATGGCCGAGGGCCTGCGGGGTGTGGCCGGGCGCGAGATAAACAAACCGGCCCTGTCCCATCTCCCGCCACCAGCCGGCTTCCGACTGCAGGTTATCGGGCGCGATCGAGCGCAGCAGCAGGTGCTCGCGGTCCAGGTAGTACTTCACCGTGTGTTGTTCATCGAACATCGAGTAGTCCTCCACGCCCGAAGTGATGGGGTGGTTTTTGTCCTCGATGCGAACGGTGAAGACATACGGCTTGGGGTGCCCGCCGTAATCGCCTCCGAAGAGCTTGTAATAGAGCCCGCCCGGAGGATAGATGCCTTGCGCGTTGTGCAGAGCCAGGAACCCGCCGCCGGAGTTGACGAAATCCCAAATGGCTTTCTGCTGGGCATCGGTCATCCACTTGACAGGCTCTTTGGCGTAACCGTTCGGCCAGTTCATGCCGTCGCGAAGAATCACCAGTAGCTCGAAGTTCTTGAGGTTGTCGGCGTTCAGTTCCTCCACGTTTTCGATGAACGTGACGGGGATGTTCTCGTGCATGAAAGCCGTCGCCAGGTTGTCCCGGATGTACACCGGGCTGTGATAGCGATCGCCGATCAGGGCCAGGGCGCGGGGACGCTTGGCGCTCATATACACACGCGACGTGTTTTGCGCCGGCAGCAGGAAAGCCGCCAGCAGGAAGACCAGAGATAAGTTCCGCACTACGCCTGAGTCTACTTAAGATGAAAGAGGTGCCGCAAGTACGAGGGGTGACGTTCGAGGTGATCGCCGAATGCGCGGAAACGCGGGCCCGCGCCGGTATCCTGCATACCGGACATGGCGATGTCGAGACACCGGCCTTCATGCCCGTGGGAACCCAGGCGACGGTCAAGGGACTGACGCAGCGGGACCTGTGGAGGGATCTCGGGGCGACAATCGTACTCGCCAACACGTATCACCTCTACCTGCGCCCCGGGCATGAGACCATCGCGCGGTTGGGCGGTCTGCACCGGTTCATGTCCTGGCCCGGCGCGATCCTGACGGATTCCGGCGGTTTTCAGGTCTTCAGCCTCTCGGGGCTGCGGAAGATCACGGACGAGGGTGTGATCTTCAACTCGCACCTGAACGGGGACGCTCACCAGTTCACTCCCCAGTCGACGGTGGACGTCCAACTGGCCTATGGCAGCGACATCCTGATGGTGCTCGACGAGTGCCCCGAGTACCCCGTAAGCCACGAATCCGCCCGCGTGTCCATGCAACGCACCGTGGCTTGGGCGGAGACGGCGTACCGGCACTTTCGATCGCGGCGGGAGGCGCTCTCGACCCGTCACTCCCTGTTCCCCATCGTCCAGGGGTCGATGTTCGCCGACCTGCGGAAAGATTGCACAGTGCGGCTGCGGGAGTTGGACGCGGATGGCTACGCGATCGGCGGCCTCTCGGTCGGAGAGCCTCGGCCGCTGAGTCTGGAGATGGTTGAGGTCACCGAACCGTTGCTACCTCCAGACCGCCCGCGTTACGCAATGGGCGTCGGCATGCCCGAAGAGCTTCCGGAGTATGTCGCTCGCGGTATCGACATGATGGACTGTGTGTTACCGACGCGGAACGCTCGTAACGGGTACCTGTTCACGTCGCGGGGCCGGGTAATCATCAAGCACTCCAGATACAAGGAAGACGCTTCCGCCCTCGATCCGGATTGCCACTGCGAGACCTGCCGGAATTACTCCAAAGCCTATCTTCGCCATTTGTTCCAGGCGGGAGAAATCCTCTTTTCCTCTTTGGCCACCCGACACAATCTGTCACGCTATCTTGACATCATGCGGGAGATGCGGGAATCTATCATTTTGGGCAAATTCCCCCAATATCTTAAGTCTGTGCGTGGGACGCCGGTCGAGGTGTAGACCGTTCCCGAGTCCGAACTCCCTGAACACTGACATCCGAAGAGGCCGCGAAGTGACAGCCGCCCTGCTCCTCCAAAGTACGCCGAATCCCGCACTCAGCTTTCTGCCGGTAGTCCTCATTTTTGCCATCTTCTACCTGCTCGTGTTTCTGCCCATGCAGAGACAGAAAAAAGCGCAGCAGAAGATGCTCTCCGAGTTGCAGAGCGGCAGCGTCGTCGTCACCAGTGGTGGCATCATAGGAACCATCGTGTCGGTCAGCGACGATGACACCCTGGTTGTGCGGGTCAAGCCCGATGGGGTAAAACTACAGATTGCGCGCAGTTCGGTATCGAGCCTGATGGGTCCCAAGGAGCCGAAGTAGCGCGGTAGAATCGAGACATCTCCGCTCCCCGGGCAACTCGAAGCAGGAAGAAAATCCATGCAGAAGAATCTGACGACGAAGACGATCATTATCATCGCCACGGTTCTGCTGTGTCTTTTTGGAATCTTCGGGATTCCTAAGAGCGGCGCCGACGTGAAGAAGAACCTGGAGAAGAACATTCGCCTGGGCCTGGACCTGAGAGGCGGCAGCCACCTGATCCTGCAGGTTCAGGTTCAGGATGCCATCAAGGGGGAGGCGGACAATCTGATCGAGCGCTTGAAGGACGAACTGAAGCGCCTGAACATCGATTACGCCTCAATGGACCGCAACGACCCGCAGGGCGTTGAGCAGGCCGATTCGATCCAGGTCAATGTCAAGGGTGTGCCTCCACAGCGGACCAGCGAGTTCCGCGGTCTGATCAACGAGCGCTTTAATGCGTGGCTGCTGACCCCGGAAAACTCCACCGACTACAAGCTGACCCTGCGGCCCACCGAACTGATCGCCTTAAAGCGGGAGACCGTCGATCGGTCCATTCAGACCATCGGCACAAGAATTAACAATCTCGGCCTCACCGAGCCGATCGTGCAGCAGCATGGACGCGCCGACGCGGAGTTCGAGATCATGGTCCAGTTGCCGGGGGTCGACGATCCTGCCAGGGTGAAAGAGATCATCGGAACGGCGGCCGTTCTGGGGATTCACGAAGTGAAGGATGGCCCGTTCGGCAACGAACAGGACGCCCGCGCCAAGCACGGCGGCGTCTTGCCCGTGGGAACCAGGCTGATGAAGGAATTGTCGCGGGGCGGCGGGGGCGAGTCCTGGTACCTGGTGACCCGGACTGCGCTTGTCACCGGCCGCGATCTGCGCAATGCGCGGGCCGGGCAGGACGAATTTCGTAAATGGGAAACCTCTTTTACGCTGAGTCCCGATGCCGGAAAGCGGTTCGGCCGCCACACCGAATCGAACGTGGGCAACCGCCTGGGGGTTGCGCTGGACGCCCAGTTGATCAGCGTGGCGACGATTCAAAGCCGCATTGAGGACTCCGGACGGATCACCAATCTGGGCAGCGAGACGGAGGCGTCCAACCTGGCGCAGTACCTCCGCTCGGGATCGCTGCCGGCCGGGATTGTGTACAGCGAGGAACGGTCGGTCGGCCCGTCGCTGGGCGCCGATTCCATCCGGCAGGGGCTCATTGCCGGTATCGTCGGACTGACGGCCGTCATCCTCATGATGCTCTTCTATTACAGGGCGAGCGGCGTCAATGCCGTGCTCGCTCTCATTCTCAATACGGTCCTCCTGATGGCGGCCTTGGGCTACTTCGGGGCGGTTCTGACGCTGCCAGGCATCGCCGGCGTGATTCTGACCATTGGTATGGCGGTCGATAGCAACGTCCTGATCTTTGAGCGCATCAAGGAAGAACTGCGCGCGGGAAAGACCGTCGTGTCGGCGATCGACGCGGGTTTCAGCAAGGCCTTCCTCACGATCATCGACACCCACGTGACGACGATTGTCTCGTGCGCATTCCTGTTCATCTTCGGAACGGGACCGGTTCGGGGGTTTGCCGTTACCCTCGTCATCGGCTTGATTGCCAACGTGTTCACCGCGGTCTTCGTGTCGCGGGTGATCTTCGACTACCAGATGGTCGGCAAGCGGCAGTTGACGGAATTGAGTATTTGAGTACCAGGGGGCGCCCGCGGCGGTCAAAATCGGTGTACAATACCGAACTGTCCCAGAAAGGCCGGCGGTTCCCCCCAGGGAACAAAGTGGAAAGAGTTGGTGTCTAGGGTATCGGGCACCAGCAGCTACGGGATTCGATGGAGTTATTCAAAGACACAAACTTCGATTTTCTCGGGAAGAAGTGGCCCTTCATCATCGCCTCGCTGGTGCTGACGGCCGCTGGGTTGGGGAGTATTGCCATGAAAGGCGGCATCAAGTGGGGGATTGACTTCACCGGCGGCGCCCTGATGTACGTGCGCTTCTCCGGTCCTCCTCCCGTCGCCCAGATCCGGTCCGCACTGGCCAAAACCATCGCCGGCGATATCACCGTCCAGGGCCTCACCGACGGTAACAATGAAGTAATCATCGGTACCGAGTTGAAGGACGAGCGTGAACTCGATGCGACGCGGCGCAAAATGCTCCAGACGCTCGAGACGACCTTTGCTAAGTCGCCAGGCGGCCAGTTGGACTTTACAAATGCCAGCCAGGACGCCCTGATCACCAGGCTGCGGGAGCCGCTTCAGAAAGCGGGCGCCCAGTTGGACGACCAGAAATTGCAGCAACTGGTGAAGGACATCCTGGACTTTCGCAACCAGCCTCCCCGTTCAGGTCTGATCACCGGCTTCGACCAGCTGTCCGGTGTCCCGGGTGTGACTCCCGCCGTCCTGGCAACCCTCAAGCAGGAGTGTTTCCTGGCGCCGTTCGCCATCCGTCAGGTGGAGATCGTCGGTCCCAAGGTCGCTCGCGACCTGCGCACCCAGGCGGTCAACGCGACGCTGCTTGCGCTCGGCGGCATGCTGGTGTACATTGCTTTTCGGTTCGAGTGGATTTACGGAGTGGCCGCCGTGATCGCCGTGTTCCACGACGTCCTCATCACCGTTGGGCTGTTTTCCATCTTTGATAAGGAGGTCTCCCTGACGGTCATCGCGGCGCTGTTGACGCTGGTCGGCTATTCCATGAACGACACGATCGTGATCTTTGATCGTATCCGGGAGAACCTGAAGCTGCTGCGCCGGGAGAAGCTGGAATCGATCATCAACAAAAGCGTGAATCAGACGCTGAGCCGGACCGCCTTGACGTCGGGCTTGACGTTCCTTACGGTCCTGGCGCTTTGGCTGTTCGGCGGTCCGGTCCTGAACGGCTTTTCGTTCGCGATGGTGGTTGGCATCCTGATCGGAACGTATTCGTCGGTCTTTGTCGCAAGCCCGATTGTGGTGGGTTGGCAGAATTACTTCGAGGCGCGTAAGCGAGGAGGAAAGTCGGCTCCGGTGCCGGCGGCCAGGGTCTCGGCCGTCAAACCGCAGGAGAAGACTTTGGCGAAGAAGGCAAAGTAAACCGCGGTCGTCAGGCCGCTCCAAGTGAGGACGGGTTATGTTTGAGCAGACGTTCGTAGACGGGGTAGGAAAGACGAACACGCCGTGGACGATCATGGTGTCGTTCCTCGGGCAAATGGGACTGATTGGCGTGATGATCCTGATTCCGCTGATCTTTACGGAAACACTTAAGATCAACCAGTTAAGTGCGGTCTTTCTGGCGCCGCCGCCTCCACCGCCGCCGCCGCCGCCCCCACCGGCCGCTCCGGTGAAAGTGGTGAAGGTGATTCCCCGTCAGTTTGACGCGGGCAAATTGCTGCAGCCAAAACAGATTCCTAAAGATATCGCGATGATCAAGGAAGAGGAACTTCCTCCCGCTTCCGGCGTGCAGGGCGTAGTCGGTGGCGTTCCGGGTGGCGTTCCCGGAGGCGTTACCGGCGGCGTGATTGGCGGCATTATCGGCGGACTGCCGTCCGCGGCCCCGCCGCCTCCTCCCCCTCCGGTCAAGACCGAAGCGCCCAAGCCGGCCGCCCCGCAGCGTATCCGCGTGGGCGGTAATGTGCAAAGCGCGAAGTTAGTCCGATCGCCCAAACCACTTTATCCGCCGTTGGCGAAACAGGCCCGCATTCAGGGAACGGTCCGGCTGAATGCGATCATCGGCAAAGACGGCACGATTCAGAACCTCCAGGCCGCGAGCGGGCACCCTCTGTTGGTTCCCTCCGCGATGGACGCCGTTCGGCAGTGGCTGTACCAGCCCACCTTGCTCAATGGCGAACCCGTGGAGGTCGTTACCGTGATTGATGTCAACTTTACGTTGAGTCAGTAGTTCCAGGGCCGCGGGTCATTCCGCACTTGCGGCCCTAGTCAGTAAATCAACTCGCAGGAGATTGGAGAATGCTTTTCTTACAGGTTCAGTTGTGGTCGTTTCTGTTTATGCTCCAGGAGGGGGCTGCGGTCGGATGGGACCCTCGCTCTCTTTGGAACCAGATGGGCTGGATGGCCAAAGCAGTCGTCGTCATTCTGTTTCTGATGTCGGCTTGGTCCATCGGCGTGATGATTGATCGTCTGCTGGCATTCAGTGCGGCGCGCAAGCAGTCGCGAGCTTTTGCCCCAGCAGTCGCCGGCGCTCTTCGCGAGGGCCGGTTGGATGAAGCGATCAAGATTGCCGATCGCTTCAAGAAGAGCCACTTGGCGAAAGTCGTCGTGGCCGGGTTACAGGAGTTCCAGGCGCACCAGATGAGCAATGACATCTCGGGTGAAGAGATCGAGGCTTCGAAGCGCGCCCTGGAGCGCGCCGAAGCGATCGTGCAGGCTGAATTGAAGCGTGGAACCCCAAGCTTGGCGACCATCGGATCCACGGGTCCGTTCGTCGGTCTGTTCGGCACCACGGTCGGCATCATCAACGCCTTCAAGGGCATCTCGACGGAGAAGTCGACCGGCCTTGGTGCGGTTGCCGGCGGTATTTCCGAAGCCCTCGTGACGACCGCTATCGGTTTGTTCGTCGCCATTCCCGCGGTCTGGATGTACAACTACTTCACCGGACGCGTGGAGTCGTTCACGGTCGAGATGGATAACTCCAGCTCCGAGCTGATCGACTACTTCATCAAGCGTTCGCAGCAGAAGCAGGGGGCGCGCAAGTAAGTTTGCGATCGAGATCGATTCCGGCGAGTTGATTGAGGGGCGGGCCAGCCCAACGGTTCGGCCCGCTGCTCAGGCGAAAACCCCCGGTTCGAGGAGGGTGAGATGGCAAAGAAAGGTAGTGTTCCCGTCGTAGTCTCCGAGATCAACGTCACCCCCATGGTCGACGTGATGCTCGTTCTGCTGATCATCTTCATGGTCATCACGCCGATGTTGTCAAAAGGCAAGACTGTGGATATGGTCCGCACAAGGAACCCCATTGCCATGCAGGCCGCCGACAAGGAAGACGCGGTGGTTGTGGCGGTGACTCGCGACGGGAAAGTCTTTTTGGGCAACACGCAGACGATGCCTGACCAGCTTCCGGCCAAGGTGCGGGACTTGCTCACCAACCGGCTGGATAAAACCTGCTATGTCAAGTCCGACTCCCGTGCCAAGTACGAAGTCGTGGTCGATGTGGTCAACAACATGCGAGCAGCCGGAGTTGACCAACTCGGATTGCTGACGGAACAGGTTCAGGACAGGAGCACGGCAGCCGCCGACGAAGCCGCCAAGAAGAAGAAGGAGGAGTAGGCGCGGCGGTCCGGCGGGGAAATGGCGCTCGAACCCAAATGAGCGGGCGCATCTGGCAAAAAAAGGAGTACTTCTTATGTCAATGGCAGTTGGCGGGACCGGCGGCCCCAAATCAGATATCAACATGACGCCGATGATCGACATTCTGCTGGTTTTGATCATCATCTTCATGGTCATTACGCCTTTGACCCCGAAGGGTCTGGAAACCTTGGTTCCGCAGCCGCCGCCGCCGAATCAACAGGCGGAGCAGGATCAGCGGACCGTGGTCGTGGTCATCAACAAGGACAAGTCGATGATGATCAATACCGAGCCCACCACTTTGGACACGATGGGCAAGCGGCTCGAAGATATTTTCAAAACCCGCGCCGAGCGCGTGATGTTTGTCAAGGGTGATCCCGACCTCGAGTTTGAGTCGGTCGCGAAAGTCATCGATGTCGCGAAGGGGGTGGGTATGGACAAGGTCGGCCTGATGACCCCATTGATGGAGGCTGGCCAGTAATGAAACCGAACACAGCCGTTTTTCTGATCGCCGCCGCGGCTGCTGCGCTGGTATCTACCGGCTGTAGTCAGCTCAAGGCGCGGGACAACCTGAACAAGGGAGTCCAGGCGTATCGGCAGGCGAAATTTCCTGAAGCGGTCGCTTACTTCCAAAAGGCAGTGGAGCTCGACCCATCCTTCTCGACCACCCATCTCTATCTGGCCTCCGCCTACATGAGCCAGTACATTCCGGGCGCCGAGTCGGAAGAGAACGTGCAAATGGCGAAGAACGCCTACGATACGTTTCAACACGTGCTCAAACTGGACTCGAAGAACGAACTGGCCACTGCATCGATCGCGTCTCTGTTCTTCAACCAGAAGAAACTGGATGACGCGGCTGAGTGGAACCGTAAGCTGATCGCGATCAATCCCAACAGCAAGGAAGCCTACTACACGCTGGGCGTCATTGCCTGGACCAAGTGGCTCCAGCCCGATCGTGAAGCGCGCAACAAGATGAACATGAAACCGGAGGACCCCGGTCCGCTGAAGGACAAGAAGGTCCGCGAAGAGCTTCGCGCGCAGTTCATGCCGACCCTCGATGACGGGATCAAGCAGATGCAGAAGGCCCTCGACATCGACAAGGAGTATGACGAAGCGATGGCTTATATGAACCTCCTGATCCGCTATCGCGCGGACTTGGTGGATACCCCGGAAGAATACAAGAAGGAAGTCGAAGTCGCCGACGGTTGGGTCGAGAAGGCTCTGCAGACCAAGAAGATCAAGGCCGAACGCCAGCCTGCCGCGGGCGGCATCGTCCTCGATCAGACCAAGTAAGACCTCTCGCGCTACGCCGCGAACGGGAGAGCGCCACAGCTTGTTGTGGCGCTCTTCGTTTTTGTTGCCGGACATCGAGAGCCCGCTCCCGTCCGGCGTTGCGGTCGAATCCTTCCTACAATAGAAGAACAGTGTCCCCTCCAGTCGCGCCGAACGATCTCGCTGTCTGCGATGTCCTCCATGAGGAATTGCTGCAGAAGGTCCGTGAGTCGCGCCCCAAGGAAGACCTCGCTCCTATCGACAAGTCGTATCGATTCGCCAACCAGATCCACGTCGGCCAAAAGCGCGACTCGGGCGAACCCTACATGGTTCACCCGCTGTCGGTCGCGATCATCCTGGCCGACATGCGCATCGATCTTGTCTCCATCCAGGCCGCCCTGCTCCATGACGTGATCGAAGATACCCAGGTGAGCGTCGCCGACGTCCGGCGGGAGTTTGGGGAGGAGGTCGCCCGCGTCGTGGATGGCGTCACCAAGCTGACCAAGCTCGACTTCCACTCCGCCGAGGACCGCCAGGCCGAGACCTACCGCAAGATGCTGCTCGCCATGGTCAGCGACATTCGCGTGATCCTGGTGAAACTGGCGGACCGCCTGCACAACATGCGGACGCTGCATTTCCTGTCTCCTCAAAGGCAGGAGCGGATTGCCCGCGAGACCCTGGAAATTTACGCCCCGATCGCGAACCGTCTCGGGATGGGAAAGATGCGTGGCGAGCTGGAAGATCTTTCCTTTCGCTATCTCGAGACCGAGGCCTTTACCGAGATCGCTCGCGAGATCGAGGCCAGGAAGCACTCGAACGAAGAGACGCTGACGGAAATCAGGCAGAAGGTCGAGGCCGAACTGCGGCGCGAGGGGATTCCCGCCAAGGTGGAAGCTCGTGTCAAGCGTGCCTATTCCGTCTATCAAAAGCTGAAGCGCCAGAGGATCGGCGTCGATCAGGTATACGATCTGTTGGCTCTGCGGATTGTCACCGATTCGGTGAAGAACTGCTACGCGGCGCTCGGGGTGATCCATAACGAATGGCACCCGATCCCCGGGAGAATCAAGGATTTCATCGCGATTCCACGGCCCAACCTCTACCAGTCCCTCCACACGTCGGTCATGGGGCCTCAGGGGCAGCCGTTTGAGGTCCAGATCCGCACCGAGCAAATGCATCGCGTCGCGGAAGACGGCATCGCGGCGCACTGGAAGTATAAGGAAGGCCGCCACGGGGCGGTGGAAGAGGATCAGAGGATCGGCTGGCTGCGCCAGCTCGTGGAGTGGCAGCGCGAGATGCAGGACCCGGGCGAGTTTATGTCCACCCTCAAGGTGGATCTCTATCCGGAGGAAGTTTACACCTTTACGCCTCGCGGACGCGTGATCGTGCTGCCCCGCGATGGGACGCCCATCGACTTCGCCTACGCCATCCACTCCGATGTCGGCAATACGTGTGTTGGGGCCAAGGTGAACGGCCGCATCGTCACCCTGCGATACTCCCTGCGCAATGGCGATATCGTCGAGATCCTGACGCAACCCCATCACCAGCCGTCGAAAGACTGGCTCTCGATCGTCAAGACCTCTCGCGCCCGAAACAAGATCAAGCATTTCATCAATCAGGCCGCCCGCGCACAGGCTCTCGAGATCGGACAGAAGTATCTGGAAAAAGAGGCGCGCCGGTTCGGGGTCCAACTGGGCCGGATTCCCAGGAGCCAACTGGAGAGCGTCGCGGCGGACTACGGCTATTCGAGAATCGACGATCTGTACGCCGCCCTCGGGTACGGGAGGTTCTCCGCCCGGCAGGTGTTGCAGAAAGTGGCTCCCGATTCGGTGCCCTCCGAGCCTGTGATCGAAAAGCCCCAGACGTCTGAATCGTCGCCTGCCGGCGCTCCGGGTCCGGTCAGCGTTGGCGACGCCGATCTCACGATTCAGGTGAGGGGAGCCGCCGATCTCCTGATCTATCGGGCGCGGTGCTGCAATCCGATTCGGGGCGAAGCCATCGTCGGTTACGTCACTCGCGGCAAAGGCATCGCGGTCCACTCCCGGAATTGCCCCAATGTGCAGAATCTGTTGTACGAGTCGGAACGTAAGATTGATGTAGACTGGGCGCGAAGCGCTTCCGAGCCCTTCCCCGTGAAACTGGTGGTTCACACCAACGACCAGCCCGGTTTGCTCAATCAGCTGACGTCGATTCTCTCGAACGAAAACACCAACATCCGGAATCTCGAGGCCCGGACCGAGACCGGCAGCGGCGATGGCGCCGTCATCGAGATGACGGTGGATGTCAAGGACCAGAAGCAGCTTGAAAAGCTGCTTGGGGCCATGAGGCGGCTGTCCGGCGTCCGTGACGTCGAACGTCTGATTCACTAGTTATTTTTTGCGGCCATGATCACCGGGAAGAAAAGCGGAGCGCCTACGGATCCCGAGCACATTTCGATCTCCAAATCGAAAGGGATCCAAATCGACTGGAAGGATGGCCATCGCAGCGAATATGGCTTGCGATACCTCCGTCATCATTGCCCTTGCGCGAACTGTACCGGGAGTCACGGCACGCCGCCCCAGGCCCTGCCGCTGACTCCGTCGCCCTTTCAGTTATATCAGCCCGCCCTCAAGATGACATCGGTGGAGCCCGTCGGGAATTACGCAGTACGAATTCTCTGGAACGACGGGCATAGTTCGGGAATCTATTCGTACGATCATTTCCGGAAGATCTGTCCCTGTCCCGCTTGTCAGGGCGGCGCCCCTCCGCCGTAGAGCATTTTTTGAGATAATCAAAAACCCGGTCATGAGTTTTAGCGACAATCTGGAGAACACCCTGAAGAACCTGGAAGCGAGAGGAGAACGCGAGACGCCCCGCGGGCGAAAAGCGAAGCGGGCCGCCGCCCTGCCCGTGGAGAACCTCCGAACGGCGAGGTTCACTTCCGAATTGCTGAGCGCGGCGACGCGGATTGGTCACGGGATCCGCACCAAGGTGCACATCGCGTGGATCGGCCCGATGCTACGGCTGGATGCTCGCGAGCACCGCCTGGAACTGCGGCCGTCCGGGGAGGGAGTCATCGCCCACTTCCTGATCAGTGGAACCGAGAAGGCCAAAGAGCGAATCGATCTGAACGGAAAGGCGGAGACTCTGGCCAGGCGTTGGCTGGACTCGGTAGGGCCGCCGCCCCCGCCCCCGCCGTTCCCGGTGGATCTTTCGGACGATCAGTAGCCTCTCGCCCAAAATGAAGAAGGGCGGCCCCCAGGGCCGCCCTCTTTTCTTTGCCGATGTCCCACCCGGTTACAGGAGCCTGAAGTTCACTTCGATGTGCGCGGCAACCACCACCGGCTTTCCGTCCTTCAAACCGGGCTTGAAGCGCCACTTGTTGACGGCTTCGATGGCTTTCTCGTCCAAACCGAGCCCAATGCCCTTCACCACTTTGATGTTCTTGGCCTTTCCGGCGGTGTCCACCTCAATGTAGAGGACGACCGTGCCGGAGTACTTGGCCTTCCGCGCTTCATCCGAGTATTCGGGGTCGACCTTGTAAAGGACGACCGGGGCCGACACGCCGCCGCCCACGCGGAACACTCCTCCACCGAAGCCTCCACCCTCACCTGGCCCATATCCTGCGCCCCTGCCCGGGCCGACACCGCCTCCGGAACCGGACCCGATTCCCCCGCCCGCCCCGGTACCGCTCGAGGGAGGTCCGATCTTCGCCAGCGGATCGCCGAACACGTTCATGTTCACGTTGGGAACCGGCGTATCCGGCGGAATGATCAACGTCGGCTCCATCACCAGCTTCGGCTCCGGATTATGGACCACAACCATCGGAGGCGTGAACTGTTTGGCCGAAAACTTCGGCAGCTTGCCCTTGCTGGCGGGTATTGGGGAACGGTCCCCGCCTCCACCTCCGCCGCCCATGGTCTTCGGCTTCGGAGGAGCTTGGGGAACATACGGCGCGATGTCGAGAGGCGTGAACAGAACCGCGTCTTTCATCTTCTCTTGGACGGCCTTGCTCGAGAGCACCGTAAACATCAGCAGAACCACGCTTCCATGGATCGCCAGCGACATGGCGCCCGATCGCTTGTCCCGGCCATACAATCCCCAGATGTCTTTTACCGGTACCGGTTTGGACTCCAGTTCGAGCGGCGGCAGCTTTGGCGGAAAGAGGGTTTCCTGGATATTGCGGAGGAACGACTTCAGCCACGGCTCTTCCACCTCCCTCACTTCTACCGGTCGTGACTGCAGTTCCAGGGGTGGGAGCTTCGGCGGGTTGATCGTCTCACGAAGATTACGAACAAAACCCTTGAGCCAGGATTCTTCCCAATCCTTGACTGCAACCGGCCTCGACTGCAGTTCCAACGGCGGAAGCTTCTCCGGGAAAACAGTTTCCTTCAGGTTCCGGAGGAACGAGCCGAACCAGGGCTCCTTCATCATGAGGAGCCGGTCCAGATGATCATCCGGGTCAACGGGGCGACCGGGAACGGGATTCGTTAGTTCCGACATTTTCGTGCACGGCTCCGTAAGGGAGCAACCGTCTCAGTGCACTCGACGCACCAGACTGCCGACAAGTTACCGGATTTGGAAGAGTCCGGCCAGCGCTTAGGGCTCAAAATGAGTGTAACACGATGTGTCAAACTGATTTGATGGCTCATCCTAGCCACGGGATGTAAAATTCGCCGGAGGTGGCTACTGTTTTTGGAATCGCTCTCCGGAGTGGCTTCCGGTCACAGGTGTGAGCACGAATCTCCGATCTTGCCGGTCCAGTACTCCTGCTTGGAACCAGTGGATCCTCAGACCCATTAGTGGTTGGGTGTGCAATGTTTGCGCTTCCTGTCGCGCCTCGCCTGACCCGCCCTTTTTCGAATTCGTGGAACTCGCAAAAAGCCGTTCACAACACTTTGAAATTTATTTTTGACCCATCGAATATGGATGACGGAAGGGCCTAACTGGATTCAAAACAAAACGTTACAAGAAATCTGGAAACCGGCGGTAAGGCCCCGGCGTAAGTCACGATGTCCAGTGTCGAATGAGACACTCGGGGCAGGAGATGGTGGTCCATGACGAGCCAACAGCCAATCCGGACGATTCCAGCCGCGTCGCCAGCACGGGATCTCGCGAGGCTCCTCGCGCAGCGCATCATCGGGCAGGCTTCCGCGACCGAAGCAATTGTCCCTTATGTAGAGATGCATCAGGCGGGCCTGGCGCCCGAGGGACGCCCCGTGGGCGTTTTTCTACTCCTCGGCCCGACCGGCACAGGCAAGACGAAAACCGTGGAAGCACTGGCTGAAGTGCTCCACGGGAGCGAGAAGTGCCTCGTGAAGATCGACTGCGGTGAGTTCCAGATGGAGCACGAGGTGGCCAAGCTGATCGGCGCACCGCCCGGCTATCTAGGGCACAGGGAAACCCAGCCAATGCTTACGCAACAAAAGCTGGCGGCTGCCACGAGTGAAGGCTCGAACCTGTCGATCGTTCTCTTCGACGAGGTGGAGAAGGCGGCGCCTTCGTTGGCCCGTCTGCTACTTGGCGTTCTGGACAAAGCGACGCTCAAGCTGGGTGACAACACCACGGTCAACTTCGAAAACAGCATCATATTCCTCACCAGCAACCTGGGAGCCCGGGACATGATGAAGGAGATGCGGCCGGACTTCGGCTTCCATGCCGGCGGCACGCCCGATCCGAAGGAACTGGCGTCCAAACTCCAGTCCATCGGCGTCGGAGCGGTTAGGAAAAAGTTCTCGCCGGAATTCGTGAACCGCATCGACCGGGTGATCACCTATCAGCCGCTTGGTCCTGAAGAACTCGAGGGAATCCTGGATCTGCAGTTGGAAGCGCTGGGAATGCACCTTCGGCGGAAACTCGGCGCGAACTCATTCAGCTTTTCCGTGACGCCCGAGGGCAGGCAGTTCCTGCTGGAGAAGGGAACCAGCGCCAATTATGGAGCGCGGGAATTGAATCGGACCATCCATCGGACCCTGCTACAGCCTTTGGCCTCGATGGTGGTTCGCGGCGGTGTCCAGCCTGGAATGCTGCTGGAAGCGCATCCGTCCGCCCGCGGAGACGGGCTGGACATCCGGCAGGTCGAGAGGGAGGCGCCTCCCTTGGTGCTCATCGTGAACGACAGTCCGGAGATGACCCGCTTCCTGGAGTTGCAACTGGCCCGGGCGGGTTGGAACCTTGTGACCGCGAAGACCTCCGGCGATGCCATGGCCTGCGTCCGGGCAAAGCCCGTAAGCGCGGTCCTGATTGATCAGCGTTTGCCCCCGGCGGGCGGGTTGGAACTCGCGCGAAAGCTCCGGGAGGCGGATTCTGCCTTGCCCGTTCTGGTCCTGTCGGGGCTGCAGATCGCCCCTGCCGAGGAGGAAGAGTGCCGGCGAACCGGCCTGACCCTGATCCGCAAGCCTTTTCTTGCAAGCGACGTCGTCAGCCAGATCCGCAAAGCGATCGAGACTCCACCTGAGGGTCCAACAACGCTGAGGATGGCGAGCTGACCCTGATCCCGGCCGCCTCTCTGCGGGCATGGTTGACACGAACCATGCCCGCGCGTCATGCTTTTGCCATATGGTGCTTCCCAGCCCACGCGCGGCCTTGCTGGCCGCCTTCCTGGTGCTGAGCGGCTGTTCCGACAGTGCTCCCAAGACCCCGATCCCGACTTTTCAGATCGGCGAGAAGGTCGATTTGCCGCCCTTCATCTACAGTGTGATCGACACTCAATGGATGACCCACATCGGCGAGGGAGTCGCCCAACGTGTCCCGGCTGGCCGCTTCCTGGTGGTTCGGCTGAGCATTACCAACACCTCGTCGGAGGAGAACTCGGTACCGGCGCTGACTCTTGTCGATGCGAGCGACAATTCGTACCCGGAAGTCATGGATGTGGGCTCGCTCGAAGCATGGGTCGGATTAGCCCGCGCCGTGAAGGCCGCCGATACGCTGGAAGGCGTTTTTGTTTTCGATGTCAGCCCCGGAACGTACAGGCTGCGGCTGCAGGATTCGCCGGCGGAAACCCGGTTGGCCGTCGTGGAATTGCCGCTCAAGTTCGATAGTCCGGATGGTCTGCTGCCGCAAACCAAGCCCGACAACCCCCGGTATGATGAGATGCTCAACAAGCGTTAGCGTCGGGCTGGCCGCCGTCGTCATCCGAGCGGTCCTGTTTGCGCAACCGCCTGTCCCGCCCGCCAAGGTGCTGGCCATCGCGAATACCACCTTTCACCAGATTGAAGACGGACCGCCGATCGGCGCGAACTCGTTCTTCGTGCCCGGCGAGACCATCTTCTTTCGCTGCGAAGTCCGCGGATACACGCCATCCGCCACGCGCCAGGTCACCTTCACCTACCGCGTGGAGCCAGTCGACGCCGCGGGAGTTCCCCTGGTGGAACCGCGTTCCGGGAAGGTCGATTCAACACTGTCGGACGAAGACAAAAACTGGATCCCGGTGATCCGGCATTCGTTCGAGATGCCGCCCTTTGCGCCGTCAGGCAAGTACTTTGTTCGAGTTGCGTTGAAGGATGAAAACACCGGCACCGAGGCCAGGACCGAAGTCGCTTTTCCCGTGCGGGGCCGCGGGTTGAAGCCGTCAGCGAGCCTGAGCATCCAGAATTTTGGCTTTTACCGCGGCGAGAACGACACCCAACCGCTGCGGCTTGCCGTATACCGGCCCGGAGACACCCTATGGGCGCGGTTCGATTTGACCGGCTTCAAGCTCGCCGGGAAGAACGCGGTCAACCTCACCTGGGGGATCGCCATCGCGGACTCGACCGGACGAGTGCTTTACCGGCAGTCCGAGCCGACCGTAGAGAAAAGCTCGTCCTTCTATCCGAAGAGTTACGTCTCCTGCATGCTGAACCTGAACATTCAACCCAACACCCGGCCCCAGGAATTCGTCCTCACCGTGACGGCCACCGACGCGGTGGGCAACCAGACGCAGGAGTCGCAAAACCGCTTTCAGGTCGAGTAGTGGCGCCGGTCGACGTTTTGCGTCGCCCGGCGCGGCGTGCCCTTTTGTTCAGGTCTGTGCGGTCGCCGGGTCGCGGCCAAAGCAAAAAAAGGGCGGAGCCAGCTTCGGCTGGTATTCCGCCCGAAGCCTCGCGGAGCACTGGTGGGGGGTAGAGTCCCGCGGGCCTGCACTTTAGGAGAACGGAGGCGCCGCCCGGTTTCCTCCACGGTTCGAACAAAAAAATCAGTACAGGGGAGTTCGCCAGCCCTGGGTCACCCGCGCATGGATGGCGCCGACACCCTCGATTCTTCCCCCGACGCGGTCGCCCGGCTTGATGCGGGCCCCTTTGGGGCACCCGGTCGAGATGAGATCGCCCGGATGAAGGGTCATGAAGTCGCTGTGGAAGCGCACCAGCTCGAACGGCCGCGTCTGCATGTTCCGCACGAAATCCCGCGAGCAGATTCCTTCGTTGTGCTCGGTGATCACTTCCAGGCCGTCGACGTCGGCGATCTCGTCGGCGGTGACGATCACCGGGCCAAAGCTGAAGAACGTGTCGATGCTCTTGGACCGTGTCAGATACCGCGGGTTCTTGCGGAGAACGTCGAGCGCGGTCAGGTCGAGCGTGACCGTATAGCCGAAGATGACATCGCGGACGTGCCCGGCGGGGACGAACCGGCAGCTCTTGCCGATCACTACCCCCAGTTCACCCTCGGCGTCCACATCCCCGGAGACCTCGGGCGGAGGGAGCACGATCTCTCCGCCGGGCGGAAACATCGAGGATGCCGGCTTCATGAAACTCCCGGGCTCCTCCGGTTGCACCGCGTCGATGTCCTCGGCGTGCGACTTGTAGTTCAGCCCGATGCACCAGATCTTGGGCGGTACTTCGTACGGCAGGCATGGCTCGATCTCGCTGAACGGCAGCGCTCCGACATCCGCCGTGGGAACCCGGGAGACGCCGGCGCGGATGATCTCCAGCAGATCATCCGGCACCTGGCCCCCATGTTTTGCCGTGATTTCCTCAACCGGCAGGACCCCTTCGGCCGTGACGACTCCCGCGTGCTTTCTCCCCTGGTGGGAGAAGGTCATCCACTTCATATCGCCGTGACCGCCCCGCCATCGACGCGGATCACCGAACCCGTCAGATAGGAGGCTTTCTGCGAGCACAGGAACGCCACCACCTCGCCGAACTCCTCGGGTTGCCCGTAGCGCTTCAGCGGCACCGGCTCGGACCGCTCGGCCCGGATGTCTTCGAGCGACCGGCCGCTTTTCTCGGCTGCCGCTTTGTCGAAGAAGTCGGCGCGCGCCGTTAGGATACGCCCCGGCGAGACGCAATTGACCAGGATCCCGTCACTGGCGACTTCAGTAGACAGCGTCTTGGCCCATCCCGCCAAAGCCGGACGATAGGCATTCGAGATCAGCAGCCCTGGAATCGGCTGCTCGACCGATGTCGAAACGATATTGACGATCCGTCCCCATTTTTCCGAACGCATCATCGGCAGGACACCGCGAGTCAGTCGAAGCGCGCTCATGAATACCTGCTCGAAGGAGGCATACCATTGTTCTTCTGTGACGGTGTCGAAGGTGCCTCCCGGGGGGCCTCCGCAATTGTTCACCAGAATGGATACCGGGCCGACCCGGCTCTTGACCTGCTCGACCGCATGGGCGATCGAATCCGCCTGGCTCAGGTCGCACTCGACCGCCAGTTCCGCTCCAATTTCCTTAGCCGTCTCTTCCAGTTCCTTCGGGCGGCGGCTGAGGATGGCCACGCGCGCGCCCGCTCTCGCCAGCGCCGCGGCCGAGGCCCTGCCCAATCCCTGGCTCGCCGCCGCGACGAGGGCAACTTTCCCGCTGATTCCGTAGTCCATAGTGGGTCTTCGCTGTTATCCCACACTCGGCCCGGCCAAGTCTACACTGGAAGAATGGCACGGATTGCGGCATTGGCGGTGGCGTACGCAGCCACGGCTTGGGCCGGCGATTCCCAGTTGACCGCCGCGCTGGAACGGGTCGCCGAGGAAGCCGCGCTTTTCTCGGGCATTGCCCGGGACCTGCTGTCCGAAGAGACCCTGGTCCAGCGATCGCTCGTCCGCAAGAAGCGATTCCGGCCGCGGGTCGGCGCGGCGGCGTTGACAATTCCGGAAATGGAATACCGCACCCGCGAGCTGGTTTCCGAATACGGTTACGGTGCGTTCAACCAAGCGCCTGGTGCACTGCACGAGTTCCGCCAGGTGATCTCGGTCGACGGCAAACGCACCAAAGGCGCGGATTCCGCACGGCGTACTCTTCTGCTAGGCCTTCGCTCCAAGGACGACTCCTTGAAGCAGAAGCTTCTGAAAGATTTCGAAAAGAACGGGCTTCACGGGGCGGCGACCGATTTTGGACAGCTTCTGCTGCTCTTCACGGCCCGCAATCAGAAGAACTACCGGTTCCGCCTGGCTGGAGAACGCTACGCCGGGGCGGACCGTGTGCTCACCATCGAGTACGAGCAGCGTGAGGGACCTGAAGCGCTGACGGTGTTCGGCGCCAAGCAGGCCACCCGCTTTCGTCCCAACGGGGAGTTACTGGTGCGCGGCTCCGATCTCACGCCGCTGCGGATTACGCTGAATGCGACCCGTCAAGAGGTCAACCTGGTCCGCACGGAAGCGACGGTCGAGTACGCTCCTTCCAAGCACGGCGTGGTGGTCCCGCAGTCGGTGGTGCACCGCGAGATCGTCGACGAGGTCGTGCACATGGAAAACACCTTCCGGTACGCGCCTTTCAAGCGCTTCGGCTCGGAGTCGGAACTGAAGTTCGAAGTGCAATAAGAACCAGTGCGTGCTCCGCCGCCAACTCGAAGTCGTCGATGAAGGTGGGCTCGCGGCTACGCGGCCAGCGCCGGCAGGTGAAATGCGAAGCCTTGCCGCCGATCGGCTGAAGCTATTCTTCTTTCAGCGTCCCTGTGACCACCGCGCCTTGCGGTGCAGTGACTAGCAGGTTTACCGCGTCGCCGTTGTCGGTGAGGAAGCCCGACCAGACATACTGCTGACCCAGAGTGTACCGGAGGGTCACAAAGCAGGCCGCGTCTACCGCGTAAGTCCCGGAAAACGACTCGGTGGTAATCAGGCCGTTGTAGCTGACTGCCGTGTTCGCCGAGAATTTTCCGTCACCGTCAAACTCAATCAATCCGACACGAGTGAAAAATCCTGAAGGACTGGGCGGCTGTGAAACAATGGAGCCGCCCAAGCTCAGGCGAAAGCTCTTGTTGAGATCGCGCTTCGAGCAACGCCCACGCCGCTGTTGACGCAAGTGAACGCGTACCACGGCGCCGGGCGGGCTGGCAACCATCACCGTCGCCTCGCGCCCGTTGTCAGCCAGAGCGCCTACGAAGGTGAAGGGAATGAGGCCTGGGATTCCGGGAATAGGGACCAGCAGGTTCAGGGTGATCGAGCAATCAGAGCCCACCACATAATTTCCGGCGAAGTCCGCCCTCGTTACGAGCCCATTGAAGCTGTCTACGGTTTGTGCGAAGAAGTTGCCCCTGCCGTCCGCGACGCCGCGGCCCATGCGGGCGAAGGGTCCAGCCAGGGACGGAATCGGCGGAGTCACCAGGTTACCGTCGGCTAGTGTTCCGTAGA
>JBJXGR010000330.1:0-7251 GCA_046160045.1 Bryobacteraceae bacterium
GTGCGGCTATTGCATCGCCTCCCACACCGCCGCCGCGCGAAAAGCGGGGATGACGGCGGTGATGTTCGCCGAACTGATGGCCGTCGTCGGCATGGCCAATGAAACCAACCGCCTGGCGAGCGGATACCAGGTCGAGATCGACGAAGCGTTCAAAACACCCTGAGGCTGCTGTCATACCGCAGTTGGTGGAATACCTTCGCCGCCGTTGATCCTGTAGAATAGGCCGCTATGACCACCGTTGCCATTGGCGTGGACCAGGCTCCGCTGCCCCACCGCGCGCGCTTTGCCGCTGCCGCCGTCGTGATGCAGGTGCTGCTGGGCGTCATCTATTCCTGGTCCATTTTCCGCGGACCGCTGGCACAGTTGCACGGTTGGTCAAAAGCCGAGACGATCGCCCCCTATCGATACTCGATCCTCTCGTTTGCGGCAGGCATGATCCTGGCGGGCTTCTGGCAGGATCGCAAGGGACCGCGCGTCGTGGCGAGCGTGGGCGGATTCCTTCTGGGCGCCGGGTGCCTGCTGGCCGCCTGGATCGGCCACACGGTGAACGGGTTGATCCTCGCCTATGGCCTGGTGGCCGGCTTCGGCGTCGGATTCGCCTACGTCACGCCCATCGCAACCTGCATCAAGTGGTTCCCTGATAAGCGCGGCATGATCGTCGGTTTGGCCGTGATGGGCTTCGGCGTGGGGCCGCTCCTGTTCGGCCCCCTGCTCGAACTGCTGATGGGGAAGGACCCGTCGCGCCTGGGGGAGACGATTCCCCGTACGTTCCTGATCCTGGCGGCGATGT
The DNA here is from genome assembly GCA_046160045.1 of Bryobacteraceae bacterium. Classification (GTDB taxonomy): domain Bacteria; phylum Acidobacteriota; class Terriglobia; order Bryobacterales; family Bryobacteraceae; genus CAZGUX01. The sequence goes on from JBJXGR010000330.1 coordinate 791, forward strand.
TCTTTGTTGGCGTGATCGGGGCCGCGCAGTTCTATCGCGTGCCTCCGCCTGGCTGGCGTCCCGCCGGATGGACTCCTCCCGTAGGAAAAGCGGCGGCTGTCGAGATTCCGGCCCACGGCATGCTCGCCACCTGGCAATTCTACGCGCTGTGGGCCGTCTACTTTCTAGGCACCTCGGTCGGGCTGACGGCGATCGGCGAAGCGACCCCGCTGTTGCAGGAAATGGCGAAGTCGAGTGCCCTCATGTCCGCGGGCACGGCGTTGGGAGTAATGGCCGTATTCAACGGCCTTGGCCGTCTGGCCTGGGGAACGGTCTCCGATAAATTCGGCCGCAAGGGGGCCATCCTCGGCATGTGCCTGGTCTCGATGCTCGCCTGCCTGGGCTTCCTCCGTGAACCAGAGGCCTTTCTGCCGTTGCTGATTGGCCTTTGCCTGGCCGCGTTTTCCTACGGCGGGTATCTTGCCCTGATCCCCTCCATGACCGCCGATTTCTACGGGCCCAGGAACGTCGGGGCCAATTACGGCCTCGTGTTCACGGCCTGGGGTTTGTGCGGGTTTCTCGTGCCCGGATATTTCGCCCGGATCATGGATCGCGCCAAAGCCGCGGGCGATCTCGCGGGCGGATATCGCGAGGTCTACACAACACTCGCCATCCTGGCTTTGGCAGGAGGCCTCTTGTCCGCCCTCCTTCGCCCCCCGCGACGCCTATGACCATTGGGGCCGGCTGCTGTTGTGGGGCCGGCTTCAGCCGGCGGCACGCTTCAGCGCCGACGACTCGCGGCGAGTCGTCACCAGGGTCGGAAACCTGTCGGTGGCCCAACGTGTGGTGCGATGATAGGCATGTCGCGACTCGGCAGCTAAGGCCGCGTGCAAAATTGGTGCTTTCATGCCCGTGCTTCAGCATGGCTCCGGTGACTCGGCGATCACCTGTTTGGCGGCGAGCTTCGTCGTGGTTTGACGGCGGCTCGACCCCGTTGGAGAGACTCTTAACACTATCGCCACCGGGCCGGGTCGCGCATATTCCAGGACCGGAGGAAGTACCATGGCGAACGCAAAAAAGACCTCTTCTCGACGCTATCCCAAAACGAATGCTGCGAAGCTGAAGCCGCAGGATTGCACCCTGGGACTGTCGGTGGTTCATCCGAAAGCGGCGGGAATTGACGTCGGTAACGGAGAACACTACGTGGCGGTGCCGCCGCAACTGGACGAAGAGCCGGTAAGGCGATACGGATGCTTTACCAGGGACTTGGTGGCGCTGGCCGAGTGGCTCCAGAAATGTGGGATCGAGACGGTAGCGATGCAGTCGACGGGAGTGTATTGGATCACGCTGTACGACATTCTGGAGGAGCGGGGGATGAAAGTGTTTTTGGTGAATGCACGGGACACCAAGAACGTGCCGGGGCGGAAGACGGATGTGCAGGAATGCCAATGGCTGTTGAAACTGCATGTGTACGGGCTGTTGCGGAATTCGTTCCGGCCGCCGGAGGAGATCCGGGTGATGAGGACGTTGTGGAGGCAGCGGCAACAGCACATTGCCGATGCGGCGCGGTGCGTGCAGAGGATGCAGAAAGCGCTGACGCAGATGAATGTGCAATTGGCCAACGTGATCAGCGACATCTGCGGCAAGACGGGGCGAGCGATTCTGCGGGCGATTCTAGCGGGAGAACGGGATGCGAAGAAATTGGCGCGGTTGCGCGATCCGGGCATCAAAGCCAGCCAGGAAATGATTGCCCGCAGCTTGGAGGGGAACTGGCGGGAGGAACTGTTGTTCGTACTGCGACAGGAATTTCAATTGTACGGACAATTCCACAAAATGGCGGACGAATGCGACCAGGAGTTGGAGCGGCACTTTCACACGCTGGAAGCGAAAGCCGATCCAACAACGTTGGAGGAGCTTACAAGGAATAAGCGACCGCGGGGGCACGTGCCGGAAAACATGGATCTGCGAGCGGAGTTGTACCGGTTGACGGGTAAAGACCTGACCAAGATCGAGTCGATCAATGTACTGACGGCGCAAACGGTGATCGCGGAAGTGGGCTACGAGGTGAGCCGGTGGCCGACGGAGGATCACTTCGTGTCGTGGTTGAATCTGGCGCCGCGGAACAAGATCAGCGGAGGAAAGGTGGTGGGCCGCGATGGACGCAAGGTGGTTAACCGAGCCGGTCAGGCGTTACGTCAAGCCGTCACCAGTCTGTTGCATAGCAACAGTTATTTAGGGGCACAGTATCGGCGGCTGAGGGCCAAACTGGGACCTGTAAAGGCAGCCAAGGCCATGGCGGCGAAAGTAGCGCGGCTGATCTACCGGATGCTGAAGTATGGCGAAGAGTTCGTGAGCAAGGGTGCTGCGGTTTACGAGGAAAAGTATCGCCAACAGCAGATCAAGACGGTCATGAAGAAGGCGACCGAACTGGGCCTAACGGTTATGGTTTCAACGCCGGCCCAGGTTTGAGCTCTTGGGAACTTAACCCCAGGAAAACCAGCAGATTCTAAGCTGGGTTTCTGGAGAGCGCGCCTTTGAAGCGTACGCGGGGAGTTGCATCTCGCGCTATCATGCCTCTGATTACGCGCACCGTCACCAGAGGAGCATCGTCGCTTTGAGCCTGTACTTTGAGGACTTCCCCGTCGGACACGAACATGAGACCCGCGGCCGCACCATTACCGAGGCCGACATTGTCGCCTTTGCCGGCCTTTCCGGCGACTACAACGAGATCCACACCAACGAGCAATACTCAGCAGGCACCCGCTACGGCCGCCGCGTCGCTCATGGGATACTGACCCTCTCCATCGCGACCGGTCTTTCCGTCCAGACGAATCTCATGACCGAATCGATTGTCGCTTTCTACGGCATCGACAAGCTTCGCTTCACCAAGCCGGTCTTTATCGGGGACACGATTCGCGTGCGCAAGAAGGTCATCGACACTTTGACCAAAGGCAGGGAAATCGGTGTCGTGACCTTCGAGACCACCGTCGTCAACCAGAACAACGAACCCGTATTGGTCTATCGCGACAAGGTGGTTCTCAAACAGAAAGCCGTGCCAGCCAGCGCGTAGCCTCCTCGATGTCGGCTTGGGACAATTCGTGCCAACCCGGATACCGACCAAACTAAACCGGGTGTTGTCATTTGTCCAAGATATGATTTGGACTACAGTAATAGGTATCCCCTATGACGGGAAACGTTGGATTGCACAATTTCCGCTACTTCGTGGCCGTGGCCGAAGAGCTGAATTTCAGCCGCGCGGCCAAACGGCTACACATATCGCAGCCGGCGTTGAGCCTGCAGATCCGCTCTCTGGAGGAGCAACTCGGTGTCGCGCTGTTCGAGAGGACGAAGCGCGAGGTCAAGCTTACCGAACCGGGCAAAGCCTTCCTCGAACCGGCGCGGCGGGTGTTGGAGCAGGTGGAGCGGGCAGTCGAGATCGTCGAACGCGCAGCGCGGGGGGAGGCCGGTCATCTCTCCATTGGCTTTGTGCCGACGGCCGACTGCACGCAATTTCCGGAGATCATTCGGGAGTTTCGCCGCCGGTGCCCGCAAGTCGGCGTCGAACTGCACAACCTCTACTCCCAGGAACAGTCGGAGGCGCTCAGAGAGGGGCGCATCCAGATGGGGTTCCTCCGCCTGCCGGCGGACCTGAGCGGGCTGACGGTCGAGTGCTTCCTGCGGGAGCCGCTGGTACTGGCGATTCCGGAGAAGCATCCGTTTGCGCAGAAGCACGACCTGCCGCTCAGCGCACTCGATGACGAGACGTTCTTTGTCTTTCCCCGTGCCATCTCCCCGGGTTTCTACGATCTCCTGATAGAGTTCGGCCAGAAATCAGGGTGCGGGATGGAGCGGCGCGAGCACGTGGACAGCATGCAGACCACGCTCGGGCTGATCGCGGCGGGCATGGGAGTCTCGCTGATGCCGGCGTCGATTCAGAACATCCAGCGCAAGGGCGTGGCCTACCGGAAAGTGCGAGGCGGCTACGACCCGGTGGAGATGGTGGTCGCCTGGAAACGGGGGAGCGAGTCACCGCTTCTTGACTCCTTTCTGGTCGTCGTCCGGCAGTTGGCGACCGTCTAAATCAGCCTGGCTGCAGCATCAGGGTGACTACGCCGGCGAGAAGCATGACGACGAACGAACCTGCCACGCGCCAACCGAAGGGCGCTCCGCCACCGGTGAAAGCCAACACGGTCTTCAGCACGGCGTTCGACGCCAGCGCCAGCAGAATCCCACCTTCGGCGCTGTTCAAGGCCAGTTTGCCTTCCTGGAAGAGGGCGGCCAGAGAGACCGAGACGGAATCGACGTCGACCGAACCGCCGATGACCGAGGCCCAATACACCGCGGTCCCACCCGACTCGGCATTTGCCCAACGCACCGCGAATAGGATGGCGGCAAAGAGGACGCCGAACTTGAGCGCCGGGCCGAGGCGGAAGGGGTTCCCACCCACCTGCAAGGCGCGGTCGGACGGCGTCGCGACGAAACGGCTGAGAACCAAGGTCATCGCAAGGCCGGCGGCGGTCATGGCGGCAAACACCGGCCACGCCCGAAAGGCCAGAAGCGGGTTCAACAGGACCAGGAGCGCGAGAAGCCTGGGAAACTGAATCGCATTCGCCAGCGTCGAGGCCTGCCAGTATTCCTTCAGTTTGCCGGGGTCCTCACGATAGTTGCGGGCGAAAGCGGCGGTCGCCGCGGTGGTCGACGCAAGGCCCCCGAGGACTGAGGTGAGTTTCAACCCCAGGTCCGCGCCGAGGAATTTCTGCAGGAAGTATCCGATGTAGGAGATCGACGAAACCAGTATCACGAACATCCAGACCTGGCGCGGGTTGAAGAAGCCGTAGGGGCCGTAGGGGCCCTCGGGCAGCACCGGGAAAATGACCAGGACGATGGCGACGAAGCGCAGTGTATCGTTGAACTCGATGGCAGTGATCGTTTCCCGGAAGAACTTGTGCAGGGTCCGCTTGGCCTCGAGGGACGCTACGACCACCACGGTCAGGCCGATGGCGAGTGGGGCCGCGGCGGGAATGGTGGTCAGGTAAGCGAGGCAGAAGGCAACCACGATGGAGAACTCGGTCGTGATCCCGTCGCGTTCGGTAGCGCGATGAAACAACAGTAGAGCCGTTCCCACGAACGCGGCCAGAACGGTCACCGTAAGCGCGTGGATGTGGAGAATGCCGCACACCCCGCCGGCGACTGCGACAAGCAGAAAATCGCGCAACCCGGCGCGGCGTTCCATCGGAGTCGCCTCGCGCTGTGCGCCGATCAGCAGTCCAATCAGCACCGCTTCGGCCAATTGCGTCCAGGCGTGGAGCGGAGGGTCCGGCATACTTGTGTCGACCCTACTGTAACAATTGCGACTCCGACGGAGAACGGCGGACTAAAGTCCCCATGCACGCTGTAAGCGTGCGCCACGTAGGATAAGATCTCTCGTATGATCCTGCGACGTCTGTTCCTCAAGGGCGGTGCCCTCGCTCCACTGCTGGCCGCTCCGTCCAAGAACGACCTGAAAGTGTTGGACTACGGCCTCTCGTTCATATCCGGCAAAGCCGAATGGAACGCGGTGCGTTTCTGGGTGGAATCGCGGACGAGAATCATCGACGACAAGACCGGCAAACACGAGGACTATTATCAGTGCGGCGCCTGCAAGAGCGAGAATACGTTCGCGCCGAAGAACCTGTTCATCACCGACAACTACGACTTCACGCCGATCTTCGGTCCGGAGTACACGGTGCTGTTCCGCCGCAAGGCCTCGTTGAACCCGAACTACATGGATGTGAAGAAGACCTCGGATGCATGGGGCGGGCTGATTTACCGGACCCGGGACGCCAGGAGCGCGGAACTGCTCGTTTCGAACGAGAAGATCCGGAGCGCGACCCATGCGGGTTGGCCGCTGGTGGCGCAGACCGAGATTTCGAACGCGCAGACGGGGCTGCGAGCCATCATCGAATACCCGGTGAAGACCATGAACATCGAAGACCGTAAGAACATCTACCAGGTGGACACGGGTCCGGTTGCCTATCCGGATCTAAGCCGCCGTCGCGACCGATGGATCGATTCGATTTCACTGGCCTACGTGGCTTTCAATGTCCCGGGTTTTGCCGATTTCGTCATCGAGGCCGAGACCTCCGTCAAAGAGGGAGGGCGCGAAGTGGCCAAGATCCGCCACTACTCGCGCCTGGTCACTCACGACGCGAAGAACCGCCTCTACGGCTGCCGGGTCTAGACAGCATGAAGATTACGGCAATCCATGATGCCGTTGTGCCGATCCGCTCGGAACTGCGCAACGCCTACATCAGCTTCTCCGAAATGACGGTGTCGGTGGTGGCGATCCATACGGATGTCGTGCGCAACGGCAAACCCGTCGTGGGGTATGGTTTCCATTCCAACGGGCGCTACAGCCAGGCCGGCATCATTCGCGACCGGCTTCTCCCAAGGCTGCGGAGTGCCGGCGATCTCGTGAACGAAGAGGAGACCAACTTCGATCC
>JBJXGR010000331.1:0-9866 GCA_046160045.1 Bryobacteraceae bacterium
TCACTGCGCTAGACTGTCCGGATGCACCGCCTTCTGGCGCTCGGGCTGATCGCTGCATCAGCCGGCGCCGCCCCGCCCGAGCATGGACGACGCCCGGCGAGAATGGTCATCCGCAACGCCATCGTCGTCGAAGGCAATGGCACTCCGGCGGCAGGCCCCAAGGACATCCTCATCGAGAATGACCGCATTTCGCGGATCGCCGCGGTCGATCCGGTTATGTCCGAAGGTCGTATCGAGGCCGAAATCGAGATCGACGCCGCGGGCGCGTACGTGCTGCCCGGCTTGATCAACGCCCACGGGCACATCCACGACGAACGCGGCGGCGTTGCACTGCCAACCGAGTACGTTCTCAAGTTGTGGCTCGCCTGCGGCATCACCACCGTCCGCGACGTCGGCAGCACCTTCGAGAAATCCAAGGCGCTACGCGCGGCGTCGGAGGAGGGAACAATCGCCGCGCCCCGCATTTTTCTCTATCCGTTCTTCGGACGCCCCCAAACCCCGGCGGCCGCGCGGGCTCGCGTGAGGGACCTCAAACAGGCCGGAGCCGACGGTCTCAAGATCATCGGCATCTGGCGCGACACCATGGAAGCCGCGATGGAGGAGGCCCGGTCATCCGGATTGAGAGTCGCGCATCACGTTGGCGTGGAAGAGACCAATGCCTGGGACAACATCCGTCTGGGCACCACGTCTGTCGAGCACTGGTACGGCATCCCGGACGCCGCTCTGCCCGACGGCATCCAGAATCTCCCCCCGGGCTACAACTACAACAATGAAGTCGACCGCTTTCGCTATGCCGGCCGGTTATGGCGGGAGGCCGACCCGGCCCGCCTGCGCCAGGTTTTGGAGGCAATGGCGAAAGCAAGCGTCGCCTGGGACCCCACGCTCGTGATCTACGAAGCCAGCCGCGACTTGCAGCGGGCCATGACGCAGCCCTGGTTTCGCGAATACCTGCATCCCGCGGTGGAGCGTTTCTTTCAGCCCAATCCCGCCCATCACGGGTCGTACTTTGCCAACTGGACCTCGACCGATGAGGCTTACTGGAAGGAGAACTACCGGATCTGGATGGCGGCGCTTCGCGACTTCGAACGCGCGGGCGGAGTCATCGGCACGGGCGAAGACGCCGGATACATCTGGCAGTTGTACGGCTTTGCTCTCCTGCGTGAGCTCGAACTGCATCAGGAAGCCGGATTCCACCCGCTCAAAGTGATCCAGCACGCGACCTTCAACAACGCGCGCATCCTCGGAGAAGAGTCGATGCTGGGCCGCGTGCGGGCGGGATGGAAAGCCGACCTGATCGTTGTCGACGGCAACCCGCTCGAGAACCTCAAAGTGCTCTACCCGGTGGGCATGAACGGGGCGGGAGGGATTCGCTGGACCCTCAAAGACGGCATTCCCTATTCGCCGCGGAGGCTGATGACGGAAGTCAAACAACTAGTCGATAAAGGACGCTAACCGACATCCCTTCTGAGGCCCGACCGCGAGGGAGGGCTTTCGACCCTGGTTTCCGCCCGTCGTTTGCGTGAGAATCGGCGTGGAGTGTGTTCCGCGCCGTCATGACCAGGGATCCCCAACAACTTTACTCCGAACGCTTGACCCGCTATGTCACCGCGATGCGGCGGGGCGTGCCGGATTGTGTCCCGATCCGCCCCTTCGCCGCTGAGTTCGCCGCCCGCCACGCGGGCCTCACCTGTCAGGAAGTGACCCACGACTACCACAAGGCTTTCGACGCGGTCTATCGATGCGCACAGGACTACGATTGGGATGCCGTGGTGGCCAACATGGTCTACGTCTGGACCGGTCTAACCCAGGCAATGGGTCTCCGCTACTACGCCATTCCCGGAATCGATGTTCCTCCCGATGTCGGCTTTCAATACTGCGAGCCGTCACTGGAACGCGCGTTCATGCATCGCGAGGAGTACGACCGATTGATCGACGACCCGACACGGTTCCTCCTCGATGTCTGGCTGCCCCGCGTCTCTACCGAGTTCGAAGACTCGTACCGAAGCAAGCTGGCACTGGTGAAGGGCGGCATGGCGATGCTCAGCTATTTCGGAGGGTTCGGCGAAGCGGTGGGCCGTCTGAAGAACGAATACGGCACGGTGTCGGCGATTTCGGGAATGCTGAAGGCGCCGCTCGACATCCTGGCCGACAAACTCCGCGGCTATGTCGGCCTGGCCTACGACCTGAAAGAGATCCCGGAGAAAGTGCTGGCGGCCTGCCAGGCGCTCCAGCCGCATCTGGAATACGTCGCCATCTCGGGCCTTGACCCGCAACACAACATTCCGATTCCCATCTGGATGCACCGCGGCTGCGTACCGTTCATCTCCTATGAACTGTTCGACACCATCTATTGGCCCACGATCCGGCCGATCTTCGACGCGATCTGGGCGCGAGGCAACCAGGTGCTGCTGTATGCCGAGGGGTCGTGGGAACCGCACCTGGACCGCATCGCCGAACTGCCCGAGGGCAGCGTCATCTATCACGTGGACAAGGGCAGCATGGACGTCGTGCATCGCGCCCTCGGCGGCCGCTTCTGCCTGAGCGGCGGAATGCCGAATGATGTCCTGGCCTACGGAACCCCTGAAGACGTGCGGGGCTGTTGCCGCAAGCTGATCGACACGGCGGCGGCGGACGGCGGCTACATCATGGACGCCAGCGCCATCATGCAGAACGATGCGACGGTGGAGAACGTACGGGCGATGACCGAATTCACGCGCGAGTACGGCGTCTATCGATCGCCCTCATCATCGACGCCCGCCGCCGGCAGGCCTGTGGCGCCGGCCGCGACGGCGGAGCTAACGGTCCGGCCCGGTGTGTGCTACCCGTGGGAGGAAAAACTCCACACGCTGCACCCGATTTCGGGAGACCCTGTGCTGGCGCGCCGGATCTGGGAGGAAGTCGACGGTCTGGCGTACACGTTCGCCTGGCATACGCTTCTGGGATTCTGACGGCAGACGATGACCCGTGTCGAGGCCGCTCGTCGTCCCTGAGAAGTTGCGAAAAGATCGGGGACGGACAGCCACCGCTCCCTGACGGGGCTGTGAAAAAACCAAGAGGCCCGCTCCCTTCCGGTCGCGGCTCGGACAGCCACCGCTCCCTGACGGTCGCGGCTCGGAAGGAAAGGCAACCCCACGAATCACGCCGTGGGCTCGAAGGGAAAGCAAACCCTCAGGCGCCGCTTTGTTGCAGGAGCTTGGCTACCAGGCCGGTCCATCCGGTTTGATGACTGGCGCCGATGCCGGCTCCATTGTCGCCGTGGAAATACTCGTGAAACTGGATCAGGTCCCGCCAGTGAGGGTCGGTCTGGAATCTCTCCGTGGCCCCGTAGACGGGACGGCGTCCGTTCTCATCGCGCAGGAAGATGCGATTCAGGCGACGGGACAGGTCCGCCGCGATCTCCCACAGCGTCAGGCGGTTGCCCGAGCTGGTTGGATACTCGAGCCGGTAGCTGTCTCCCAGATAGAAGTGAAATCGCTGTAGAGCCTCGATGATGAGGATGTTGACCGGGAACCAGACCGGGCCTCTCCAATTGGAGTTGCCTCCGAACAGGCCGGTTGAGGACTCGGCGGGTTCATAGTCCACTCGATACTCCTGGCCGTTGACGAAAAAGCGATACGGGTTCGTCAGGTGGCAGCGCGAGAGTGCCCGGATCCCGTGGGGCGACAGGAACTCGTTCTCGTCGAACAGGTAGCGCAGGACGCGCGGCAGGCGTGCCAGGTTGACCACGGAGAGAAGCCGCCGGACGCTCCCATCGCCCAGACGTTGCTCATCAATGTGCTCCTGGATATCTTCGCTGTTCCGGAGGAACCACTCCATGCGTCTCCGAAATCCGGGGATGCGATCGACGTAGCGTGGCTCCAGCGTGCCTACCGCGATCAAGGGAATCAGCCCGACCATCGACCTCACTTTCATCCTCCGGTATTCACCGTTTGGCAGGTGAAGCACGTCGTAATAAAAACCATCTTCCTCGTCCCACAACCCGACGCCGCGGGGGCCGATGTGGTTCATGGCGTGATTGATGTGGACGAAGTGCTCAAAGAATTTGCTCGCCACATCTTCGTACGACTTGTTGTGGAACGAGAGCTCGATGGCGATGTTGAGCATCACCAGCGTGTAGAAGGCCATCCAACTGGTGCCGTCGGATTGCTCCAGATAGCCGCCGGTGGGGAGGGGCGCGGAGCGGTCGAAGACGCCAATGTTGTCGAGGCCGAGAAATCCGCCCTGGAAGAGGTTGTTGTCCTCGACGTCCTTGCGGTTTACCCACCACGTGAAGTTCAGCAGCAGCTTGTGGAAGACTTTTTCGAGAAACGCAACATCGGGTTTCCCGGACCGCTTCTGATCGATCTTGTAGACGCGCAGCGCGGCCCATCCATGAACGGGCGGGTTGACGTCGCCCAGCTCCCACTCGTAGGCCGGGATCTGCCCGTTGGGATGCATGTACCATTCGCGCAGCATCAGGATGAGCTGGTCCTTGGCGAATTGAGGATCGGCTAGCGCAATGGGAACACAATGAAACGCCAAGTCCCACGCCGCGTACCACGGATACTCCCACTTGTCGGGCATGGAGATGACGTCCGCGTTGAAGAGATGGGTCCAGGCGGAATTTCGTCCCCATTTCCGCTCGGCAGGAGGAGAGGGCTGGCCGGGGTCGCCGTTCAGCCACCGCTTCATGTCGTAGTAGTAGAACTGCTTCGACCAGAACAAACCGGCGAACGCCTGGCGCTGCACCAGTCGGGCGTCGTCGGAGGTCGCCGCCATCGAGATTTTGCGGTAAAACTCGTCGGCCTCGGACTTCCTCCGGTGGAAGATCTCGTCGAAATCCGCAAAGCCTTGGACCGCGGCGGCGAACCGCAGGCGGATCGTGGCCTGACCGCCCGGCGCGATTCGCAGCGGGTAACGGGCCGAAGCCTTGGTGCCCTCGCCGCCGGGATTCACCGCGTCCCTTCGGCCCTCGACGATATAGTCGTTGATCCCGTCCTTGACGTAGGGCGCGGAATTGCCCACGCCGAACAACCGCTGGAAGTTCGTGTCGTTCTCCGTAAAAAGGAGTTCGGACGCTCCTTCGCACTCGAGCCAGCGCTCTCCGTATTGCGGTTCCCTGATTTCGATCAGGCTGCCGGCCGCCCGGCGTAATGCAGGCCTCGAGGCCCCGGAGTTCCAGGACCAGACGTTGCGAAACCACATCGTCGGCAACAGGTCCAGGCGGGCTTCCCCGGGACCGCGATTGACGGCCGTGATCCGGACGCAGATGTCCTCCACGTCAGCTTTGGCGTACTCCACGAAGACGTCGAAATACCGGTCGTTCTCGAACACTCCCGTGTCGAGCAGTTCGAACTCGGGCTCATTCCTGCCGCGGCGGTTTTTGTCGATCAACTGCTGGTACGGGAACTCGGCCTGCGGATACTTGTACAGACACTTCATGTAAGAATGCGTTGGCGTCGAATCGAGGTAGAAGTAGTATTCTTTGACGTCCTCGCCGTGGTTGCCCTGATTGCCCGTGAGCCCGAAGAAGCGCTCTTTCAGGAACGGATCGCGCCCGTTCCACAGCGACAAGGCGAAACAGATCTTCTGGTGCCGGTCACAGATGCCCGCGATGCCGTCTTCGCCCCAGCGGTAGGCGCGGGACTTGGCGTGATCGAAGGGAAAATACTCCCAGGCATTTCCGTGGGGGCTGTAGTCTTCGCGGACCGTGCCCCAGGCACGGTCGCTGACGTAGGGTCCCCACCGGTGCCAATGCCGGCTACGCTCTATCGATTCCTGCAAACGGATTTCTTCCTGCGTCATCGGTTGAGTTCCTTGTTCAAGTTCCGGGTCAAGCCGTGGCTGGCGGCCTCTCCAGCGCGGTCGTACCGGGGTTCTCCCTGTTGGTCGAGGATGGCAACGTGCGGCGCCATCCTTCGATAGTAGTCCCGCACGAGCCCCTGCGGACTGGTGGACTTGTTAGGTGGTTGCTTCCATGGGAAGATGGAGCGACGTCGCACCATGGCGCCGGCAGAGGAAATCGAGTTACTCAACCGGGCTCGCGCGGGTGACGAAGAAGCTCGGGCCACGCTGTACAGCGTCTACTTCGCGCAAAGCCGACCGGTGCGAGCGCTTCTCTGGCGCCAGGTTTCCAGTCCCCAGGATCGCGAAGATATCCTGCACGAGGCTTATCTTTCGCTGATTCGATCGAAGGCGGAATTTCGCGGCGATTCAAAGCTACAAACCTTTGTCTATCGCGTCGTCCAGATTGCCATCCTGCAGAAGCGCAGGAGCGACCGGGCCGAGCGGGAAGACCGCAAGGTTCGGTTGACTCTGTACGTGGATGGCGAAGAGCAGCACCGCGAACTGGCGATCGAGGACTACCGCTTCGAAGAGATCGAGGCCGGGGCGATGGTGGACAAACTGTGCAGCCTGGTGCCCGAACCGTATCGGACGGCGTTCCGTCTACGGGCTGTGGACGAGATGAGCTACCAGGAGATCGCAGCCCGCACGGGGGCTCCCATCAACACCGTCTCTACCCGCATCTTTAAGGCTAGAGCGTACTTAGCAAGAGCACTCAAGCGTTCACGAACGGCCGACAAGAATCCTTCCAGTAGGGAAGAAGATTCGAAGGGCAGGTAACTAATCGGATGATGAACTGCAAGCAGCCGGAACTCTATGCCCTGAACGCCGAGCGAAGGACTGCGGGCTTCGAGACCGAGGACCAAGTGCGCCACGAGATGATCTGGCAGCACATCCGAGGCGAAGGTCAGCCCGGAATGCCGGCTCATCTTTCTGGCTGCCGCGACTGCCGGGAACTGGCGGAGAGCTTCCGGCGGCTCGACCAAACCCTGCACTCGAAGACGGCCACGACGTTGGCCGTGTGTCCACCGCCCGAAGTCCTGGCGGATTATCAGCACGGACTGCTGGATCCAGATCACCGTGAGAAGGTCGCCCGGCACCTGGAAGCCTGCGATCTCTGTCGCGGAGAGATCGACTGGCTGCGTGAAACGGCACCGCAGGCAAAGGTTGTGGAGATCTCGCGGAGAAAAGTGTTTCTCTGGGTTGGCTCGGCGGCCGCGGCAATCATGGCCGGCTTTTTCGGTTGGCAGGCCACAGGCCCTCAGTCTCCCTACGCCGACCTGGCGGCGGTTCCTGGGATTGACCGCGTTGACCTGTTGAAAACACTGGGAAAGGATGAGTTCGTTCAATCGGCCTTTCTGGCTGGCGTGGATGCCTACGGGCGCGGCGACGTGCGGACAGCATTGGCCCGGATGGACGAAATCCTGGCTGGCGACCCACGCAACTCGAGCGCTTTGCTGGTCAAGGGACTGGCCGCCTACCGGCAGGGAAACGTCCGGGAAGCTCACCGATTGGTTGACACTTCCGAGGAGATCCGGCCAAAGTCCGGGTACCGATGCTGGGTGGCACTTCAGTTTGCGCTTCTGACCGGCGACAAGACGGGAATCCGGCGCGAGTGCAAACACGTCGAAGGCCATCCCGAATACACCGAGGCGTCGCGGCGGATTGCCCAGGAAGTGGAGCGGCGCCAGACCATCTAGCCCTCGACGCCCGGAAATGCTAGAACGGGTTCATGCCCTGCACCACCCGATTTCCATGGAAGCCGGGCATCACCACCCTTGTCGTTCCGGTAGCCCTCTTCGCCGCCGTACCGCAGGCTCGGATCAAGATCGACATTGACCGCGTGGTGGGAGAAGTCCATCCGCATCTGTTCGGCAATTTTGCCGAACACCTGGGCCGCTGTATCTACGGCGGAATCTACGACGAGAAAAGCCCGCTCAGCGATGCCGACGGATTCCGCCGGGACGTCTTTGTGCGGTTAGAACCGCGGCGAAGTACGCCCGGTCACCCGCAGCGAGGTGCTGCCGATCGACGGGAATTCGTTTGCCTACACCTTTCCCAGGCACTCGCTGTCGATTCTCAAGATCACGCTGAAGTAGCGAATTCCGAGGAATCCGGACGTCTCAGGGAAATCCCTTATTGCGTCCCAGTCTGGTACTGATAACCTGGGAAACAATGTCAGCGCCGCGAAAAGCGTCGGCTGGCGAATCCGGAGGAGGCAGCCGAGGCGGTTGCTTGTAAACCCTGATGAACCCACGGGCGCTGTTTCTGGTCGCGGTCCTTGGCAGTTCCGCGGCATCGGCTGTCTCCGATGACCCGACATCCGTTGTGATCCTGGTCAACGATCTGGCGCCGCCGGAAGCCGGGACCGGGAAGGTCGGCTCCAGCCAGTACGTTGGCAACTACTACGCCCAGGCACGAAAAGTCCCCAGGGAAAACATCTTTCACTTCAGTTACCAGATGTCCTGCTGCTCCTACAGCCCGGCGGCTTGGGACAGTTGGCACATCAAGTTCGCCGTATTCGAGGAAAAGATTCGCAAGCCACTGCGAAAGTTCCTGGAAGACCGCAAGTTGAAGGACCGGATCCGGTACATCGTGTCGACGTACGGAGTCCCGACACACCTGGACGATCCGACGGAAAGCCTCTCGGTAGATCAGTTCCTGGCCGCGCTGTATTCCCCGCGGGCGAACAATCCGGCATCGCAGAATCCGTACTACCATCCGGATCCGGAGAGTTCGCCGCCGAGGTTTCGAGATTTCGTGCGGCCCTGGCCCCAGTACCTGGTGACGCGCATGGACGGGCCGTCGGCGATGATCGCCAAAGGATTGGTGGACAAAGCGCTGGACGCGGAGCGGGGCATTGACCGGAAGTCGGGCATCGGGTACTTCGATCTCCGGGCGAATGGCAGCCTGGCGGATGCCACGATGCGGCGGGCCGACGAACTGTGCCGCAAGGCCGGAATGCGTTGTGTGCTGAACGATCAATCCGTGACGCGCAGCATGATCGCCAACGCGCCCGAAACGCTCTGGGCCTGGGGTTGGTACAGCGGCGTCCGGGTCAACGATGTGTATCAGTTCCAGCCGGGAGCGGTCGGCGCGCAACTTACGTCGTACACGGCCAACAGCATTCGCAGCATGAAAACGGGGACATGGGTTCCGCTCTGGCTGACCCGCGGCATCACGGCGACATGGGGAGCTACGGGCGAACCCACGACGGCCGGCTACGCGATGGGCGACAACCTACTGAATCATCTGTGGGCGGGATACAACTTTGCGGAAGCGGCCTATCTCGCGACTCCGCAGTTGGGTTGGATGATGATCTTCGTCGGTGATCCGCTATACTCGCCGGTGTTCGGTCCTCGCACGGCCCCGCAGGCGACCGGGTGCTCATTCGAACTACAGTTCTCCCGGCGGTCGTTTTCGTCCGGCGAGGAACAGGGATCGGTGGAAGTGAAGACCGAACCCGGCTGTGCCTGGACCGCCGAGATCGACCAGTGGGCCGATCCCAAGGAAGTGGAGCCCAAAGGCTGGTTCCAGGCATCGGACACGACCGGCGCCGGTGACGGCGTGATCCGGTTCACCATGCGCCGCAATGCGGGCGACATTCCCCGTACAGCATCCATCCGGGTCGCCGACCAGGTAGCTCTGCTGATGCAGCAGAACCCGGATTCGAGAGCCCCCTATACCGACGTGGCGGCAGTTCATCCGATGGCGGACGCCATTCGCCTGATTCGAGCCTTTGGGGCGGCTCTCCCTTGCGGGACGGAGCGATTCTGCCCGGACGATCAGATGACCCGGGCCGAACTCGCGGCGCTGCTGGTGCGGGGCGTGTTCGGGCTCAAAGACGATTTCTCGTCTAGCGCCGTGCCCTACTTCGAGGACGTGCCAACGACACATCCGCTGTTCCGATGGGTTCAGAAACTGGCTGAACTGGGAATCACGCGGGGGTGCTCGGCCGCGCCGGCGAGGTTCTGCCCGGCCGATCCGGCAACCCGCGCGCAAGCGGCAGTGCTGTTGATCCGCGCGCGCCTGGGGGATTCGTT
>JBJXGR010000332.1:0-13053 GCA_046160045.1 Bryobacteraceae bacterium
TTCAGGAGCGCCTGATCCAGCATCTGGCCCGGCGTAGCCAGAGGCCGCACCGCCCTCCGGAAGGAGAGATGTGGTGGGTGCATGTGGGGAAGCTGGGGCTGATCCGTCTTTCGGCCACTGTGCAAGCCTGAGGCGAGAGTTTTCAGGAGAGCCGGACGCGGGAAATCTGCACCTCCGGTTCGACGAGGGGAGAGGGGCCGCAGTTCAGGCTGTCGCTTCCTCTCCTACTCTACGGCCTCTGATGGCGTGAGCCATCGGGAGTGGTGGAAGGGTGCCGGCAACCCCACAGCTGGGTACGTGGGCTCGAGTTGGTTATGATTACCGGGACCGGTCGTTGCGGAAGACCGTTCCCTCTTTCATCACGAAGAAGACCTTCTCGGTGACACGGATATTCTCCAACGGGTTTGCCGGGACGGCGATGATGTCGGCGAGTTTTCCGGCTTCGAGCGTGCCCACACGGTCCGCGATGCCGAACAGCCGCGCGTCGACGCTGGTCGCCGCCTTGAGGGCATCGGCGGGCTTCAAGCCGCGGTCGACGAGCAGATGCATCTCTTCGGCGTTGCGGCCGTGAGGATACACACCGGCGTCGGTGCCGAGCGCAATCGTCACGCCCATCCCGATGGCCTTGCGCACTGTGCTGTCCATCGCGTCCAGCGCCCGGCGCGCCTTGCGCTCGGTGCGCGGGTCCATGCGGGCGCCTGCGGCCAGGCGCTCGCGAATCCCCTCCCCCGCCAGCACAGTCGGGACGAAATAGGTGCCCCGCTGGACCATCATGCGGAGCGCCTCTTCGTCCAGAAAAGAGCCGTGCTCGATGGAATCGATGCCGGCCCGGATGGCGCGCTTGGCGGCTTCGGCTCCGTGGGAGTGGGCGGCCGCGCGCTTGTTTTTGGCGTGCGCTTCGTCGACCAGAGCGTTCAGTTCCTCCTGGGTCAGTTGAGGCGACTCGACGTCGTCGTTCAACGACAGGACGCCGCCGGAGGCGCAGGTCTTGATCACGTCGGCGCCGTACTTGACGGCCCAGCGGACGGCGGCGCGGATGCCATCGGGGCCGTTGGCGACCGTCGGCCATTCGTTCCGCGGATCCAGGAAACCGAACCGGAAGCCGTTAGTGGAATCACAGTGGCCTCCGGTCGTACCGATCCCGCGGACGGCAACGAGCATGCGCGGGCCGGGGGTCGCGCCGCGCTCGATGGCGTTGCGGAGGCCCACGTCGATGAAGTCGCTCGATCCCAAGTCGCGCACCGTGGTGAAACCGGCCATCAGGGTACGCTGGGCCCGGACCGCGGCATGAATGGCCGACTCGGCGACAGTCATCTCGGTCGCTGCCACCCGGTCGCGATAGGCGTCGTCGGAGCGCTCCCCGCTCAGGTGGGTGTGTGCGTCCATGAAGCCGGGAAGCAGGGTCGCTTCGCCGAGATCAATGACGGGAGCGCCGGCCGGGACGGCCGCCCTCGGGCCGGAGTCGACGATCCGTTTGTCCTCCACGACGACGATGCCGGGAGAGGCGATCGCGTTCGACTTGCCGTCGAACATACGGGCGGCTTTGAGGACGACGACCTTCGCGGAGGCGAGGGAGGCTGCCGCGAGAAAGACCAGGGCCAGGCTGCGCATGGTCAATGATAATGCCCCGTCACCGCCGCGTGTTGAGGTTCTGGAGGTCGCCGAGCACGCTGAGGATTCCGGGCACCAGCGTGATCACGAACAGCACCGGCAGGATGAAGATGACGATCGGGAAGACCATCTTGATGCCGGCCCGGCCGATGGCCGCCTCGGCTCGGAGACGGCGGCGAGTGCGCAGCGCGTCGGCGTACACCTTGAGCGCCTGGGCCAGGCTGGTGCCGAAGCGTTCGCTCTGGATGATCATCGCGGCCAGGGACTTGATGTCCTCGATGCCGGTCCGCCTCACCAGTTGGTTGAAGGCCTTGCCTCGCTCCTGGCCGGCCCGCACCTGCATCACGACCGTGGAGAACTCGCTCGCCAGTTCCGGGTAGATGTGTTGGAGTTCCTCGCTGACCCGGGTCATCGCCTGGTCGAGCGCCAACCCTGTGCCCAGCACGATGCCGAGCAGGTCGACGGCATCCGGGAGCGCTTCATGCAGTTTCCTTCGATACCGCCTCACCAGCCGGTAGAGCACCTGCTTCGGAAGCAGGAAACCGAGCAGGCCGGGAGCGACCAGGCCGAGCAGGATCTGCAAGGGCGGCTTCTCCCGTTGAATGTAGGCGGCGACGCCGACGAGCAGGAGGAGGAACGACACGTTGAACAACAGGTAGAGCGCGACCGCGCGCCGGTTGCGAATTCCAGCCGCCTGAAGCTGTTTTTCCGTCTCATGAATCCAATGTTCGCCCCCGGCCAGACTGACCACGTACAGCATCCAGTTGAAGATGCCGTGGCCGGCGCGGCGGCGGGAGGGGCGGGCGGACGTGACCATCGCGTTGGACTGGAGTTCCTGCAGGCGGTCTTCGAGCGGGTCCTCCTCGTCGCGGAACAATTCGAGCGCTGACCAGATCAGGGCGGCGATGGTGGCGAAGGCGAACAGGAAAAAAAGAACCGGTTCCATACGGAAGTCCTAAACCTTGATGTTCGCCACTTTGCGAATCACCAGGATGCCGACGATCTCCGAGCAGATGGCGTACGTGAGAAACTTGCTGCCGGTCGGATGCTCCCAGAGCAGGCGCATATACTCGGGCTTGGCGAACCAGAAGCCGATGGCGACCACGATGGGAAGCACGCAGAGCAGTGCCGCCGAGGCGCGCTGCTGCGCGGTGTGGGCTTTCATCTTGGCGATCATGTTCAGCCGCTCGCGGACCAGTAAGGCGAGATTCTCCAGAACGCCCACCATGTTCGCGCCGGTTTGGCGTTGGAGGATGAGACCGGTGATGAAGAATTTGAGGTCGATCAGGGGAACGCGTTCCCCTAGGTTGCGCAGGGCTTCTTCAATGGGAGACCCGAGAGCGAGTTCTTCCATCAGCTTCTTGAACTCGCCGCGGACCGGTTCAAGGGTCTCATCGGCCATGGTCTCGAGCCCGGAATGGATGTTGTGGCCGGCGCGCATGGTGCGCGTGAACAGGTCGATCGAGTCCGGAAGATTCTCCTCAAACTTCTCGAGCCGCTTGATGCGGACCCGCATGATGTAGGCGATCGGAATCGCCGCCAGCAGAAGCGCGAACAGCAGGCGCAACACCAGCAGTTTCATAAACAGTCCTGCAAACAGGAACACGCCTACGAAGAGGAGGGTCGACAGGCCGAGCACATCGGCGGCGCGGTAGCGGAGGTCCGCCTGGGTGATGTACTCCTGGAGGCGGCGGTTGATGCCGAGCCAGGTAAAGAAGTCGCCGAGGACCGCGAATGAGCCGCGCTGCTCGTGGCGCATCAGGTCGGACGAGGTGCGGGCGGAGCGGGTCTGGACGCGCAACTCGCGGAGGCGTGAGGCGAGCAGATCGGCATCCTGCTGCTGGGGAACCTGCCAGACGTAGTAGCCCGCGCCGAGGAGCGCGCCGCTGAAGATCAGGAAGACGACAAAGATGTCCATCGATCACCTCAGGTTCCGACGGCAGACAGGAACCAACTCATTTGACTTCGTGCTCCTCCTTGAAGATCGAAGGCGACAGGTGGATGCCATAGGCCTTCAGACGGTCGAGGCAAAGGGGCTGGCTGCCCGTTGCACGAAAACGGCCCACCACTTTACCGCGCGCGTTGACGCCGGAACGGGCGAACTCGAACAGGTCCTGCATCTCCACCTGATCCTTCTCCACGCCGACCACTTCACCGATCGCCATCACCTTTCTCGTCCCGTCGTTCAGCCGCGCCGTGTGGGCCACGATATTGATGGCGGAGGCCAGTTGCGAGCGGATCACTTTGTCCGGCACATGCTGGCTGGCCATCATCACCATAGTCTCCAGGCGGGAGAAGGCGTCGCGGGGAGAGTTCGCGTGCACGGTCGTCATGGAGCCGTCGTGACCGGTATTCATGGCCTGCAGCATGTCCAGCGCCTCGGCGCCGCGGGACTCGCCGACAACGATCCGGTCGGGACGCATACGGAGCGCATTGATCACCAGATCGCGCTGGTTGATCGCGCCCGCGCCTTCGATGTTCATCGGGCGGGTTTCCAGGCGCACCACGTGGTTCTGCTGAAGCTGCAGTTCGGCCGTGTCTTCAATGGTGACCACGCGTTCTTCGTCCGGGATGAAGCGGGACAGCGTGTTCAAGAGGGTGGTTTTGCCCGAACCGGAACCGCCCGAGATGACGACATTCAAACGGGCTTCCACGCAGCCGCTGAGGAAGTCGAGCATACCAGTGGTGAAGGTCTCGTTCTTCAGGAGTTCCTCGGTGGTGAGAATCTTCTTGCCGTACCGGCGGATGGACATCACCGGGCCGATCAGGGAGAGCGGAGGAATCACGGCGCAGACGCGGGAGCCATCCGCCAGGCGGGCGTCGACGATCGGCGACGAATCGTCAATGCGGCGGCCGACGGCGGAAACGATGCGTTCGATGATCAGGCGGAGGTGAGACTGGTCCTTGAAGCGGACGTTGGTTTCCACCAGGCGGCCGGCGCGCTCGATGTAGACGTTGTTGTAGCCGTTGACCAGGATGTCGCTGATCGTGCCGTCTTTCAGCAGCGGTTCCAGCGGGCCCAGGCCGAAAACCTCGTCGAGGATCTCTTCGATGATCCGCTCGCGTTCCGCCAGCGTCATCGGGACGCCGTCGTCCAGGATGATGCGTTCGACGACCAGGCCGATTTCGCCGCGGACGCTGTCCTTGTTCAGGGTCTTGAGTTGTTCCGGGTTCAGGGCATCGAGAAGCTTCGCGTGGATCTTGCCCTTGATGCTGAACCAGCGGTCGGCGCCGCTGCCCGGCCTTGCCAGTGTACGAGTGCCCATAGCGTTCTACATCTATCCTTACGCGATCTGGGCTGCCGGTTGCGGCTTAACGCCCGTCGCCTTGTCGACAAATGCGCGGATCACCCGATCCATGTCGCCCGCGGCCTGGCGGTCCGCAACCATCGGCCGGCCGCGGTTGACAGCCGCAAGCACCGCCGGAGAGTGCGGGATTCCATAGAAGACCTGTTGATTCAGGGTCTGTTGGATCTGCTCCAGGCTGGCATGTTGGGAACTCGTCTTCTTGGAGTAGTGATTGACCACCACCTT
Organism: Bryobacteraceae bacterium; assembly: GCA_046160045.1. Classification (GTDB taxonomy): domain Bacteria; phylum Acidobacteriota; class Terriglobia; order Bryobacterales; family Bryobacteraceae; genus CAZGUX01. Next base: position 5,145 of record JBJXGR010000332.1, read on the forward strand.
GATCTGCTCGGCGTTGAAGCCCATCCGCATCAGATACGCGATGTCGCGCTGGGCATTGCGGATGGTGGGGAACTCCTGGGTGGTGACCAGGAACACCATGTTGGAGACCTGGCAGGCGCCGAGAACCACCTCGTCGGAAATAGCGCGTCCGCCGTCGATCACCACAGTGTCGTACTTGTCGACGAGGAATCCGGCGAATTCGCGAAACATGTTCTCGGTGAAATAGCCGCGATGCTCGAGCGAATCGGGCGGGCCGACCAGGAAAAAGCCCAACGGATCGCGGGTGACAAACCCTTCGAACAAGGCTTGGTCCATGCGGCTGAGATTGTCGGCGACTTCGAGCAGGGTGTACTGCGGCTGAGCGCCGAGTTGCATGGCGCAGTCGTTGGCCGTCCAATCGAGATCGATGAGGACGGTCGAACTCTTGCGCTGGGCTTGCACGGCCGCGAAGTTGACCGCGAGCGACGTGGTCCCGACCCCGCCCTTGGTGCCGACGAACGTGTAGACTTTCCCAAGTTTGCTGCCGGTTGAGCCGGAGCGCTTGGGCGCCCGCTCGTAGCGGCCGACGGCGTCGCGAAACTCCATGCGTTTGAGGGGCTGGACGAGAAAATCGTTGGCGCCCGCGCGCAGCGCGGCGATCACTGTCTCCCCGTCGGCGTGGTAGTTGGAAGCGATGATGTAGAGATCGGGGGCAGCCTGTTTGACCTTCTCGAGTGAGCGCAAACCGCTCTCGGGATCGCCGGCGATATCCACGACCAGCGCGGCGTGCGGCGTCCGTTCCAGGTCCTGCAAGACGCGGATGTAGAGGTTGGGCGTGACCTCCAGATATTCCGCGACGACCTTGGAGTTCGGAACGTTGAGCAGGTTTTCGCGGACCATTTCGCGGAAGTGCTCGTCGCCGGACGCGATCATGATGGGGATGTTCGACATCGGGAATCCTTTCAGGGCGAACAGGTCGCCGCCTCCGGATCGCACCCGGCGCTTTCCATGGGGAGGGACATGCGGAAATCGGGGATCCGGACCGGCGGCAGGCCGAAGAAACTGGTGAAGTGGCGGAACTCATAGCTGGCGACGCGAACGCTGACGACGTCGGGAACGCAGTCGGAGGTGCAGTCGCCTCCCTCGCAGGTGAAATCGACGAGCGATCCACTCGTCGCGTCGCGCGAGAAGTAGCGGACTTCCAGTTCCGCGGTGGAATTCTGGAACTGTTCCATATCGATCATGCGGGGAACATGCGTGCGCATCCACTGCAGGACGTTCTCCGATCCGTTCTGCCAGCAATGGGTGGACGCATAGCGCGCGCCGAGGCGGGTAAAATCGGCGACGCTGTGCCAGACCCAGAGCATCTCGGCGACGAAGATGAGCATGAAGGTCAGCGGCAGGATGACCCCGGCGTAGAGGACCGCGAACTCAACGGTAGCCTGTCCGCGGCGGCCGTCGCCGGCGCGACCGTCGCCTTCTGAGCCACGACCTTCTGAGCCGCGACCGTAAGGGAGCGGTGGCGCTGTTCGACAGCCGAGGGCAGTGAGAGCCACCGCTCCCTCACGGTCACGGCTCAGTAGCGAACGGTCGCGGCTCAGAAGGTCGCCCACTAGGTTCCTCCAAAGGCGACCCGGACCGAGGGCCGAAGCGCGATTTCCACCAGCGGGACAAAGGGAATCCGCGGAGTGAAATTGTAGCCGTCAGGAATCGACACCACAATGAAGTCCGGCGAGCGGCCAGACGAGGTGGCGTCGCAACCGGTAGAGGAGCACTCGCATTCCTGAAGTTCGCCCACGGCGACATCAAAGCGCTCGATCCGAACCTGGATCATGTCCGCCGTGAGGTTCTGCAGAAACGACGTTCCGCCATCATCCGTAGTTCCGGTGAGCGCGAGGTTCTTGGCCGCGGCGACGGTGGTATCGATGGGATCGCAGAAGTTGACGGCCTGCTGGCTGGCTACATAGCGAGCGACCGTGGTCACGGTCTTTTGCAGCATGTAGTAGACGTAGGTCAACTTGCCTAGCTCAAACATCCCCATCATCAGCAAAAGAATGATGGGAATCCAAAAGACAGCTTCCAGAAGCGAGTTGCCGCGACGCCCTCTCATTGGTGCAGCACCACCTTTCCAGGACCCGAGGCGGCCTGGCATCCACCCTCCATGCGGCCCTGTTTGACCGGCATCGGGGAACCAATATAGAGGGCGCGAAATCGGCCCGTCTGGTCGCCGGGACTGATGACGACGTCGTCCTGATTGGGTTCGATGAGAAACTGGCGGAATCCCAGCACCAGCATGTCGCCGCCGGGGTTGAGAGCATCGACGATCGGAATGGTGATGACACGGCGGCCGGCGCCGGTGTAGGCGGGATAGTCGTCAATATCGCTGGTATCGAGATCGGCGTCGTAGGAACTGGACAACGAATCGACGTCGGTGACGATCGAGCAAGCCGTGGGAGGCACGGTGTCGAATCGCGAGGCCAGACCACACAGGGCCGCAATCGCGGCTTGCGGACGCCCCTGGGCGCAGGCGACGGGAGTGGCACTGGCCCAGATCTGTTCGGCCTGGTTGATGGTGAAGCAAGCCAGTGCGCGGTCCGTGGACGGCAGCAGACCCTGGGCCCCGATGCGGTACAACTGCTGAAACTCCTCGAGAGTGCTCTGGTCGTTCAGGCGGTTCAGCAGGAGGTAGCGGACCACCTGCGAACTGCCGGCCAGAGGCTGCGGGGCGGGGTTACCGTTGCACTGGTGGGCCAGCGTGTATTTGGTGGCCTGGACGAACCCGAAATCGGTGGTGTCGTCCTGGGAGATCGCGGCCACCGCGAACGCCTCGATGCCGCAGGCCGTGCAAACCGGCGCACTGATTCCTGCCACAGCCGAAGCGGCGATAGGCGTCTTGCGCTCCTGTCCCAGCGACAGGGTGGCCCAAAAGACCAGCGGCGCGTCGCCCTCGAGGTCGACTCGGACGTACTTGGCCGTAGAACCTGACGCGGTACCGCCCGTACTCTGGGCAGACAGCGCATCCACGGCCGCGGAATAAAGAGCCAGCGGAGAGACGGTGCTGTTGAGAATTCCGGAACTTTCACCGATCACTATCGATCCGAAGTTGTACTTGGTACCGAAGCCCGACCCGTTGTTGAGAACCAGATTGGCGGCTTCGGTGGCGGCATCGGACGACCGGTCGGTGCCGATGAGTTCCTGCGCCGCGGCCAGGGCCATCGCCTCGGCGGCCTGGGACAGTTCTCCGCGGATCAGGTACAGACGGCCCAGGTCCAGGCCGAAGCCGATGATGCCGAAAAAGACCGGCACCATCAGGACCAGCGTCTGCATCGAGATGCCGCCGCGCTGACGGTGGCGGGCCGCGCGGACACGCCGCCCCCGGACGGCGGGGGCAAAGGCAGATTCGCGCGGAACAGAGGCCATAGCTCTTTATTTCGTGGCCGGTGTCTGATGGCCGGTCGCGCCGACGAAGGCCGGGGATTGAGGCGGCGGATTCTTCGGCGGATTCTTCTTGTTCTTCTTGTCCCGTTCCTGCTGGATGGTCGGGAGGTAGGATTCCTGGATGTCGGGCAGTTTCACTTCTTCGCCCGGAGGCAGTGGCTTGACGAAGCGCGGCGTCACCACCACCAGCAGTTCGTCGTTCGACTTCCGGACCGATCGGCTGCGGAAGAGTTGGCCGATGATGGGAAGGTCGCCGAGGCCCCGAACGCGCTCGAGCGTCTGGAGGACCCGGTTGTCGATGAGACCGGCGATGGCGAAGCTCTCTCCGTCCTTCAGCAGAACTTCAGTCTCGGCCTTGCGCTGCGAGAGCGCCGGAATCAGAAAGCCCTGGATGGTCAGCGCGTTGGAAAAGTCCAGCGCGCTCACTTCCGGGGCAACCTTCAGGTGGATCGCGCCGGAAGCGGTAACCGTGGGTGTGAAGTTCAACTGAACGCCGAAGGGCTTGAATTGTACCGTGATGACCGGCGCGATAGAGCCGCCGGTAGGGGTGGCCTGGAGGGTCGGGAACGGGAAGGATCCGCCCGCGAGGAAGCTGGCCTCTTTGCCTTCGAGAGTGATCAGGTTGGGTTCGGCGAGAATCTGCAGCAGATTGCGGGCCTGGAGGGCCTTCAGGGTTGCGCCGATGTTGAGGTCGGGGCGAAAGATGAAGATGTTCAGCAGGTCGCTGAAATTGACCGAGCTGTTCTGGAAATTCTGGTCCTGGAATTCCAGTTGGCTGAAACGCGGGGACGGAAACTGCTGGGTCGAAACGCCGCCGAGGAGCTTCGGGTTCCGGCTGAAATAGTTGAATCCGATTTCCGCGAGATTGTTACGGTTGACGCTGGCAAAGCGGACCTGAAGCAGGATCTGACGCGGATCGGGAGGGGGCTCCGTCCGGATGAGATTGATCACGCGTTTGGCCCCGGTGGCGGCGAGACCTTCGGCGCGTTTTGCTTCCTCTTCGGTCTGGGCGTTGCCATACAACACAACCGTCTCATTGCTGCCGACGAGCGAGATCTTGTCGCCGAGTTTGGCTCGCAGGTCCTTGTGGGCGGCTTCCAGGACCGTTTTGTCCTCGGCGATATTCACATCGAAGCGGGCCGGCAGTCCCTCCTGCACCCAAACGACGAGGGTCGCCTTGCCCGCGCCTTTCGCGTTGACCATCACCTCGCGCGGCGAGACCACGATCGCGTCGGCGATCTTGGGCTCGGAAACCGCAACCCTCTGTAAATCCTTGTCGAACTGCAGCAGTTCGCCCCGGCCGACGATGAGATTGATCGGACGCGGCGGCAATGTCTGCGCGACGGCCGCCGCCGCACCCGCCAACATCCAGAGGATCGCTTCGAACCGGAGGAAGAATCTCATTTGAACGTTTCCTGAACGTGCTTGTCGCCGCGGAAGACGTCGACGACCAGCCTGGGCTTTTCTTCTTCCTTTTTCGTGTTCTTCTGTCTGGCTAGAGCCGCGAGACGGCTCGCCTCCCCTTCCGCGGCTTCGCCGGAGGTAAGCTGCTTCCAGACCGAAGGATCGTCGAGGTTCGGGATCGGCCGGCCCGATCCGGGCGACAGCCGGCGCCGGGCCTTGGAGGCACGGTCGATGATGGCCGGATCGATCGCTTCGGCCGTGACCGGTTGCACGTCGGCGACGGTCTCGTGATCGAGCGGGTTGCGCAAGGCCAGGCTGATCCGGCCCTGATTCTTGGCCAACTCCAGTTTCTGGGCTTCTTCCGGACTCACAATCAGGGTGACGACGGGCATCTTGGGCGCTTTCGGATCCACCTGCTGGCCGACCTGGAAGATACGGCCGATCGCCAGGACCTGCACGTTCTGCAGCACCGTGGTCGTGACCGCTTCCGCCATATTGCCGGTTCGTGTGAACAGAACATCGACGCGGGAGCCGGGTTGGATCAGTCCTGCCACGCCGCTCACATCGGTGATCTGAACGGACATGGCCCGCTTGCCGGGCTCGATGGTGGCGGGGACGCCCTCACTGCCGGACTGGCGGGCAAGCTTGAGGGGGGTGATCGGTTCGTTGGCTCCAACCGGATAGACGAGCGCCCGGTCCAGGATCTCCTTATCCGTCAGGACCGCTCCGCGGGGAAGATCCTGCTCCTGCACCTCGACCATCTTGAGGTCGGTCTTGCGCAGTCGGGTGCCGACGGGCAGGTCGCGGACCGCCGCCATGACGCGAACCGTATTCGCCCGTTTCGGGGTGCGGCTCCGGGAGTAAACAAACCAACTCAGCAGCGCAGCGGAAAACCACGCGACCCCCAATATGATGAAGACTTTCTGACGGTCCATATCAACCCTTTACATTGGGGAACCAAAGAAAAAGTAAGGTGCCGGCGGCAATCACGACCCCGTAGGCCAGACGGAGGCCCCCGGGTTTTTGGACATCACTGAGTGCGCGGAATTCGTCCCACCGCCCTCCCGCCGCAGCCGTCAGGATTGCGAAGAGATTTCCCAGGACTCTGCCCAGCGCCCCAAGCCGCAGAGCCATCACCAACGCCACTAAGCCGCCGATAAGACCTACCAACACGAAAACCGGTAACAAGTTCCGCAGTCCGACAAACGCTCCGACGGCGGTAAAGAGCTTGACGTCACCCGCTCCGCCGCCTCCCGCCGCGAAAACGACGAAAAAGGGGACAAACGCCACCAAAGCGCCGAGGATGGATTGTAGCAGGCCATCGCCATAGATCGCGTGACAAATCACGCCGGCGGGAATGGCGGGCAGCGTCAGCCAGTTCGGGATGCGGCGATCCCGCCAATCGGTGAGTCCAGCGGTCAGGACCACGGCGGAAAGAACCACTTTGAGAGGCATTTCCAGCATCAGGGCGCCTCCGGGCGTTCGAGCAGGGTCGCCGTCGAATCGCGATATCGCTCGAGCCACCCCGCAGCCTGCATTGCCGGAATCAGCGAGTAGTCGTTTGGCAGCAAAGCGTGAGTAAAGCGATAGGGAGCGGCGATCTCCTGCCAGCCGGGCCTGACTTGCATCAGGCGGCCGTATTGCTTCATGAATTCGGCTCCGTAGAGGTCGCTGCGGCCGTCGAAGAACACCGGCCGGCGCCCGGCGAAGCGGTAGATCAGGTAGCCTCCGAACTTGTCGGGCGCAAGCAGCCGCGCGGAGGCCGGCAGGGACTCGACTTGCGGTGCGGCCTCGACCGGGAATTGATCGCGAGGAAACCCTGTTCGGGCGGCCACGCCAGGAGAGCGCAGGAGGACGGCCGCGAGCAGGAGAGCGGCCGGCGCCCACAGCCAACCTCGCATGTCCCGGTCGAGGTGTCGCAAGCGATCGGAATAGGCGCGGGCTCCGGTCAACCAGCGGCGGAGCCCCGGCCGGAGGCGTTGGGCCTCATCGAGGGCTTGGCGGAGGGCCCCGTTTGCCAGGGGCAACAGCACCAACGCGACCAGGGGTAGAGCGCGTGCGGACCGCAGAGCACCTCCCACCAGAAGCGCGGCCAGGAAGAAGTGCGCCGGGCGTTGCTGCGTCCAGGCCAGGACGCCGCCCATCATCGCTAGGGCCACAGTGAGTAAGATCTGGCCCGACCCCTCGGAGTGAAAGTTGTAGCTTTGAAACTCTCCGATCCGGGCCATCAGTTCATGATCGGTCAGGTATGCGGCAATATGGCGATGGAGGTCCCAACCGTAGGGGTTCGCGAGCGAACCGGCGAGGGATGCGGCCGCGGCGGCAAGGAACCGGCCGGCGGTTCTCCATTCCGCCGGCCGGGAGAAGTTCCAGACCAACGGCCGGATCAAATGGGAGGCGGAATACACCAGCCCGATCCCGGCTCCCATGAAGAAGCTGGCGTGAATGTTGGCCCAGGCGGCCGACGCCACGGCCACCAAAAACAACTGGCGGGCATCGAAACGGGCGGGTTGCCGGCTCGTCCGTTCACACCACCCCACGGCGCCCAGAAGGAAGATCCAGCTAAGGACATGCGGGCGGGCCATCCAGTGGAGATTGGTGGTGGAGAGAAACGGGGCCGTCATTGCGGCGGCCAGCAGGAAATCGCCGCCCGCGGCCCAATGCAGGCGTACCCAGATCCAGGTACAAAGGGCAATCGCGCACCCGTACAGCAGGGCGACTCCCGCCACCCCCCATCGATGGGCCAGACCCATCAGGAGGTCCGCACCCCATTCCCAGGCGTACCAGGGTGATCCGGTGCGGGTGAACGAGTAGGGATCGGTGCGCGGGAGCGATCGGGAAGCAAGCATGGCTTCCCCGGCGCGAATGTGCCATCCGGTGTCGGAGTCGCGAAACAGTTTCCAATGGCCTTCAAACAGGAAGAGGCAATACAGAAATGTCACGATTGCGGCGGCGGTAGCCAGGTCGGGCACCAACCATCGCCCGGCCAGGGGACCCGCCGGTAAACCGCCCACGGTGTTGTTCACCTGCGCGATGCCCGGTTATTGAGCGGTGGCGCCGATGCTCTGCAGGTCGGTGGTGATGCTCT
>JBJXGR010000333.1:0-3907 GCA_046160045.1 Bryobacteraceae bacterium
CGGTCCAGTTCGATCCGCGAACGCGCCCAAAGGCGATTGGCTGAGCTTGTTGTGGCCTCGTGTTCGTTTCAGCGCGACCTGAATCGTTACTTCCCGACTGTTGGTTCGAAGCGGAAGGCGGCCCCGGTTGTCGTTTCCTGACCTCCATGAAAAAGGCAAACTGCGCACATCAGGCTGTCCCGTTTTTCGATGTGGAAAAGCGTTATCATGATCCAATCCATCCTTGGGGAAGTCTGGGCAGGTGAAGCTTGCAGCGTGCCTTCGACACCAGCGATCGGGTTGTTCCCGAGTATATGCCCGTCGTCTACGACGAGTTGAGACGGCTGGCATCGCAATTTCTGCGGCGGGAGAATGGCAACCACTCGCTGCAGCCCACCGCGCTGGTGCACGAAGCCTACATCGAACTCAGCGCCTGGAAGGACTTTCAATTCCAAAGCCGGGCACAGTTCTTTGGCGCGGCGGCTTTCGCCATGCGCCGCGTGCTGGCTGCCGCCGGCCGCCGGCGCCGGAGCCTCAAGCGTGGAGCCATTCCCCTGTTGGTGAGCTTGGAAGATATTCAAATCCAGACGCATGATCCGCTGTTCGACGTGGTGGCGGTTGACATCGCTCTCAGCCGTTTGGAGGCCATCAGCCCCGAAGCGAGCCAGGTTTTGGAAGTCCGGCTGTTTGGAGGGCTCACCATCGAAGAGACCGCGGCCTTCCTCGGCATTTCAACCGCCACCGTGAAGCGGCACTGGATCGCCGCCCGGGCGTGGCTGTCGAGAGAACTGGCAGGCATCCGATGACGCCGGCCCGATGGGACCGCATCGAGGAATTGTTGAGCGGGACACTGAAGGTTTCCGCATCCGAGCGAGAAGAGTTTCTGCGCACCGAGTGCGGAGAAGACGAAGATCTGGTCCGAGAGGTGCTGTCCCTGGCGGACGCGCACGGCCGCGCGGATCTGGAAGTCCCTGGACTGGACGCGGTTCGCTCGGTTCTCGGAGCCTTGGAATCCGAGTACTACCTTGGCCGCATGCTGGGCCGATACCGGATCGAGGAGTTTCTCGGGCGCGGCGGCGTGGGCCTGGTGTATCGCGCCCGCGATACCGAAGCCGATCGGACCGTTGCCTTGAAGATCTTCCTCCCGCGCAGCCTCTCGAACCCGGCGAACCGTAGACGCCTGGAAACGGAATGCCGGGCGGTGGCAGCGCTGGATCATCCCAACGTCGTGAAGGTTTTCGAGCTGGCGAACGTGGATGAGGTGCAGTTTCTCGCGATGGAATATATCGGGGGCGAGACCCTTGCCCAGCGAATTCGATCGGGCCCCCTGACGCGGAACGAAGTGGTCCGAATCGCGGGACAGATCGCGGAGGGCCTCTCCGCCGCTCACCAGGCCGGCATTGTCCATCGGGATATCAAGCCTGCGAATTTGATGATCGACGGGACGGGAACGGTCAAGATTGTGGACTTCGGGTTGTGCCGCTGGTCTCCGCCGGACCGTGAGGGCGCGCAGGACACGGTCACGCTTACGGAGAAACATCTCATCCGCGGAACGGTCGCGTACCTGTCTCCGGAGCTGATCGAAGGCAAACGTCCGGATGCCCGCTCCGACCTGTTCTCGTTCGGCGCGGTGCTCCATGAGATGGTCACCGGGAAGCGGGCTTTTTCCGCTCCGACCGCCGCGGCGACCCTGGGCGCGATTCTTCACACGCAGCCCGCGGCGCTCCGCAGTATTCCGGTGGAACTGCGGGCCCTGGTGGCGCGCTGCCTGGAGAAGGATCCGGAGCGCAGGTTTCCCAGCGCGGCAGCGTTGCTGAACGCCGTTCGCGCACTCAAGACGCCCTCCCGATTCGGTGGGTGGTTCGACGAGGTACGCCGGGCGATACCGCGCGTGGCGGGGTATGCGGCCGCCGGCACCGTCCTTGCCATCGCGGCCGGCTTTGTGTGGTCGTCAGTGTTCGTTTCCAGATCGCTCCCCCCGCGGTTGGCGCCGGTCACGGATGACGCGGGCTTCGCCGGCCAACCCGATCTCTCGCCCGACGGAAAGTTCGTGGCCTACGCCGCGAACCAGGCGGGAAGGCCGGGGTTGGACATCTGGATTCAACCCACGCCGGCAGGCGCACCAAAACGCTTGACCTTTCACGAAGCTGACGATCTGTTTCCCTCTTTCTCGCCGGATGGAAAGTGGATCCTGTTCACGTCGGATCGGGACGGGGGTGGAATCTACCGCGTTCCAGCCGGCGGCGGCGTCGAGGAGCGGTTGGGGCCCGCCGGGTTCAGCCCGCGCTTCTCGCCAGACGGGCGCTGGATCGTGTACTATAGCGGCCCCAAGGGACCGCGCGACCGGGGCCCCTATTTTCCTCGAAAGCTCTTTCTGATTGACGGCGCCGGTGGTTCCCCGCAGCCCTTTCATCCGGAGTTTGCCGGCGCCCACACACCCCGCTGGTCCCCGGACAGCAGGCACCTGGTCTTCTCCGGACACCTCACCGGGAACGACGACTATTCGTTGTGGATCGCCAAATTGGACGGCAGCAAGCCGGTGCCCGTCACCGGGCCTTACCCGGAGCGCGCCGGAGGACACAGTTTTAGGCAGAAAGCGATGTTGCCGCAATGTTGGCTTCCTGGCGGCAGGCTCGTGTTTCAGTACGCACAGGGAGGAAGAATCACCTTCATGGAGGCCCCCATTTCGCTGCAGAGAGCCCGGTTCACCGGAGCGCCCAAGCGGATCGTAGTAGGTACCGATTGGCAGGTCAATCCGGCTTGTGGACCTGATGGCGAACTGGTGTACGCCAGCGTCCAGTCGGCCTTAGGAATCTGGAGTGTTGCCCTGAACGGTTCTCGCGTTGAACGGGCCACAGTCCATTCTCCCGCAGCCGAATTCTTCCCATCTCTGACGTCCGATGGCCGCAACCTGCTGTTTGTTTCGTGGAATGAGCGTCGAACGATTGCCCGCCGCCGATGGCTCCTGAGTGGCGACGAACGTGAACTCGCGGACTCCAAAGGACTCGGACTTTGGGTTCGGCAAAGCCCGGATGGCTCCCGTATCGCCTGGTCGGATGATGTCGATCAACAGGGGAACCTGAGCATTACCGATGCGAATGGTATGCCTGTCAAAGGATTCGCAAACGTTACCCGGCCCTGGGATGTCTCCCCGGATACCGAGTTCGTTCTCGCTCAGGGTCAGCGAGATCCGGCGGCCATCGCGGTTCACCGTTCCGGTAGCCTGGGCGCCAAACCCTTGCTCAGCCATCCGAGCATGGACTTGCGCCATGCCCACTTCTCCCCCGACCGGCGATGGATCGCGTTCAGCGCGCAGGAGGGGGAATGGCCCCCGCGAACCTTCATCGCGCCGTTTCAGGGTGAGCGGGAAATCCCGCGGGAAGCCTGGTTTCCGGCGACCGCTCTCTCCGGCAGCAATGCCGAATGGTCGCCGGCGGGAGACTGGCTGTACTTCCTCTCGGAAGACGATGGATCCCTCTGTCTCTGGGGGCAGCGTTTGCACCGGACCTCGAAACGCCCGGTGGGAGACGCGCGGGCCATCCGGCACTTCCATCACACGGCTTTCAGTTTGGAAGACGTGTCCCCGAACCGCCGGGCGCTGACCGTCGCCCGCGACACGATTGCGCTGAGCGTGGCATCGCAACGGGGCGGCATCTGGTTGGTTCAGTAATTCGCCTCCCTCGATGAGCCGATTCGGGGACGAACCGCACTTCTGCTGATGTGCGCCTTCTGGCATTCACCGGATGGGGAGACCAACTTGGAGGTGGGGAGTTGCCTGATTCCGGACCTCGTGGGCGAGGGCCGGAAGCCGTGTCTCGGGTCTTCCGGTCGTCCTTTGAGAAGTTGAAAGAATCGAATCTGGATTTGGCGCAAATGTGTACGAACGAGTTCATGCCGGAGGGACGATGACTATCGAGCGCCTGTCGCT
>JBJXGR010000334.1:0-17648 GCA_046160045.1 Bryobacteraceae bacterium
CCCCCCCCCCCCCCCCCCCCGCCACTCCAACGGCTAAGATATCGTTGAGGACCACCGGTGGCCCACACCTACTTCCACCTCGACATGGATGCGTTCTTCGTGTCCGTGGAAGAACTCTATGACCCCTCACTGAAGGGGAAGGCCGTGGTCGTCGGAGGGAAGGGCCACGAGCGCGGCGTGGTGTCCGCAGCTTCGTACGAAGCGCGGAAGTTCGGCGTGCATTCGGCCATGCCGCTGCGAACCGCATACCAGCTTTGCCCGCACGCTATCTTCCTCGACGGGCACCCCGACCGCTATCGCGAGCACTCGCAGAAGGTCCGCCAGGTGCTCGACGAGTTCTCGCCGCTGGTCGGCATGGCATCCATCGATGAAGCCTACCTCGATATGACGGGAACCGAGCGGCTGTTCGGCCCGCCCCTTCGCGCCGCCCACCTGTTGCACGAGGAAATGAAGCGGCGCACGGGGTTGAACTGCTCCATCGGGATCTCGTCGGCGCGTATGGTGGCCAAGGTCGCCTCCGATCAGGCCAAGCCGAACGGGGTGCTGTGGGTGCTGCCGGGGCTGGAGGCGGCGTTCCTGGCGCCGCTCGACGTCCGCAGGATTCCCGGCGTGGGCAAGGTGACGGAAAGGCACCTGAACGAGATTGGCATTCACAAGGTCGGCGATCTCGCACGGCTGGAGCATGATTTCCTCGAAAGGCGCTTCGGCAAATGGGGACTGGCCCTGGCCGGAAAGTCGCACGGGCTCGACGCGGGCGGCTGGTACGACACCGAGATCGGGCAGGATGAAGGGCCGAAGTCGATCAGCCATGAACGAACGTTTTCGGAAGATACGGCCGATCTCGAGATGCTGGAGTCCACGCTGGCGCGGCTTTCCGAGATGGTGGGACGCCGCCTGCGCGACCACCACCTGTATGCCCGGACGCTGCAGTTGAAGCTGCGCCGCGAGGATTTCTCCACCATCACGCGGGCGCACTCGCTCGATCACGCGACGCAGATCGACACCGAGATCTTCGAGGAGATTCGCGGCCTGTTTCTCGCCAACTGGACGCCCGGGACGAAGATCCGGCTGCTGGGAGTGCAGGCGTCGACCTTCGATGACGACACCGGCCAGCTGAATCTGCTCGACGGCGGGAAGGCGGAGCGCTGGCGCGAGGCGCTGAAGGCTGCCGATCACTTGAGGGACAAATTCGGGGACAGCGCCGTATCCCTGGCGAAATCCATGCGCGGCGCTTTTCGCGAGCGGGTGCACGAAGGGCAGACCCGGCGCGACGCGGGGAAGAAGGATCACTCGTAGCGCAGGACTTCGACGGGCGCGATCCGTGAGGCGTTGCGCGCCGGATAGATGGTGGCGATAAAGCTCACGGCGATGGCGGCGGCGGCCACCCAGATGGAATCCGCCCAGCGCGGCTCGAACGGCACAAAGCCGAGCGCGTACACCTGCTGATCGAGCTGGATCCAGCGGTTGCGGTCGGCCAGGTAGCTCAACACGTGTCCGGCGACGAGGCCGATCGCCGTGCCCGTCACCCCGATAATCAGGCCCTCGACGATGAAGATATTGCGGATCTGCCGGGGCTTGGCGCCCATCGACATAAGGACGGCGATGTCGCGGTAGCGCTCCATCACCATCATCACGAGCGCGATGAGAATGTTCAGCGCGGCCACCAGTTGGATGAGGCCAATAGTGATAATGGTAACCACCTTTTCCATACGCAGGGCGCTCAGCAACCGCTGGTTCTGCTCCATCCAGGTGGTGGCTGCCAGGTCCTTGCCCATCATGCGCTCCACGGCGGCGGCGGTTTCGGGCGCCTTGTAGATATCGTCCACGCGAAGCTCGATGGTGTTGACCACGTCGTTCAGCGAAAGCGCCTGCTGCACGGACGGCATGGCGGCGTAGGCCCATCCGAGATCGATGTCGTAGAAGCCCGACTCGAAGATGCCGACCACGCGAAAGCGCCGGTAGCTGGGTTGCGGGCCGAACGGGGTGAGTTCGCCCTGCGGGCTGATGATCGTCACGACGGCGTTGAGCGTCATGCCGGTTTCTTCTGCCAGCTTGGAGCCCAGAATAATGCCCGGGAATTTGCCGCTCTCGCTCAGGCGGCCGAGCGAGCCTTGCTTCAATTGGCGCAGGTTGTCGCTGGCGGCGAGGTCCGCTCCGAGATCGATGCCCTTGAGCAGCGCGCCCCGCGACTGTTGGGGTCCGGAGACGAACACGGGACCATACAAGACCGGGGCGGCGCTGACGGCGTGAGGCAGGCGGCGGGCCTGCTGAACGCGCTCGCGCCAGTTCTCAATGCCGTAGCCCGGAACTTTCTCGACAATGTTGACGTGGGCCGTGGCGCCGAGCAGGTTCTTCTGAAGCGTGTTGCGGAAGCCGTTGTTGATTGCCAGCGCGATGATCAGCGCCATCACGCCGGCCGCCACGCCCACGATCGAGATCACCGTGATGATGGAGATGACGGCCTGCTTGCGCTTTGCCCGCAGGTAACGGAGGGCTACGAACAGTTCGAATCGGGTGAGCACAGGCGGGCTTGAAGAAAAGGGTATCATAGCGGGTTGGTCCTCATCGTCTTCCGGCCGGAATGATTTCCTCCCTTTCCATCGTCGTTCCCGCGTACAACGAGGCCGTGCGGCTACCGGCGACCCTCGAGAAGATCATTGCCTATCTGCGCAGCCGCCGGATCGAATTTCACGAGATTCTCGTGGTGGACGACGGGTCGAGCGACGAAACGGCGGCGGTGGCGGAACGGCTGGCTGAGAGCCATCCGCACCTGAGAGTGTTGAAGAATCCGGGCAACCGCGGCAAAGGTTATTCGGTGCGGCATGGAATGCTGCAGGCTAAGGGTGAGTGGGTGCTGTTTACCGACGCCGACCTTTCGGCGCCGATCGAAGAACTCGACCGGTTGGCCGCGGCGGTGATTCGCGAGAAGGCGCAGGCGGCCATCGGGTCACGCGGTATGGATTCGTCGATGATCGGGGTCCATCAACCGGGCTTCCGCGAGGCGGCCGGACGGTTCTTCAACCTGGTGATGCGAACGTTGACCGGGTTGCCGTTCAAAGACACGCAATGCGGGTTCAAGTTGTTTGACCGCGATGCGGTCGAGCGCATCTTTTCGCGGCAGTTGCTGGAGCGCTTCGGGTTTGACGTGGAGGTCCTGTTCATCGCGAGGGTCCAGGGAATCCGCGTGGTGGAGGTGCCGGTGCGATGGGACCACGTGGAAGGCTCCAAGGTAGGGCTCCTCTCCGGGTTGAACGGCTTCGTCGATATCTGGCGGGTCCTGCGCAATCATTGGGCAGGCCGGTACCGCTAGCCCTCCCTTGCGGTCGGGCCTCTGATGGTGCCGGTCGGAGACCGGCGCCAGGTTCGCCCTCCTACTGGGTTTGCGCCTCGCCGGCGGCAGCCGCCGGCAAGCCGCCGTCGCGGGCGAAGTAGTTCTGGTCGGCCAGTTTCTTGAAGAACGATCCGGCCACGCCGGCCGCCGCTGGGCCCATGCTCGGCTTCCCGCCCGTCAGCAGCACCGCTACCGCCAACCGCCGCGGGCCGAACTCGTTGAACGAGCCAAACCAGCCCAGATGGACTCGATCCTGGCTGCAGGTTCCCGTCTTGCCGACAATGGGGTCCTCGGTGATCGCCATAATCCGCCGTGCGGTGCCGTACTGGACCGCACCCGCCATCCCAGGAAGTAGATCGGGAATGTATTTGTCGATCTCCAGCCGGCGCTTGACTTGCGGCACCAGATGATCGATCTCGGGTTGCGTGCGGGGGTACTGAAGATAGTACAGCGTGCCGCCGTTGGCGACCGCCGCCATGATGGCCGCCAGTTGCAGCGGTGTCAACTGGATTTCTTCTCCGTAGCTGGTGAGCATGCCCATGCCACCGAGTCTGGGCGGCGCAGAAGGCCAGAATCCCGGTTGCTCGCCCGGAATGTCCAAACCCGCTTTCTCCCCGATCCCGAAGAGACGGGCGTAGTGGTCCATCCGCTCAAAGCCAAGCTGGGTCCCCAGGACTGCGAAGTACGGGTTATTCGATTTCGCCAGCGCCTCGGTCAGACCCATCCGCGTGCGCCGGCCGATCTTGACTCTAGTGTCCTGACTGTCGATGAGACCCTCGCTGAGCGCGGCCAGCGCCACCGGCACCTTGATGGTGGAACAAGGCTGGTAGCCGTTCGACAAGGCCAACCGCTGATTCACTATGGTCAGGACGCGGCCGTTGGCGGAGTCCACCACCACCACCGAGCCGTTCAGGGGACCGAGCGCCTCGACTGCGGCGTCGCGGATTTCCAGGTCTTCACCGTCTGTCAAATCGCCGATCGTGGAGTCCGCATACGTGGGGGCAGACCAGGGGCTCCACACCCGGCGCAGCTTCTTCTTGCGCCTGGCTGTCGAATTCCTGGCCGGGGTCGCCTTCCTGGCGGCGGATGCCTTGCGTACCACCTTACCCTGGGGGCGATGCCCAGAAGATCGGGCCTTACGAGAGGTTGTCTTGATGGCGAGCAACGGCAGGGATCCTGCCAACAAGAGAAAAGCAAGAAGGAGGACTGTGGGAAGCGTCCGGTTTCGTAGGTGCAACTGTATGAAGGCCATGAACATCCGCGTTGTCTCAACTATCGGCTGAAACAGGGCACGACTATAGCCAGAGACCTACCGTTCGGACTGATATCCGGAGCACCCTCAGTGTGGCATGACATGTCCATCTCCGTCAACTGAAACATGTTAGGGAGGACACTTCCGCGAGGTGGCTGGGTCGCTTCTTCATCCATAGACCCGCTTGCCGGCGAGCCAGGTACCTTCCACGGCAACCCTGCCCGTGGCCGGATCGACCTGAAACAGCACCAAGTCCGCCAGGTCCCCTGCTACGAGCCCCTGCTTCCGTCCGGGAACGTTTCCGGCGAGCGCCGCGTTGACCGTGGACATCCGCACGGCGCCGGCCAAGGAAATGCCGGCAAGGCGCTGGAGATTCTCGATACCCCGATCCATCCGCAGAGCCGACCCGGCCAACCGGTTCTGGCCGGCCAATACGACCCGTCCATCCGCGGTGAGATCGACCTCCTGTTCGCCCAGGGCATAGCGTCCAGGGGGGCACTCGGCCGGGGTGCTGGCATCGGTCACCAGCACGGATCGCTCGACGCACTTGGCCCGGATTGCGGCCTTGACAAAGGCTTGCGGCAGGTGAATGCCGTCCACGATGAAACTGGCCATCAAGCGGTCATCGGCGAGTTGGTCCCAAATGTAGTTGGGATGTCGCCGCAGGGTCGAGTGGGCGCCGTTGCCGAGGTGGGTGGACATGGTGGCGCCGGCCGCTACTGCGTCGGCGATCTGGGGAGCTTCGGCCTTGGTGTGGCCAAGGCTCACGACCACGCCGGTGTCGACGACCCGTTCGATGAAACCGGCTGCGCCCGGCCACTCAGGGGAGAGGGTGAGCAGGCGGACATGCCCTTGAGCCGCGTCCTGGAAGCGGAGGAACTCGTCCAGGCCCGGCGGGCGAGTCCAGCGCCTGGGGTGCGCTCCGCGCGGGCCGTCTTCGGGGGAGATGTAGGGACCTTCCACGTGAAAGCCGGCCATGGCCGGCCCTTCTTCAAGCGATTCCTTTGCGCGGGCGAGGTTGGCCAGCGCACCGGCCATCTGTTCCGGCCCGCCCGTGATCACGGTGGGATAGAAGCGGCTGACTCCGGTGGAGTGAAGGTATCGGATCGCCCGCGCGATCTGGTCGTGAGAGGTGCCGGGCGAGTTGAAATCCGTGCCAAAGTACCCGTTCACCTGGATATCAATCCACGCGGGCGCGAGATAGGACTGCGCCAAGCCCGCCGTCGCTGACACCGACCGGATCGATTGGTCGAAGTCGACCTCGATTGTGGAGCCGCTCACCACATCCTTGCCAATACATTTCATAGATGCTCTGCTTTATTCACAGGTTTGCCACAGGAAGGAGTCTCCAACTGCAACACATCGCAGGAGAAGAAAGTTGTTGAAAAGGCCGCAAAACGATCTCGCACCAGTGGCAATTTCTCTACCGAACCATTACAACAGACTGAGGATCGGCTGCGGCCGCCGGACTGGGTAAATCTCGGGGGAGGTAGCTCGGTTTCAAAGCGGCCGCAGTCGAGACTTCAACCGAAAACAGGCTTTCAGCGTTCTGCTGAAAACACAGCGAGGAGGATCCGGACGGATCCTCCTTTCTGTTTCCGCTGCGGCCGCTATTGTACAGCGGCGGCCGTGTTGATCAAGGACAGCCATCCGTGCCGATCGGCCGCCTTGCCGCTCACGATTGCAAAGAACTCGTTCTGGAGGCTCTCGGCGATCTCACCGCGCCGCCCGCGGCCAATCTTGATCTTGTCGATTGAACGGATGGGCGTAATCTCGGCGGCGGTGCCGCTGAAGAACACCTCGTCGGCGATGTAGAGCATCTCGCGCGGAATGATGGTCTCGATAATGGGAATTCCGAGATCGCGCGCGAGCGTGATGACGGTATCGCGCGTGATCCCCGGCAAGACCGATGCGCCCAGCGGGGGCGTGTGGATCTTGCCGTCGCGCACGACGAAGATATTCTCGCCGGAGCCCTCGCTGACATAACCGGACACGTCGAGGCCGATGCCTTCAGCGTAGCCGTTGAGAAGGGCCTCCATCTTGATCAGTTGCGAATTCATGTAGTTGGCCCCGGCCTTTGCGAGGGTGGGCAGGGTGTTCGGCGCCAGGCGGTTCCAGGACGACACGCAGACGTCAACGCCGTGGGCCAGTGCTTCTTCACCCAGGTACTTGCCCCACTCCCAGCAGGCCAAGTAGACCTCGACGGGGTTCTTGAGGGGGTTGACGCCGATCTCGCCGTAGCCGCGAAACGCCAACGGGCGGACGTAGCAGGATTGCAGCTTGTTGACGCGTACCAGTTCGAGGATCGCTTCGCCCAGCGCTTCGGCGTTGTAGGGGAGATCCATGCGATAGATCTTTGCTGAATCCACCATGCGGCGGATGTGTTCGTACATCCGGAACACCGCGGGTCCGGAGGTGGTCTCGTAGCAGCGGATGCCTTCAAACACCGAACTGCCATAGCTGACCACATGAGACAAAACGTGGATCGTGGCGTCGTTCCAGTTAATGAACCGGCCGTTATGCCAGATCTTGTCAGTAGGCGGCAACATCTCCGTATTATAGCGAGGGCGGGGACGCTGTGTTTCAGCCGTTGAGCCGACGCCGAGACCAATAGTACGGCCATGGCCGACAGGCCACTATACAGATCACAGCCGATTCGGCCGATTTGTGATTGATGTTAGCCTTCCCGAATGATGGAAATGGAATCTGAACAAGGCCTGCTGCGACTGCCTGTTCCTGCGTGGAAACCCCTGTGGCGGAGCTCCAGTAATCGTCTTTGTTCGCCGGGGAGCGCCAGTTGTCAGGGCGATACTCGCCGAGGGCCCACGGCTCCCGAGTGCATCGCCGCCTCCCCAAATGCAGATTTTTCAAGGGAAAAGACGGCCATGCCGATCCGAATTCTTCTCCTCGCTCTCCTTGTGTTCTTGATGTGCACTCCTGCGTCGCTGCAGGGCCTGACCATTATCGAGCCATCGCCGTTGCCGCCGGGGTTAGTGGGTATTCCCTATGCGGGCGGGATCGCGTACACGCAGGCATCCGAACCGGTCACCTTCACCGTGCTCGGAGGGTCGTTGCCTCCCGGAGTGACCCTGTCGTCGAGCGGGCTTTTCTCAGGCACTCCAACGGCCGGCGGCACGTTCACGTTCACCGTCGGGGCGACGGACCAGGACATGCAGTCGGACAGCAAGGAGTTCTCGCTCACGATCACGGTTCCGACGCCGGTTTCGCTGCCGAACGGAGTCGTAGCTCAAACGTACAGCCGCACCCTTCCCGATCCCGGACCATCGGGTCCGTTTACCTTTACGCTGATCGGGGGAGCGCTGCCGCCCGGCCTGTCCATGAGTTCGGCCGGCCTGATATCGGGGACTCCATCGACGGCAGGTACTTATGATTTCGTAGTGCACGCGTTATCCGAATTCGGCCCGGCGTACGGCCTGTTCCGAATCGTGGTGGCCGCCCCGTTTGCTTTTGTCACACCGTCGCCACTGCCGGCCGGCACGGCCGGGGTGGCGTACAGCCTGCTCATGGGGGTCAGCGGAGGAAATCCTCCCTATACGTGGTCGGTTGTGGGCGGCAGCCTCCCTGCCGGTCTCTCGTTGAGCGCCGCCGGGATACTGAGTGGCACCCCTGCCACGCCGGTCGCCGCGACGTTCACGACGAGGGTCACCGACAACCTCGGGTACTTCGCACAGAACGTGTACCTGCTGACGATCAACGCTCCGAGTGGCGGGCCGCCCGTAATCCTCACAACATCCCCCTTGCCGCAAGGAACGGTTGGCCAGACGTACAACGTCGCCCTGGCAGCCAGCGGAGGAACCGGACCGTACACCTGGTCGCTCGTTACCGGAACACTCCCTCCCGGAGTTGTTCTCTCCACCAGTGGGACGCTCAGTGGGACGCCAACCTCTTCAGGCACATTCAACTTCACGGCGCGCGCCAGCGACAGCCTTGGGGTTCAGGTACAGAAAGCATTCGCCCTGACCGTCAACGCCGGGGTCCAGACCCTCGGAATCACCACGACTTCACCGTTACCCCATGCGACTCAGGGACAGGCGTACAACCTGCTCTTTGCCGCGGCCGGGGGCACCGGGCCTTACACGTGGACGCTGCTATCCGGGACGCTGCCGGGCGGGCTCGCGCTGGCGTCCAACGGAACGCTGAGCGGGACCTCGGGAAGCACAGGAACCTCTACCTTTACGGTCAAAGTGACCGGCCAGAACGGCCAAACGGCAAGCGGCCAGTTCACGTTGACGGTCAGTGAACTGCTCGTGATCACCGGCGTTTCACCGCTTACCACGGGAATGGTTGGATCGCCTTACAGTTCGACCTTTACGGCGTCAGGCGGGGTGCCGCCGTATGGTTGGGCGCTCGCTGCCGGCACGTTGCCAGCGGGGCTGACGCTTTCGCCGGCCGGTGTTCTGAGCGGCACGCCGACGGCCGCGGGGACCTTCAACTTCTCGGTGACCGCGTCGGACACAACGGTAACGACGCCTGCGCGTCCCTTTCAGTTGACGATCGTTCCGGCGCTCACGATCCAATCGAGTTCCCCGCTGCCGGGAGGAGTGGTCAGCCGGCCCTATTCGTTTGCCTTGGTCGCGGCAGGAGGCTTCCCGCCATATGTGTTCAACCAGGTTGACGGGGCACTGCCGGCCGGCGTCAGCCTGAATTCGAGCGGCGTGGTAAGCGGTACGCCCACGGCCGGAGGCGGATTTGTCGTGCAAGTCCGCGTGACCGACGCGCGGGGGAACACGGCCAGCCGATCGTTCGACCTGACGGTCACGGTCGCTCCAACCATCACCACGCGCACAATCCCCAACGGCTCCATCAACCAGCCTTATTCGGTGGCTTTCGCGGCGGCGGGCGGAACCCAGCCGTTCGAGTGGCGGATCTCTTCCGGGATCGCGCCTCCCGGGTTGACGTTGTCGAGCGCCGGTGTTCTGAGCGGAACGCCGACAGCCGCCGGGCCTTTCGCGCTGGTGGTCCAGGTAGTCGACAAGAATGGCGCGACGGATTCGGTTACCGTCACGGCCTCAATCGCGCCAGCGCCGCTGACGGTGCTCAGCCAGCCCCAATTGCCGCAGGCGATCCTCAATCGCGCGTATTCACAGACGCTCCAGGCGTCCGGCGGTGTCCCACCCTATACATGGTCCATGGCGACAGGTACGTTGCCGACCGGAGTTTCGCTGATGTCCTCCGGCGAATTGCGGGGGACGCCCACGTCGCTCGGCAACTTCGACTTCTCCATCTCGCTCACCGACAGCGGCCCTGCCGCAACAGCGCAAGCCGGGCTATTGAACGCGAAAGCTTCGCCGGGCGACGAGCGCCTGGCGTCGACCTCATTCCCGTTCCGCCTGACGGTCGCGCCGCCGCCAATCGAGATCACGACCACGTCGCCGCTGCCCGAAGCCGTCGCAGGCATCGCGTATTCGACGACGCTGGTCGCTACCGGCGGACGTGCGGCGATTGTGTGGGCCGTCACCGGCGGGACGCTGCCGGGGGGACTGACGCTCAACGCGTCCACCGGCGTGATCAGCGGTATTCCCGCTTCCGAAGGCAGCGTCACGTTCACGATTCAGGCGCGCGACAACGCTGGCCCGGCGGCGCTTCGAACTTTCACGCTGGCGGTTCGACAGGAATCCGACCTGGTGCTGTCGACCTTGGAGGTGGTTTTCCGGGGCAGCGCCGGAGGCAGCACACCTCCTTCGCAATCGATCTCGGTTGTCTCCCGGCTCAGCCGGCTCACCGGATATCGGGTCACGCACGAACCCGCGCCATGGCTCCGTTTGCTCTCGGGCGCGGAAGGCTCGACGCCGGGTCATTTTGTCGCCGGCGCGGTGATCACCGGTCTCGCCGCGGGCTCCTATCGCACCAGCATGCTGGTGGAAGGCATCGAGACGCGGCAAGTCATCGCCGTGCCCGTGACGCTGGAGCTGACAGCGGTTCCGCCAAGGATTGGACTTTCGCCGGATGGCGTTCGCATCGACCGATCGACGCCGAACGACAACCCGGCGCCAAACGTCGTGCTGTCCAACGCGGGCGGCGGGGGGAACGTGACTTTCTCTGCTTCCGTGGTGGAAGGATTGGCGTGGTTGACCATCACTCCCGCCCAGGGAACGATCCGGCCGGACGGGAGCGTGCCGATCCGTTTCTCAGTCAACTCTTCGCGCCTGCCTTTTGGTTTCTCGCGCGGGTTGGTGCGGATCGTCTCCACAGCCGGAACCAGCGACTTGCCCGTGACAGTGGAGAATCCGTCACAGCCGCGCTTCCTCCGACTCGATCCGGAAGGGATCACCGTACAGGCGAGACAAGGAAACGGGGCACCCCAGCCGTCCCGGTCGTTCCGCCTGTTGAATCCCGGTACCCAGGCCTTGGGCTGGACCGCCGGCGTGGTCGGTGACACCGGGTGGCTTCGACTCGGCAGGCGTTCCGGATCGGTCCCGGCTGGCGGTTCCGACAGCGTCGATCTGACCATCGATACTGCGGCACTGCTCCCCGGAGTCTACTATGGCCGCGTCCAGGTGACCGCTCCGGAAGCGCAGAACAACCTCCAGGACTTCATCGTCGTCCTGCGCGTGGTGTCTCAAAACGAGCCGCCCGTTCCGGAACCGTCACCCTCCGGTCTGCTCTTCGTCTTCCCAGAAGGAACAACCGCTCCACCCGTGCAGACGGTCAAGGTTCACACGAGCAGCGCGGCGCCCATCGCTTACCAGGCTGCTCCGTTCACCGGGGGGCGAGTAGACTGGCTGGCCGCCGAAGCGGCCACCGGCGTCACCTCCACGCAGGCGCCCGCCGACGTGCAGATTCGTGTGTCGGGGGCCAACCTCAAACGCGGCGTGTACAGCGGGTTTGTCAACTTCTCGCTTTCGTCCACTCTAGTCCGTTCCGTGCAGGTCACGACGATCGTCACCCCTCCAGTGGCCCGCACCGCTGCGGAGTCCGACCGATCACTCGCCGGTTGCGCGCCGGCGAAGCTGGTGGCCACGCATACCGGCCTGGTTGGCAACTTCTCTTCGCCCGTCGCCTGGCCCACGCCGCTGGCCGTACGAGTGGTCGACGATTGCGGCGACCCGGTGCCGACGGCCCAGGTGGTCGCGAACTTCTCCAACGGCGACCCGCCGCTGGCCATGCGTCTGACCGATGGCCGCACAGGCCAGTATTCCGCGACGTGGACACCCGGACTCTCTTCGAGCCAACTGAGTATCACCGCGAATGTGGCCGAGTCCAGGCTGGGCGTTGCCAGCACCGAACTGATCGGAACCGTCACGGCCAACCGCGCCCCGATCATCGGCCGCAGTGCTATCCTGCATAGCTTCTACCCGCAGATCGGCGCCGCGGTCGCTCCCGGAAATCTCGTCCAGATCCTTGGCTCCGACCTGGCGGCCGCCGAGACCACAGCCTCATTCCCGGCGCCGACGACACTGGGCGGCGTCACGGTCCTGGTCGGCGGACGGCCCGCGCCCCTGCTCTACGTCAGCCCGACGCAGATCAACGCCCAATTGCCCTTCGGTCTCGCGACCGAGAGTTCGCATGCCGTGCTCGTCTCGTCGGGCGATCGACTGGCGGCGCCGCAAGCCGCGTCGCTGAATTCGGTACAGCCGGGAATTGCTTCCGACGCGGATGCCACGGCCCTCGCGCGCCGGTTGGACGGTAGCCTGATTACCGCGGCGAACCCGGCGCTCCCGGGCGAAACGATTCAAATCTTCCTGGCCGGACTCGGACCGACGACGCCGGCAGTTCCGGCCGGAGCGGTCGCGCCTGCCGACCCGCCCGCGTTGATCCAAGCGCCGGTCGTGGTGAGGATCAACGGACGCAGTGCCGACACCACCTTCGCCGGGCTGGCGCCGGGATTGGTGGGAGTTTATCAGGTTGACCTCACGATCCCTGCGGGCCTGGCGGCGGGAACCGGAGAGCTTATCGTGGAACAGTCTGGGAGAACTTCCAACACGGTCCGCATCGCGATCGGTGCGCCTTGAAAGGTCAGGACGCGCAGAGCGCATGGGCCGCACACCTGCGGCCCTTCAAGTTTCTCCATTTTCTGGACTGGCCTTAGCCAAGACGTCAAGCACCTTGATCCGGGCATAGCCCTTTCGCTTTTCTGGCGACCTTCGAGTCAGTGTTGCCACAGTGAGCCTCCGATCGCCCCCTGGAGGGCGAGGCCCTGTTCCACTGCCTTCCGGCCGTATCTCCGATGGGGAGTGGGGACGTTTTTCGGGGATGGAGTGGAGGGTCTCGGCGGGTCGGATCGCTTCCGCTCGCGGTTCTGCGCGGTTCTGGAGGTCCGCTCGCTCCCGGGGCTGTGAAAAAGCTAAGAGGCCCGCTCCCTTCCGGTCGCGGCTCGGATAGCCACCGCTCGCTCCCGCTCGCGGCTCTGATGGGGAGGAGTTACGATTTGGCGGAACGAAGCCAATTTGGCGGGAAGCGGCTGATTTCACAGGGGGCGGTTGGGTTCGTCCAATGGCTTCGGTTGGCTTTGATTCGGTGCCAGGCACCGAGCCGTGACGGTCACCGTGCTGACCTTTCCGCCGGCGGAGTTCGGCCAATGCCGCATAGAACGACCGGCGCACACGGGCCTCATACCGGGACAACCGGTCCAGGGGCGTCCGACCCGTTGCAGCCGTCCAGCAACGCTGCCACCTGGCGAAATTGGGCCCAACGAGGATCTCTTTCATCGAAGCGACTCTTAGCCTCCGAACTCCAGAGTCCGGGTTCCAGAACAAAACGGTAGTCGAACAGAACCGTCTCCAACGTCTGGATGCGGCGAAGGCGCCAGGCGGCGATGGAGACCTCCTGAACGAGGGTTCGTCCGGTGGCATCGGAAGGCTTGTACTCGTCGAGGAATTCGGCATAGAGAGCCTGGAACGCGGTTTCCTCCTCGGTGTTGAGGACGATTTGCCTGGAGGCGAGGCCGTGACGGAGAGCGTTCTGGGAAGAACGCACTTTGCCTGCCGGGGTTTTGGGTCCGGTGGATTTGCGGGCGTTGGCGCGATTGGCGGTGATCTGAGAAACGGTTGCCATGGCGTCTGAGAGGATACCTCGGTGTCAAGGGGAAACGATTCTCAAAACCGGCAACGCATAGATTCAGAACTGTTTAGAATTTGAAGACCATTGTGACGGGGCTTCCGGAGGTTGCGCGGCAGTCGCTGGTGGCAGGGCTACGCCCTGGAGGCCCGGTTCTCAGGAATCCAGCAACGTTTCTCACGGCAGAGGAAGGCCGGCCGCGGGCCAGGGGGCCCGCCCCACGAGAGCGCAAAAAGTGACCGCATTCTGTTACAGCTCAGACAATGAGCGGTATGCCGGTGCGGCTCGAGAAAGCGGGCCTGCGGCCGACACAGGCGCTAAGATAAGCGCCCCGCCAGAGTGATCCCCAGCGATCCCTTCCGGGCGCGTCGGATTGATCGCAACTTCCCAGAACGCCGTTTCCGGACCGCTTGTCCCGACTGCGACGCTACAGGGTTCAACAGGGAGCTTTGTACGAGTAGCCGACCGTCCGCCCGAAGCCCTTGGGCATGCTGCCTAGCAGAGTTTCTACACGTTCAGCGACCGAAGTTCCTTCGGCGCTTACTTCCGAGCCAACTGTCTAGCTCCTGCTCGATGCTCAATCGCACAGTCTGGGAATCGGAACCGTCGAAGCGCCTCACAATTTTGCCTCCGTAGTCCACCGGAAGCGGGACAGTGTCCTCGACGAGGAACAGTACATCTTTCCCTCTGCCGAGCATAAAACCTGACTCAATGAATACATTGACAGACGGTGCCTGCTGGTCCATCTTATCGAAGATAGCAATACCAAGACTGCTAGCGAGCATGTGAGCTTTAACATTGTCCCACAGGTCAGGCCGAATCGGATCATCGGCGATCAGCGTATTGAAGTGGTGCTTCTTGCAGATGTCTCGAATAGTCCGTTCCAGTATTTCGAACTTCGGATTGCCTTTCCAAAACTTGCACATCAAAAACACGTTATCGGCGTAGTTGTGGTGCCGCAAGACCTCCAATACAGAATCCATAAGTCCCTCATGTCCGATCAGCAACTCTTGAAGGAGCGGGGTGGAAATGTTCAGGTCAACTAACAGATCGCGAGAGACTGTATTCTCGTCGACGTATTGATATCGACTTGAGACCCTAAAATAGACTGGGCGTTGTCACGCAAGATATCTCGATGTTGAATATAAGTTCGATAACACAAGAAGTGCTTGAAATGTGCTTCCGTATCAACGTAGAACCGTTCGCGAAGATCTCGTTCGATCGACATGAGCTCACTCTCCTTAATCAAATACGGAAGAAGGACATATTTGAGGTCCCACATGCCATCAAAATCAGGGTAGCACCAAGCGAACCCATCTAGTAAGATCACACTACCCGGAGCAAGCTCCCCGATGTCGACGATGTCGGGTTGCGTGTTTGGCAGCCGCTTATAGGCCTTTTCCCGAATTGGTTGGCCCCGCGATAGCCGGAAGAGGTCTTCTTCAGTTGCAACATTTTGCAACATATTCCGCGCCCTGGGATCTATACCGCTAATTCCTAGCCCACGGCGTACATCCCGCGTATGGAGCTCCCGGTCGTCACAGAGAGTTACGACGCCCTCAGGCCCAAGCTCCTCTCTGATGTTGCGACTCAGAGTTGTTTTGCCCGTCGCAGGTGGGCCCGTAATCATCACAATGACGGGGTCCGTACCACCATCAAGGCGCTGACGAATGTCTCGCGAAATGCATTGTGCTAGCTCTTTGCTGGTCATCGTCGAAAAATCGCCTGAGTAGCATCACTTCAATACAACCCAGCGGCGCGGAAAGTACAGTATACAGCATCGGACCGGACCTCGTTGGAAGGCATCACATCGGGCAAGTCCAGGAAAGACCCGTCCAGCATTCGGCGCGAAATCAGGACGACCGGGATTCCCTGCGGAGCATCCGCTAGGTCTGGCACGGCACAGCTTTTCAATCCACTGAACGAATTCTGGCGCCAAACGCATGTTCCGGGCGTGTCACGCGCCACTCGGGGAGAGTCGCGCCGGCGGCCGTCTGCGGGAACTAGCGCGCCCGACCTCTGTACGGATTCCGACAATCCACCCGCAGTGCCACGTCCGCGATAAGGGCGCTATGCGGCCGAGTGGATTGTTGCCGAGTCGCATCCCCAAATAGTGGAAAGATATATACTTTGCCATATGTGGCGCTTCCTGTTTCTTCTCGCTCCGACAGTCTGGGCCGCGCCCTGCACTACCGCGACTTCCACGTGCACCGAATGGGTCGGAGTGCCTGGACAAGCTCTGCGTCTACTCGTCTATCGAAACTTTCCGCTTGAGACCCGTAATGAGAACATCACTCGTGCTCTCATCCTCATTCATGGCGGCACGAGAAATGCCAACCAGCAGTTCCGCTCAGCTTTGGCGGGAGCGTTTCTGAACGGGGCGCTCGACGACACCATGATCATCGCGCCACGTTTTGCTTCCAACAAGGGCAGACAAGCAGGCAATGGCGCCGAGTGCCATGACATTGTCGCTCTCAACGAAGCGCTTTGGGTTTGCGAAACCGAACGCGCGGAGAGCTGGCGCTACGGAGGTCCCGTTGCGGGCAACGATAGAGTCACCTCCTACGACTTCATTGACGAGATTCTCCAAAAGGTAGGCCGCAAACAGGCATTTCCCAACCTGCGGGCGATTGTCGTCGCAGGTCACTCCGGCGGCGGGATATTTGTGACGCGCTACTCGACCGCTAATCTGGTCCACAACCAACTAGGCGTGCCGGTTACCTACATCGCTGCCAACGCGACCAACTATGCATATCCAGACGCTTTGCGGCCAACTAGGAACGCTTATCCGCTTAATGGCGCGGCACCGGGATACACACTGCCGGTGCCTCCGGGTACTCCCGCCTTCCTGCCATTTGCCGACTCGCCGAACTGCACTGGTTATGACAATTGGCCCTACGGACTGCGTAATCGGATTGGATACAGCGCCCGGCTGACGGACTCTCAATGGAAGAAGCAACTGGCTGCGCGCCCGGTGACGTACTTGCTCGGTGATATGGACCTCCTGCCGCTGACCACGGGCGATGATCTCTCGTGTGCCGCGTACGCTCAAGGCCCCACCCGACTGGCCCGAGGCCTCGCATTCGTGAAGTACCTGAACGAGGGCTTCGAAGCACACAATAAAACCGCCATTGTGCCTTTGTGTGGTCACAACGACCGGTGTATGTTCACGTCGGAGACAGCACTTCCGCTGTTGTTTCCTAAACCATGAAAAGAGCTGGAGAGCGGCCGAGCCTCGATCGAAGCACAGGTTCGCCCGAGATCACAAACGGGCGCTCGCATCAGGTTCTTTTTAGATCGCGGGCCGCGTGGTTGGGCGTCCGAAACTTGTTGTAGGTCTGAGACGGGGCAAAGATTAAGAAGAGTGTGACGTTTTAACCAGGATCCTTACCTCTACCCAATCGGAAACAATCCATCCGCGAGAAGTCGCGTTGCTGACACGTGGTTGGCTCCGGTCGGATGACGCGCTACTCGTACAAAGCTCGGATCAAGCTGACACGGGCGCGAAGTCCAGTCTGGGAAGTTGCAACAAAACGTGGGTTTGAGACTGATCGTGTGCAGACTGCGGACGTTTGGTGGCGGCTTATCTTAACACTTATGGGCCGGCGGCCGGCGTTGGGCGCGCTAAACGCTAAAGCGCGCCGGTTGCGTGGTGCCTGGCAACCACGCAAAGTGTGCCGGAATGGAACAGCCGCGCCCCCTTTCCTGGGACTACTCAGCCGCGTGGTGCCTGGCACCACGAAAGTGTGCCGGCATGAAACAGCCGCGCCCCTGGGACTACTCGGCCGCGTGGTGCCTGGCACCACAAATAGCCGGTCTCCGACCGGCCAGCGCTGGGCAGGGCCGCTCTGGCTTCGGCCCGCATGTGCATCGTGGAATGTAGAAACTCCAGGGGCGCGCTCAAGCGCGCCGCGGGCTGCAAGCCCAATGCCACTTAGTTTTCGGGACACCACAAGTAAAACATTCTGGATAGTTTATGTTTTATTCATGACCTCCCCCGCATCGACCGATCTTATCTCCTTTGAGGCCTTGCTGCGGACAGCAGCC
>JBJXGR010000335.1:0-20408 GCA_046160045.1 Bryobacteraceae bacterium
TACCTTTCAACCAACCGCAGCCGTCCGAACGCCTCCGGCGTGTGGTACGACGGCGCATCGACCTTTTGCCAGGCGATGAACTTTCGGTTCGGCGGCGCTCCCTCGATCCGGTACAGGTTCATCCGCAGTTCGTTGCCTGACGCGGGCACGCGGGAATCGATCCCCTTCCACGGGATCTGCATCTCGCAATACCAGATCTTCCGCTCGCGGTCGATTCCGGTCTTGTACTTCATTTTCGAATCCCACAACCAGTCGATCGTCAGTCCGGGTTTGTTCTTGTCGACATCCAGATCCACGAACTCGCCCTGCGGAGTCACCTCAAACTCTTTGTACAGGTTGATCTTCTCGAGTTCGTGGCCGATGAAGACCTCCACCACGTCGAACTCCCAGATTCCCCAGGTCTCTTTCTCGGGCGTCGGTTTGGGGGTGAGGTGGAGCGTCTCGTACTGGCTGATAAACAGGAAGTACAGGTTCTCCCGGGTCCACCGGCTGCGGATCCCGGTACGGGCCTCCGGTTGCGGCTTGCCCCAGCGGTCGTTGGACGCGATGACTCCCTGGACGTTCCAGCGCGGCGCATCGGGATCGGCCGCCGGCGGAGAGTCCGAATCCATTCGGTAGCTCTTCATCACACCCGGGCCGTCGGCTGCCAGAACGCCGGTCAGCATCAGCAGGAAAACCGCAAAACGCATAACTCGAAGTTATCATTTGACGGCGATCGTTGCGGCGGGCGCATCATAAGAGACAGAAGCCCCCATGAGCGCTCCCGCCCTCGAGTTGATCAACGTGTCGAAGATCTACCAAAGCAATGGCTTACCTGTGCAAGCCCTCAATTCCGTGTCCCTGTCGCTTGACCCCGGGACGATCACGGCGCTGCGCGGCCGAAGCGGTTGCGGTAAGACAACCCTGCTGAACCTGGCCGGCGCCATGGACTTCCCGACCTCGGGCGAGGTCCGCATCGACGGCCGCTCCACCACGGCGATTAGCGAAGCGGATCTGACCGCGCTCCGCCGCAACCAGATCGGGTTCGTTTTCCAGTTCTTCCAGTTGCTGCCCACGATGACGGTGCTGGAAAACGTCGAACTTCCCTTGCTGCTGGCCGGCCAGGACCGCTCGCGTCAACCCGCGATGGAACGATTGCGGTGGGTTGGCCTGGAGGATAAGGCCGGAGTTCTTCCTCACCAGCTTTCGGGAGGCCAGATGCAGCGGGTGGCCTTGGCCCGCGCTCTGGTTCATTCACCCCGCCTCCTGATCGCTGACGAGCCAACCGGCAATCTCGACTCTGCTATCGGCGCCGAGGTGCTGGAACTCATCGAACGCGGCGCGCACGAGCTGGGGGTCACCGTTCTGATGGCCACGCACTCTCCGGAAGCCGCCGCCATCGCCGACCGCCACGTGCACCTCCGTGACGGGCGCATGGTCGATCTTGAGCAAAGGCTTCCCAGGGCGGCACTGTGAGCGCCCACCTCCGCCTCCTGAGATCGTTTATCCTGCGCCCTCTGCGCCAGGACCGAATCCGGACATTGCTGATCGTGATCTCCGTAGCGCTTGGCGTTGGCGTCGTGATCGCCATCGATCGCGCGGGCGTGGCCGCGACGGGATCGTTCCAGTCCTCGCTTCAGACGCTGGTCGGCAAGACCGACCTGGAAATCACCGCACCCGGCGGTGTCGACGAAACGGTTCTCGGCCGCCTGGCGCCGCTTCCCCGCAACGTCCGATTCTCGCCGGTGATCGAGGCCACGGCCGTCGTTCCGGCCATCGGCGCCGTGACGGTCTTCGGTGTCGACCCCTTTACCTCCGGCTCGCAGTTTCGTGCCGAAGGCGATCCGGCTGCGTCCTCGGGCCCTCCCTTTCTCGCGCTCTCCGCCCCGCTCGCCCGGCGTCTCCATCTGAAACAACGCGACACGCTAGCCTTGCAGTTCGACGGTAGCCCGGCGCATTTCCGCGTCGGCGCTGTGGTGAAGGTATCGAGCGATTCCTCCGAGTTCGCCATCGCCGACATCGCCGATTTACAGCAAGCGCTCCGCCGCTTCGGCAGGCTCGACCGGATTGACGTCTTCGTCTCGAAGAACGAACCCTTCGAAGCCGTGGAACGGGAACTGCGCCAGGCGCTTCCCGAGACGTACGCGCTCGACCGGCCGGGCGCACGGAGCGAAGAGAACCAGCGCATGCTCCGCGCCTTCCGCTGGAATCTCCGGGTGTTGAGTTACATCTCGCTTGTCGTGGGTGCGTTTCTCATCTACAACACGATCTCGATTTCGGTGGTGCGCCGCCGGGCGGAAATCGGAGTCCTGCGGGCGGTCGGCGCGTCTCGAGGCATGGTCCTGGGGCTCTTCCTGGCCGAGGCCCTGCTCCTCGGACTGGCGGGCTCGCTGGCCGGGCTCCTGCTCGGCCGCTTTCTGGCCGAAGGCGCCGTGGGCCTGATCGGGCAAACGGTCAATGCGCTGTATTCGAGCAGCCAACCCGCCGCCATTGAACTCACGTGGCCATCCGCTCTCGTCGCCATGTTCACCGGGCTGGCTGTTTCGGTTTTGTCCGCTCTGTCGCCGGCGCTCGACGCAATGGCGATCACCCCGACCGCCGCGATGGCTCGGGGTGGATTCCAACTCGAGGGCCGGCTCGCCTGGAAGCGGCGACTGGCCGGCGCCCTCGGACTGGCACTCTTGTCGCTCGTTGCCTCTCGCGGGGAGGCGATCGACGGGAAGCCCGTCTGGGGGTACGCCGCGACGTTTCTGGCGATAGCCTCCGCCGCGCTGGCGGCCCCCGCGGTGGTGCTTGCGGTTCATTCGATCACCCGGAACGCGGTCCGCCGTTCGCTCGGCGTAGAAGGACTCCTGGCCGCTCGCGGCCTGGTTGCCTCCCTGCCTCGCACCTCGGTAGTGGTCGGCGCGCTCGCCACGGCCATTGCCATGATGGTCTCCGTCGGCATCATGGTCGGCAGTTTCCGTGAGACCGTTCTCGTCTGGCTCGACTATCAACTACGGGCCGATCTGTACATTCGCGCCGCCGGACGTCCCGCCGCCGGCCAGTATCCAGCGCTCCCGCCCGAAATCGGGGACACGCTCCGTTCGGTTCCGGGTGTCGCGGCTCTCGACACGTTCAGCGGAATGGAGTTCCGCTATGGCGGTGTGCGCGCGACCATGGCCGGGCAGGACATGACCGTCGTCCGGCAGCACGGTCGCTTCCGTTTCCTCGACGGCAGCCACGACGAGATCCTCGCCTCACTGCCCGGCCACGACCGGGTCATCATCAGCGAGCCTTTTGCCAATAAGCACCATCTGCGAACCGGCGATTCCATTGAACTGCCGGTCGGCGATCGCCGCGCGCGCTTTCTCATCAGGGGCGTTTACTACGAGTACTCGAGCGAGTTCGGCTACGTCCTGATGGATCGGACGACGTGGACCCGATACCTGCCGGGCCGCCCGGCAACCAACCTCGCCGTGTACCTGGAGCCTTCCGCGGACAAAGAAGCCGTTCGCCGCGAAATCCAACGGCGCACCGCGCGCTGGAAGCTGTTCCTGGCCGACAATCGGACCTTACGCGAAGGCGCGGTGGTGATCTTCGACCGCACCTTTGCCATCACGTACGCATTGGAAGCCGTGGCGATCCTGGTGGCGATGCTCGGCGCCGCGAACTCCCTGCTGGCCCTGGTGCTCGACCGCCGGCGCGAGATCGGCATGTTGCGTTTCCTGGGGGCCGCCCCGGGACAGATTCGCCGCATGATTCTCGTCGAGGCGGGTTTCGTCGGTCTCCTGGCGAACCTGCTCGGGATGGCCTTGGGGTTCGTCCTGTCACTGCTTTTGATTCATGTCATCAACAAGCAGAGCTTCGGCTGGACCATTCAATTCCACCCGCCCTATGGTTTACTCGCTGGTGCTGCGGTGTCCATCCTGGGTGCGACGATGCTGGCGGCGCTCTATCCGGCCCGCGTCGCCGCGAGGCTCAACCCGATCGAGGTCGTGCATATGGAGTAAACCAATGGCAGTAACGCCGGATCGCCATCAAGGCCGGCGGCGTCATAGAGCACTCTTCCCTCCCGGACGACCGTCGCCGGCAGAGAGCCCCTCACATAGCGCGCTCGCTGTTCGAAGTCACTCTGCCGCCACGGCAAAACGTCGGCTCCAACGCCGACTCCAAACAGCTTCCGATAGATCTCACCTCCCTTTAGTTTCTCGGGAGGCATACTGTCGGGCACGACCACCAGGAAGTCCAGGTCGCTGTCCGGAGCATCATCGCCCCGCGCAGCCGAACCGAACAGGTAGATCATTTCGGGTTGATAAAACTCCACCAAGCGGCGGGTGATCTCGACGATGGTTTCGTCTCGCGTCATCCTACCGTCAGCTATCGCCGCTTCGGACTCCTTTCGCAAGGTGCCGCAGGGGCCGGATTCATGGCCAGATGTGAGAGGCTACCGGTAGGCCTCCCGGCGGTGATGAACGCGCAGAATCACGATCGACTCGCCGTCGTCCTGGAATCGCAGCCGATAGTCACCGGCCCGGAGCCGGTATTCAGGTGGTTCGATGCCATGCAGACGAGCAACATCGCCTTCTCCGTGGGCCGCGAACCTCGCCAGTGAATGGAGGATTCGCAGAGCGGTTTTCCGGTCGATCGCCCGGACGTCCGCCTTTGCCTGTTCAGTCCAGGCGATCTGCTTTGCCATTACGCCTTCCGGCTTGGATCAGGGTCGAGAGGCGTTGCGGCCATCTGCTCGAATTCCCTAATGCTGATCCCCAACTCCGCCAGGACTTCTTCGTGAGGAATGGGCTTGTGGTGTTTCAGCCATTCACGCGATTCAGCGACCCCCCGCTCCTCATCCTCGATGACCTCTTCTTCGGCGAGAGGCGGTTGGACCGGAGAGCTAGAAGCGGGCTTCAACATGGTTGCCAGCAAGGTGCTCACGGCGGATAGTTGTTCCGGCGAGAGCCGATCAAGGTAGGCGTGAGCCTGCTGTCGTTCCTGTTCAAATTCGTGGGCCATTCCGCACCTCCTGTGATCCGTCAGGATACAATCAGCACCTCTCGCGTCTTCCTACGTCAATTATCACTCCTTCCGAAAGCCTTTCTCCGTCTCAATCACCGCCATGCCTTCACCTTCGGCCACAACTCAGCCACCGGCACTTTGAGCCCACGGCAGATCAGAATGTCGAAGTTCTCTTCCGCCATCGCCAGCAGGTGCCCCACGCGTGGCCCTACCTCAACGCTCTCAAACAACGGCTCCACGCTTGCTTTCCGCAACTGGAGAACAATCAGCACATCTCCGTTGTAGTCGCGCGGCCCCCAT
This sequence comes from Bryobacteraceae bacterium, assembly GCA_046160045.1. GTDB lineage: Bacteria > Acidobacteriota > Terriglobia > Bryobacterales > Bryobacteraceae > CAZGUX01. The sequence goes on from JBJXGR010000335.1 coordinate 5,278, forward strand.
AGAAAGTAGTTCTGATGCCCGCTGATGGCCTTCGGCAGCCCCAGTCTTGGCCCAAAGAAATCGATTGCTCCGGCTTCTCCGTAGTTCCCGGCTAAGATGGCCGCCTTCCGGCGTTCTTCCTCCGGCAGGGAGTGATACACCCTCGCGACCGCGTCCACCATTTCCGGCCATCCGAACATGTCGCCGTAGTCCTGCTGCAGCCGCCCGGTGTGAGCCACCTCGGTCTTGGGCGGTTGAAATCGGATGGCGTCCTGATACCACAGGAGCGTTTCTACGGGCAGGACGGGGATCACGAAGGGAACCAACGGCAGCGTGGTGATCGCAATTGCGGCGGGCAATCCCGCCCGCACCCAGAGAGACGGGAATCGCGACCAGAACACCCCCCCTGCCGCCAACAGCATCGGGTAAGCCGGCAGCAGGTAATAGTGCTTCCCCTCCAGCGCGATCATGAGGGCCAACAGGCACAAGTAGGTCCATGCCATCCATTGCGAGGAACGGTCTCGCAGGAGATGCCACAGGCCGCCGCCCCACACCAGAACGGACAAAGGCGAGAGAAGGAGGATCTGTTGCGCCAGAAACGCGGCCGGATTGAGTACGACGTTCTTGCCCGAGTTCTTGACGTTGGCCAGCATCTCGAGCGTCGGCCATCCATGGCGCATCTGCCACCAGACATTGGGCAGCGCAATAAGCGCGGCGACCGCCACACCTGCCCACAGCCACTTCTCGCGCAAGACGCGGGACTGCCGGCCCAGCAGAAGACCGAGCAACAACGCAATGCCGAAGAACGCCGTCGCGTGCTTGTTCTCGAGGCCGAGCCCTAACGCCGCCCCGGCCGCCAGCCACCACCGCGGATTCCTCCGCATCGCGGCGAGCGCCGCGGACACGGCGCCCATCCAGTAAAGCGGTTCGAACGCGTTCATGGTCATCAGTTTGTCGATAGCGAGATAACCCGGCGCGATCACCACCGCCAGGCACGCCAGCATGACGGCGAACGCTCCCCCGCCAAACTGCAACGTAAGCGCTCCCGTAAGCAGGACCTTCAGCGCCGCCGCGAGCGCAGGCAGGACACGGATGCCCAGCACCGACTCCCCGAACACGTTCCGGCCCACCCACGCGTAAACCGCCACCAGCGGTGCGTGGTCGACATACCCCCAATCCAGGTGCTCGCCGCAGGCCAGAAAATACAGCTCATCGCGAAAGTACCCGTAACGGTGACCTGTCAGGAGGTGCGCGGCCAAGACCGCCAGCGCAAAGATTCCCGCAATTCGCCGCGGATCATTCGCTATCATAGAAGTTCCCTCCTAGTTATCCGCTCATGAGTACAGGCAACAACGCAACCCGGAACATCGCCATCATTGCGCACGTCGACCACGGCAAGACAACCCTCGTCGACGCCATGTTGAGGCAAAGCGGAATCTTCCGCGCGAACGAAGAAGTCGTCGACCGCGTTATGGACTCGAACGACCTCGAGCGTGAACGCGGCATCACCATTCTCGCCAAGACCACCGGCGTCCGCTATCACGACTACAAGATCAACATCGTCGACACTCCCGGCCACGCCGATTTCGGCGGAGAGGTCGAGCGGGCTTTGAAGATCGTCGACGGCGTCATGCTCCTGGTGGACGCGAGCGAGGGCCCGCTGCCGCAGACTCGCTACGTATTGATGAAGTCGCTCGAAGCCCGCCTGCCGCAGATCGTCGTCATCAACAAGATCGACCGGCAGGATGCGCGAATCGCGGAGGTGCTCAACGAGATCTACGACCTGTTCATCGACCTTGATGCGACCGAAGACCAACTCGGGTTCCCCGTTCTTTACACCAACGCCAGAACCGGCACAGCCACCCACGATGTGGCCGTTCCCGGCGCGAACCTCGAGCCGCTGTTCGAGAAGATCCTGGAACACATCCCCGCCCCGTCCGGCGACGAGGATGCCGTCCTTCAGATCCAGGTCGCCAATCTCGACTACAGCGAGTACCTCGGCCGCCTGGCAATCGGCCGGGTTTTCAACGGTACGCTGCGGCGCGGCGATGAAGTCGCAATTGCCAAGCTGGACGGCGCGATCCAGAAGACCAGGATCACCAAGCTCTACTCGTTCGAAGGGCTGAAGCGCGTCGACGAAACGCTCGCGCGGCCCGGCGATATTCTTGCCATCGCCGGCGTCGAGGGGATCACCATCGGCGAGACGGTCACCAGCGCGGAGACGCCGGAGCCTCTGCCGGTCATCCAGATCGACGAGCCGACCATCTCGATGGTCTTCACGATCAACAACTCGCCGTTCGCCGGGCGCGAAGGACAGTTCGTCACCAGCCGCAACCTGCGGGAGCGGCTCGAGAAGGAACTGCTCACCAACGTGTCCATCCGGGTGGAGGAAGCGGGCGGGCCCGAATCTTTCAAGGTGATGGGCCGGGGCGAACTTCAACTCGCCATTCTCATCGAAATGATGCGCCGCGAGGGCTACGAGCTGATGGTCGGCAAGCCAGAGATCCTCACCAGGTCGATCGACGGCAAAGTCCACGAGCCGGTGGAACTGCTGGTGATGGATGTGCCCGAAGCGTACATGGGGGTCGTGATCGAAAAGTTGGGCGCGCGCAAGGGCAAGATGGTGAAAATGGTCAACCACGGATCGGGCCGCGTTCGACTCGAGTTCCACATCCCGTCCCGTGGGCTGATCGGTCTGCGCAGTGAGATTCTCACCGATACCCGCGGCACCGCGATCATGAATTCCCTGTTCCACGGCTACATCGAGTGGCAGGGCGACATTCCCATGCGGCCCACCGGCGCTCTGGTCGCCGACCGCGCGGGCAAGGCCACCGGTCACGCCCTCTTCAACCTTCAGGAACGCGGCGAGATGTTTCTGGCCCCTGGCACCGAGGTCTACGAGGGAATGATCGTCGGCGAGAACGCCCGCGACGCCGACCTCAACGTGAATATCGTTAAGGAGAAGAAGCTCACCAACATGCGGGCTTCGACCGCCGATGACGCGATTCGCCTGGTGCCGCCCCGGCTGCTGAATCTGGAACAGGCGATCGAGTTCATTCGCGAGGATGAGTTCGTCGAGGTGACCCCGCAATCCATCCGGCTGCGCAAGAAGGTCCTCAAGGCAAACATGCGTTGACTACTGGCCGGTGGCCGGCGCCTGTTCCCGTTTGCGTTCGGGGGTGGCCGGAATCCGGTTGATCAACTGATTGGGCGCGTTCTTCCGCTTTCTCAGCTCGAACGCGTCGTAGAGCAATCCGCGCGCCGTGCGTGATTCGTACTGCAGCCGGCTGCCCTCGATGTGAACGACCTGGAACAATTGGGTGTCTTCCGCCTTGCGCGCCATCCAGTCCAGTTTCTGGTTGTTGTACATTTTCGGGCCGGAGACGGAGACGACATACACGGTGCCGCTCTTGCCGCCCCGCGTGTTCGTGCCGGTGATCAGGTTGCTGCGCGCATAGGTGTGATCGTGCCCCTGCAACACCATGTCGACTTTGTGTTTGTCGAACACCGGCTGCCAGGTCTCGCGCAGCTCTTTGTTGTCGCGCGACTTGGCGGCGGAAAAAATCGGGTGGTGGAAACTGATCACGGTCCACGGGTTCGGGTTGTGCGCCAGCACTTTGTCCAGCCATTCCGCCTGCTCCTGGTGCCGCTCGTTCGAGTTCATCGCGATCATCCGGACGCCCTGGATGTCCACGTAGTAACAGGTTTCCTCGATGCCAGGGACGCCGTTCTCCGGCAGCGTGAACTGGGCACGCCAATGGTTCGTCATCAGACGGAGTTTGCCGTTGCGCCGGTCGTATTCATGATTGCCGACCACTGGGAAGCTGGGAATCGTCGAGTGAATCCAGCCGCCGGCCTGGAACCACTCGCCCCATTCTTCATCCACGCTGCCGCGGTTCACCAGGTCCCCGGCATGGACAAAGAAGTGCGCGCCGGTGGCCTTTGCGTATCCCATGCGCACCACCCTGGACCACAACGAGAGAACGTCGTTCTGGGCGTCTCCCACGTAGAGAAACGTCACCGGATCCGGCTTGTCGCTGGCAGTACGGAATTGCAGCCATTCGCTCCAGTTGTGTCCATCGCCCACACGGTAGGCGTAGAGTGTATTCGGCCGCAAGCCGGCGAGTTGCGCGGAGTGGACGAGCGCCTCGCCGGAGTTGCTAGTAAACCCGTCCGTTCGCGCCAGGACGTCACTCGGGTGCTTGGCGAACTCCGGCCCGTCGCCGGCTTCGGCGATCTGCGCCTTGGCCTGCTTTGCGGTTGTGTCCGTGCGCCAGGTCACGCTGGCGGACGTGGCTGGGTCGCCGGTCCAGGTGAGGATGACACGATCCGGCTGGGCCGAAGGCAGGTACGCCCGGCCCGAGACCGCTCTTACCTCCGCGCCATGTCTCCAGGCGGCCAGCAACAGGCACGCCGCGGCCAGGACGATCAGAATTCGGGTCTTCATGGTAGTAATCTCCAGACTAGCGGATCGCCGGTTTCAGTGCGATGCTTTGGGAGTGCCAGGCCCCCCCCTATTCAACGCGCTCCGGTGCGGATATAGTATTGGTTCTTAAGGAACATGAACAAATACGTGATGTTTGGCCCGCAGGGTTCGGGAAAAGGGACGCAGAGTCAGTTGCTCTGCCAGACCTACGATTTTGTCCATATATCGATTGGCGACATCTTCCGGTGGAATATCACGAACCACACCAAGCTCGCCGCCCGAATTCGCCGGATTACCGCGGAAGGAAAACTGGTACCGGATGAGATTGTCGAAGAGGTCGTGCGCAAACGTCTGGAGGAGCACGACTGGAACTACGGGTTCGTGCTCGACGGATTTCCGCGTACCAAGCCTCAGGCGGAATATCTGTCCGAAAACTGGAACCTGGACAAGGTAATCTATCTGCATATTTCGGACGAAATCGTCCACGAGCGCGTGATGCATCGCGCGCGGATGGGCGAAGGCAGCGGTTTCACCAAGCGAGCGGACGACAACCCCGATGCGCTGAAGGTGCGGCTGGAGGAATATCACGCCAAGACCCGGCCGTTACTGGAACTGTACGAGAGAAAGTGCATGCTGATCACGATCGACGCGAGCCGCACCATTGAAGAGATTTTCAGAGACATCTGCCACCGCCTGGCGCTCCCGAGGCGCGAACCGGCGATACTGGAACCGACGTAGGTGCGGAAATCGAGGCCAGCGCCAGCCCTCCCTTGCGGTCGGGCCTCTGATGGTGCGGGCCATCGGGAGTCGTGGAGGGTGTAGGCAACCCCACGGCTTGCGCCGTGGGCTCCCCGCGGCTCCGAGGAGCTACTAGAACTGCTTCCTCTCCCGCTCGTAAGGTTTCTGGATGTGCTTGCTGGCCTCTTCGAGCGCGCCTTGCGTGTTGTCCTTGGTGCGCAATGCCTGCTTGTATTCGTTCACGGCCCGGTCGCGCTGGCTCGTAATGTCGAAGATCTTGCCGAGATTGATGTGGCTCCAAACCTCGGTCCACTTCGGCTGAAGGTCGCCATTCAATGTCTCCCGGAACTCGTTGGCGGCGGCCTGGTAGTTGTTCTGAAGGAAGAACACTTCGGCAATCCGGTAGTGCGCCAGCGAACTGGCGCGATTCACTTCGAGGGCCTTCTGGTATTCCTTCAGCGCCTCACCGAACTCGCTGATTTCCGCGAACTGTTCGCCTCGCCGGATCGCGACCGCAATGCGCATCTGGCTGGAGAAGCGCAGGACCCGATTATTGGGATCGAGCGTGATCGCCTTGGGCTTGCCGAAAGTGTCGAGGGAGAACTCGCTCGAGGTCCCGACTACTTCCACTTTCTTCTCCTCCGGGTTGCCTTCCGTTTCGATCTTGAGGTCGACCGGCATGCGGAAAGTGTCGAGGTCCTGCGCCACCTTGCCGACAACGCGAAAGCCTTTCTGTGTGCGGAAAATCGTGTACTCCAGCTTGAACTCCGGCGCGCCGCTCGACTCCACCCACTGAATGAAGAAGTAGCTTAACTGCTGCTGGGAAGCCGCTTCCATAGCTTTTCGTAGGTCATCGGTCGTGGCGGACTTGCCGGCCATCGCTGTGGCGTAGTTCTTCAGGCCTTCAAAAAAGGCCTTATCGCCGATGACATGGCGGAGCATGTGAGCGGTAACCGCTCCCTTCGATCCGATCAGCGCATTCAACTCGGGGGAGTAATCCTCGAGCCGCGAAGCCTGGGCCTGGGGGACATTGTCGACGGTCAACGCCTCTACCTGTGCGTCATGGATTTCGGACTCCAGTGCCGAGGGGCCCTGCAGGTGCTCCTGATAGAGCGCCTCGGCATAGGTGGCCAAGCCGCTCGACAACCACAGGTGATTGCGGGTGGCGGGAGAAGTCTGCAATCCCCACCACTGGCGCGATACCTGATTGGCCAACAGGCGGACATTAGGCTGCTGTCCGATGGCGCGCGGGCTTAGGAAGAGCATCCCAGGGGCAGCGTATCCGTTGGGCGCTCCGTTCTCCGTTTCGATCAACGCGAGATTCGCGTAAGGGGCCAGCCCGTACAGAGAGGTCAGATGGGCGACCACCTTCCCGGTCTCCTCTCCGTAACCCTGGGCGGCTGCCTGCTGCGTTCGAAAGTAAACAAACGTCGTCGCCCCCGCGGAATTGACACGGGAGGGCTCATTCTTCACGATGGCGATGCTGCCGGCGAAACCCGGCTTGTCGAACTTGAACTGATAGGCCAGCTTGCCGTCGGTCTCTTCCTTGGTCTCGAGGCCGCTGGCGAGCACGCGCTCGCCTGGCGCGACCGTGATGCGCATCTCCATCGTGAAGCGGTCCGTGGTGTAGCCGCTCACCGGAAACCAACGCGACGGGTACATGAGGTAGGCAAAGTCGTTCTGGATTGAGGCGAACTTGATGCCGTAAACCGGCGAGTCCTCTTGCCCGGTCAGCTTGCCGCTGTAATAGAACATCACGGTCTGCGGCTGGCCCTTGGGCAGGGTGTCGCTATAGTTGAGCCGCACCGTGAAATCGTCCTGGGACCGCGAGCTCAGAATCTGCTCGCCTTTTTCGTTGACGACCTTGGAGACGGTGAGCGCATTGTTTAGTTCGAACGCGACGGAGGTGGTGCGGTCGTCAAGGGGTACGTAGCGGACGGCGGCTACGGCGTTGATGGACTGGGTGCGCAGGTTGACGTCGGCGACAACGCGATACGCATCGACGTCGATGGGGGCCCGCCGGTCCTGCTGCTGGGCCGCCGCCGCCACCACCAACGGGAGAACTAAACTAAACTTCCACGCGCTTCGCCTTTTCATAAAGAAATCCTTCGACAATTTCCGCTGCCCGGTCCATGGGATCGCCGGCCACGGTCAGCCTGGCAGCCACTTCCTTCAGATCCTGCTTCATGCGTTCGCGCGCTCCCGCGTTGTCCAGAAGGAGTAGCGTTGCCGAGGCCAGGTTCGACCCCGTCATCTCCGATTGCATCCATTCGGTGACGATCTGGCGTCCCGCCACCAGATTTACCATACAGTAGAACGGCACCCGGACGAGCAGTTTTCCGGCGATCCAACTGGGGAGAGCGACCTTGTAGAAGGTGACGAGCGGCGTTCCCAACAGCGCGGCTTCCACCGTGACCGTCCCGGAAGCGGCCAGGGCCACGTCGGCATGTGCAATTGCGTCCCACGTCTCTCCTTCAATCACATGGATGGGTGCCGCGCCCATCCGGTCGCGGAAAAATGCCGCCCCGGTATGGGCCGACGCCGGAAGCACAAAATTGACGGCGCGCTCCCGGTAGATCCGGTCCGCGGCGTCCGCCACGGCGGGCAGATGTCTCGCTGCCTCTCCGCGACGGCTTCCTGGGAGCACCACTACCAAGGGACGGTCAAGAGCGAGACGGTGTTTCCGGAAAAACTCCTCCCGGCTTGTAAAGATGCGTAAACTCGTCGTCAACGGGTGCCCGATATAGGTGGCCCGGATCCCATGCCCTCGGAAGAACTCCTCTTCAAATGGAAAGATGCACAAGAGCCGATCCAGGATCCGCCGCATGGTGTGGACACGCCCCTTGCGCCACGCCCATACCTGGGGCGCGACCAGGTAAATAACCGGGATTCCCATCCGTTTCAACCGCTTGGCGACACGGAGGTGGAAGTCGGGCGAATCGGTCAGAATGGCCACGTCCGGCCGCTCCCGTTCGGCGGCCTGGAGCAGTTTACGGTACTCGGAGTAGATGCGTGGGATGTGACTAACCACCTCCACGAGCCCCACCACGGCCAGGCTCGCCGAGTCCACGACCGTACGGACTTGGACTTTTCGCATCTCGGGACCTGTGCAGCCGAACAGGGACAGATCCGGCCGCAAACGCTGTAGTCGCGCGGCCAACGCGGCGGCATAGCGGTCTCCGGAAGCCTCTCCCGCGGAGATCAGAATCTTGGGGGGCACCTTGTGTCAGTCTACCGAAGGCGGCAGGCCTCCCGAGGGAGGGTGGCTTCCGGGGACGATTCGGACTATAAGGGGAAATAGGAAAAGGAACTACCCGATGCACCCGAAATCTTTCCTCATGAAAATAACGGCCACTGCTGTCCTGACGATGTTTGCCGCCTGCAGCACCGCGCCGAAGGAAGCCCAACTCGACAAGGCCAAACTCAGCATGTTCGCTCCGTTGCCCGCGGTGATGGAGTCCGGTTCAAACCCGATTACCGAAGAGAAGGTCGCCCTGGGCCGGATGCTGTACTACGAGCCCCGTCTGTCCAAAGGGCAGAATGTCTCCTGCAATTCGTGTCACCTCCTGGATCGCTACGGGGTCGACTCCGAGCGCACGTCGGAAGGACACAAGGGTCAGCGGGGCAACCGCAACGCGCCGACCGTCTACAACGCGGGCGGTCACTTTGTGCAGTTCTGGGATGGACGCGCCCCCGACGTCGAAGCACAGGCAAAGGGCCCGGTGCTGAATCCGGTGGAGATGGCCATGCCCTCGGAGAAGCACGTCCTGATGGTGATCAAGTCGATACCCGAGTATGTCGCAGCGTTCAAAAAGGCGTTTCCGGAAGACAAAGACGCGGTGACGTACGACAACATGGCCAAGGCGATCGGAGCCTTCGAGCGAAAGCTGGTGACGCCTTCCCGCTGGGACAAGTTCCTTAAGGGGGATGAATCCGCTCTGACCGATGCCGAGAAGAGCGGCCTGAGCAAGTTCGTGGAAGCGGGCTGTTCTACGTGCCATACGGGAGCCTATGTGGGCGCCGGCACCTATCAGAAACTCGGTGTGGCCAAGGCCCTGCCGGAGGTGAAGGACATGGGACGGTTCGCGGTGACCAAGGATGAAGGCGACAAGCTGATGTTCAAGGTGCCATCCCTGCGCAACATCGAGAAGACCGGGCCCTACTATCATGACGGTTCGGTGCCGGCGCTCGACGCAGCCGTGAAGTCGATGGCCGAATACCAGCTTGGCAAGACGCTGAAGGAGGAAGAGGTCGCTTCGATCGTCACCTGGCTCAAGGCGCTGACAGGCGAATTGCCGGCCGACTACATCAAAGCACCGGAACTTCCCAAGAGCGGAGCGAAAACTCCGAAGCCGGATCTTTCCTGAACCGCGGGCCGGATGGCCCGCGCTGGAGGTATGCCATGAACTGGCCCTTTCAGGAATTGCGCCTGCTCCCGTTGCCGATCAGGGTTCTGCTGAGTGGAACCCTGATCGTCCTGGGAATCGGCTTCCTCGTCGCCGAGGTCAATCTGTTCCTCGTCTATCATTTGACCGACGGCGAACCGGGGCTCACCCCGGCCGACATGAAACGCGCCTTCTACGGCAGGCGCGACAGCACCATACTCGCCGCCAAGATTCACGGAGGCAGCATGGCGCAGTTCCTGCCGCGTCCCGGCGATCGGGAAAAGATCCTCACCTGGATCCAGGACGGGGCCGACCGCGCTCGCTTCGGAGAAACCGTGATGCCGATCGTGGCGCAGAATTGCGTCCGGTGCCACAATCCCAACGGGCTGCAACGATTCACGCCCCTAACAACCTACGAAGAGGTGATGACGGTCACACAGATCGATCGGGGTGAACCGGTGTCGCTCTGGGCGCGGGTGGCGCACACGCACTTGCAGTCGATCGCCCTCATTTTTCTGGTGCTGGGCGGCATCTTCGCCTTGACGTCCCTGCCGGATCGCGTCAAGACGGTGGTGCTTGCGTTGCCGTTCGTCGCGCTGGTGGTCGACTTTGCCTCCCGGTTCCTGGCCAAGCACGTTCCTGGCATTGTGTACCTGATGATGGCGGCCGGAGCGGCGATGGGTTTGCTGATCGGGCTGATGATTCTGGTTCCGTTGTACGAAATGTGGCTCAAGAAGCCGGCGGCACCGTAAAGCGATTCTTCTATCAAAACGACAGCAGCGTCCCGGCAATGTAACGAAGACCGTCGTTGTGGTTGATGTAGTACGTCGCCAGGACACGCCGGTTCGGAAGCACGACCGCCCACGGATACCCCAGGTCCCCGCTCCCGCCGTCGTCCCGGAGCACAATCTCGGGCGCGGTGGCGAAGTTCGTACACTCCGCATCCAGCACGCGCGCGCGGATTCCGTACGGCTTGTGACGATAGCCATAAACGAGGAACACGCGATTGTCCGGCAGGCGGACGGCATGATGAGGATGTCCCTGCCACCCGGCGTCCTGCCATTTTTCAAAACTCTTGCCGCCGTCCCGCGACCGGGCAATCACAGTGTGGTCGTCGAAATTAGCGGTGCGGGCAAAAGCGACCAGGTCGCCCTTGGGCGTTTCGTACATCGAGGTTTCATTGAACGTGACCTTGCTGTCGGTCGCGATCGGACAAGAGTACTTCCAGGTCTCGCCGCGGTCGGCGGAGATCATGAGGTGAATGTCCGACTCCCGGTCGCTGTGATTTTGGGCGTAGGCAACCGCCCAGTAGAGGCGGCCGTCCCTGCCCTGGCACATCGCACCACGGTTGTAGGCGGGCAGCGGTTTGCCAAACCCGTCCTTGACGTCGCGGCCGGGAACGGGCGGCGGATAGAACGGTCCCTTCCAGGTGCGGGCGCCGTCATCGGAACGAACGAGGTAACCGCCCTGATAGACAAATTGCGCCCGTTCGGCGGTGCCCTGGGTCTTGGCCCCGGCTTGGCGGTTCAGCCACGTCCATAAGTAGGTGGTGCAAACGATCGAACCGTCGCGGAGTTGCACCATGCACGGATCCTGCGATCCGCCCAACGGATGCGCGTAGATCAGGTCGGGTTCCTTTGTCCAGGTATCGCCGTTGTCGCGCGAGCGGACGAGCACGCAGTAGCTGTTGGGGTCGGTGTGGCTGTAGCCCTTCTCGCCGAGAAGGCGGCGATTCGGTGCGCGGCGAAACGCGACCAGCAACTCGCCGCTCGGCCTTCGAACAACTGAGGGGAAGGCGCAATAGAAAAGGTCATTCGAGTAGATCGTGATGTCCTTCAGCTTCTTCAGGCCGCCGTCTTGTGCCGAGGTGACCGATGCAGCGGCGAGGGAAAGAGAGAATTGCCTGCGGTCCATGAGTATCCGCGGAGCATTGTAGCAACTCCCCCATTACTTCACTTCGACCACTACCAGTTCGATCGACTGATCGGACGCGTTCTCTTCGCTGTGCTTGGCTTTGCCAGACCAGGCAAGCTCGCCTGCCTGCTTGCGGGACTCGGTCACTTTGCCGTCGGGCGCCGTGATCTTCATGGCCGCGGGAGTCAGATACACCACGACGCGGTTGAGCGAGTGCTCGTGCATGGGAATCTTGCCATGGGGAGAGTTCTTGAAACGGATGACGCGGACCTGGCTGTTCTCGAGTTCAACTTTGTAGTGCTTCGGGTCGACCTTCACGGGATCGAGCGCGCTCGAGGGAGCCGGCCGATTCACGCTCGGGTCGGTCTTGAGTTCAACCTCGACTACGCGGAAGGCCGTCTTGCCGGTATTCTGCGAGGTGTGCATGCCGCTCGCGGGACTCCAGCGCACCTCGCCGGCCCTCCAGCGCGAATCCTGGTTCTTGGCGCCGGTATAGGCCAGACGCTGCTGGCCCGCATCCATATAGATCATCACCCGGTTGATCTTGTGATCGTGCGGGCGGCCTGGCTTTCCGGGATCGACGCTGACATCGAGCACCCGAACGAACTCATTTTCGATCACCGGCGGCCGCTGCGCAGGGAGTAGGGTGGGAAACAGGAGGAGAGCTGTGAGGATTTGCAGACGCATCGAGATAGCATATCGCTAATCGCCGAGCGGCGTTAGACCGTGGATGCGGGGCTTCACGCAGCCAAGACAACCGCCAGATCCGCCTCGAATCCCGGCCGCACCGAAGACCGGATTCGATCGCGGTGTTCGGCCGCGGTACCGTCGCGATGGTACACCCATACGCGTCGCGTTTTCGGATACAGCACCCACACCTCCAGGCCACCGTGTCCGAAGTAATGGGCGATCTTCCCGTCAACAGTCTCCGCATTACTGGAACGCGAGATGACTTCAATCGCGATCGCCGGGGCTCCCTGGAGATACTCGCCGGCCTCCCGGATTTGCTGTGCGGAAACCACGCTGACGTCTGGTTGAACCCAGTTCTGAAGTCCCAAACGGAAACCAGCCTCAAAGAACGCCTCCCCAAGGTCCGGATGTGCCGTCAGATACTCTTCCACGAGGCGAAACAGGCGGCGTTGAATCAGCGAGTGCCGAAGCTTTGGCGGGGGCATCTCGATCAGTTCTCCGTCAATCAACTCCTGCTTGCCCGGCTGCCCGGGAAGTTGCTCGAACTCTTCAAAGCTGAGGATGGCTGCCGCGGACCCCATCATGCGTAATCGTATCGCTTTCGCCCCACAAAGCACAACGGCCCAACCTTTCGGTTGGGCCGTGTGTCATGACCGGGCAACGTCCTACTCTCCCACACACTCGCGCGTGCAGTACAATCGGGGCTGAGGGGCTTAACTTCCGTGTTCGGGATGGGAACGGGTGGAACCCCCTCGCTAGAGTCACCCAGAAGCGCGATCACTTTTCAGCGATCAGCGAAGGGCTCTCTATCGAAGAGCAAATCGCTGAAGGCTGAACTGATCGCGCCTTTGAAATTGAATATTGACGGGCCGTACCACAATCGGGCGCTCTGAAACTTCAGAGCCGCACTGTATGTTTAGTAAATTTTATGGTCAAGCCGAACGGGCAATTAGTAACGGTCAGCTCAACGCATTACTGCGCTTACACACCCGTCCTATCAAACAGGTAGTCTTCCTGTGCCCTTGTTACCTTTCGGTTGGGAAGCCTCATCTTAGGGAAGGTTTCGCGCTTATATGCATTCAGCGCTTATCCTGACCGAACTTCGCTACCCAGCGGTGCCACTGGCGTGACAACTGGATCACAAGAGGTTCGTCCACTCCGGTCCTCTCGTACTAAGAGCAGGCCCCTTCAAGCTTCCTACGCCCACCACAGATAGGGACCGAACTGTCTCGCGACGTTCTGAACCCAGCTCACGTACCGCTTTAATAGGCGAACAGCCTAACCCTTGGGAGCTTCTACACCCCCAGGATGCGATGAGCCGACATCGAGGTGCCAAACCGGAGCGTCGATATGAACTCTTGACTCCGATCAGCCTGTTATCCCCGGCGTACCTTTTATCCGTTGAGCGATGGCCCTTCCATGCAGAACCACCGGATCACTAAGGCCTGCTTTCGCACCTGCTCGACTTGTAGGTCTCGCAGTCAACCTGGTTTATGTCTTTGCACTCAACCGCCGATTTCCAAACGGCGTGAACCAAGCTTCGCGCGCCTCCGTTACCGTTTAGGAGGCGACCGCCCCAGTCAAACTACCCGCCTATCATTGTCTCTCTCCCAGCTAATGGGAGAAGGTTAGAACCACAGAACGATCAGGGTGGTATCTCACCGTTGGCTCCGCCGAGCCCAAAAGCCCGACATCAAAGCCTCCCACCTATCCTGCGCAGACCGCCCCATAGTTCAATGATAGGGTATAGTAAAGGTGCACGGGGTCTTTCCGTCTAGTGGCGGGCACCCGGCGTCTTCACCGGGACCACAAATTCGCCGGGCGGGTTGTTAAGACAGTCCTCAGATCGTTACGCCATTCGTGCAGGTCGGAACTTACCCGACAAGGAATTTCGCTACCTTAGGACCGTTATAGTTACGGCCGCCGTTCACCGGGGCTTCAGTTCAAAGCTTCGCTTGCGCTAACCTCTCCCTTTAACCTTCCGGCACCGGGCAGGCGTCAGCCCCTATACGTCGTTTTCGACTTTGCAGAGACCTGTGTTTTTGTTAAACAGTCGCCTGAGGCTATTCACTGCGGCCCACTTGCGTGGGCACCCCTTCTCCCGAAGTTACGGGGTTAATGTGCCTAGTTCCTGAACAACCCATCACCCGAGCGCCTTAGAATACTCATCTCGTCCACCTGTGTCGGTTTGTGGTACGGACACCCCCATCGTCCTTAGCGGCTTTTCCTGGCAGACGAACCGGCGGATTTACCTGTCCGGCTCTCCCTTCACCCTTCCTTGAAACCATTGCGCAGAAGGGCTTACGGTCTGCGTCCCCGCATCGTCAACCTTTGGAGGTGGTCACGGAATGTTAACCGTGTGTCCATCGGCTACGCCTTTCGGCCTCGCCTTAGGCTCCGACTAACCCTGAGCGGATTAACCTTTCTCAGGAATCCTTAGACTTACGGCGACCAGGGTTCTCACCTGGTTTTTCGCTACTTATGCTGGCAGAGTCACTTCCTAACCGTCCAACGGTTCTCTCGATCCGTCTTCACACGTGTTAGGAACGCTCTCCTACCATTCCTTTCGGAATCCGAAGCTTCGGTACTACGCTTGAGCCCCGTTATATTGTCGGCACCGAGCGGCTCGACCAGTGAGCTATTACGCTTTCTTTAAAGGATGGCTGCTTCTAAGCCAACCTCCTGGCTGTCTGGGCCTCTCGACTTCCTTTCCCACTTAGCGTAGATTTTGGGACCTTAGCTGGCGGTCTGGGCTGTTTCCCTTTCGACAATGAAGCTTAGCCCCCACTGTCTGACTCCCGTGCTACACGTTCGCGGCATTCGAAGTTTGGTTGAATTCGGTAACCTGGGAAGGCCCCTAGTCCATTCAGATCTCTACCACCGCGACGGACCACACGAGGCTAGCCCTAAAGCTATTTCGGAGAGAACGAGCTATCACGGAATTTGATTAGCCTTTCACCCCTACCCTCAGCTCATCCAAGCTGTTTTCAACCAACACT
>JBJXGR010000336.1:0-22687 GCA_046160045.1 Bryobacteraceae bacterium
CCCGTAAGTGATGGATTCTATGGAGCTGGCGGTCGGGATCGAACCGACGACCTTCTGATTACAAGTCAGATGCTCTACCAGCTGAGCTACACCAGCCCTGATCCTCTTCAGGATACCGCAGCCTCACTCGCCTCCGCGAACCAGACGGCGGGCGATCTCCGCCACATGCCGGCCCTGGAAACGCGCAATCTCCAATTCGTTCGCGCTCGGCTGCCGCTTCCCGTCTCCGCCCGTGATCGTCGTCGCCCCGTAAGGACTGCCGCCGGAGATCTCCGCCATCGTCGTCTGCCGGGCCTCTTTGTAGGGAACGCCCACGATGATCATGCCGTGATGCAGCAGGGTCGTGTGAAAGCTGGTCAGAGTCGTTTCCTGTCCGCCGTGCTGTGCCGCGGTGGAGGCGAACACGCTGCCTACTTTGCCAACCAGTCTGCCCGTGGCCCACAACCGGCCTGTCTGATCGAGGAAGTTCCGCATCTGCGCGCACATGTTGCCAAAGCGGGTGGGTGTGCCGAAGATGATGGCGTCGGCCTCGGGCAGCAGGTCGGGCGTCGCGACCGGAATATGCGAAAAGGCGGCGCGGGCGGCCTTGGCTCCCGTACGCTCCAGCGCCTCGTCGGGCACTAGCTCCGGGACCTGGTAGAGCGACACCTCAACGTTCTCCACCGTGCGCGCTCCTTCCGCTACTGCCTCGGCCATCCGATAGATGTGTCCGTACATGCTGTAAAACACCACCTGTACGCGCGTAATCATGACGTATGCCTTCCGTTACAACAAAGTCTCACCCGACGATGCGGATACCGGTCGTCGAGACCGATGGTTCTTCCATGTTGGCACACGCTGCTCCCGGATAGCCGGGCAAAGGCCTTCAGCCCGGCAGGCGGGAGGGCGCCCGGCGTTCGGCGACCACTGTGACTTGCATGTCCTTGGCGAGCGCCACCACCTTCATGACAATGTGCGTCTTGCTCAGCAGCGGAAGCAGGCTCTTCGGTGGTTTGGAGAGGAAGATCTGGGTGACGGCGTTGCGCCGCGCAAAGTCGACAAGGGTTTCGGCTGTGTCTTCACCTTCCAGCACGCGGGTCTCGATATGCAATTTCCGGGCAAAGTCGAGATGCTGTTCGAGGGCCTCCCGGATGGGCCTGGGAAGCCGCGACAGGTTCCCTGACGACAACACGCACACGGCAAAACAGTCGGCCTTCAAGTAGTCAGCCACCCGGCGGCCGCGGCGAATCAACGCGGCGGTAGCCGGCGATTCCGTCAGGTGGAGCAGGATGCGTTCGTAAGGGACAGCCGGAGCACTGCCCCGGGCGTGCGGAGCAGAATCGGCCTGCTCCGCCTGCCGGATGTCGACTTCGTGCGCGGTCTGGCGGAGCGCCATCTCCCGCAAGGCCGCCAGCGTGGGTTCCTTGAAGAAATGCGCCAGGGCGCTTTGCGCTTTGTCCTGCGCGTAGACCACCCCGCGCTGCAACCGGTTGAGAAGGGCGCCGGGAGTCAGGTCGATTAGGACGACCTCGTCCGCCTGTTTCAGGACCCAATCCGGAAGGGTCTCGCGCACGTGGATTCCCGTGATCTCGCGCATGCGGTCGTTGAGACTCTCCAGGTGCTGGATGTTCATGGTGGTCATGACATCGATTCCCGCGTCGAGGAGAACCATCACGTCTTCCCAACGCTTGGAGCGAAGGGACCCGGGAACGTTGGTATGGGGAAACTCGTCTACGGCGCAAGTCTCCGGCCGGCGCGCCATGATCGCGTCCGTGTCCATCTCTTCCAGTTCGAGGCCGCGGTAGGCGATCCGCTTCCTGGGGATGATATCGAGTCCTTCGGTCTTGGCGATGGTGTCCTGGCGGCCGTGGGACTCGAAATAGCCCACCACGACGTCGCGGCCCTGCCGTACCATCTGTTGAGCCTCCTCCAGCATCCGGTAGGTCTTGCCGACGCCCGCGGCATAGCCGAGGAAAATCTTGAGTTTTCCTCGTGGTTGCGGTGGCTCGCCACTCATCCGCGGGACTCACTGTCCGGGCCGGCAACATTGGGGAAGATGCGAACGTCGATGCCCTCGGTCTCCAGGATGAAGCGCTCTACCGGGTTGGCCTTGAACCGGTTCAGCCATCCGGTCCGCTGGCTGTGACCGACGAAGATCTGGGTGATGCCGTTCTTCGAAGCGTAGCGAAGAATGGCCGCGATCGGATCTTCGCCGTGGAGGACCTCGACGTGCGCCCTCGCATTCCGCGCGCACTCCAGATTCTGATTCAGGGTGTGCTGATCGTTCGGATCGAGATCGTCCTGTTGGACGTAGACGACGTGCAGATCGCCGTGGAAGCGGTCGGCGTGGCGGCGTCCGCGCTGGATCATCAGGGCGGCATTCGACCGCGGGGTGATGCAAACCAGAATCCGTTCGTGCGTTCCCCAAATCTGTTCGATCCCCTGGCGGCGGAGATACTGCTCGAGTTGATGGTCAACCACCTCAGCCGCCAGGACCAGAGCCATTTCCCGAAGTTCGGAAAGCTGGCGCTGCCGCTGAGCGGTGTCCCGGTCGGCGCCCCCGCCCGGAGACCTTTCGACGCAATACCGCGGAGGCGCGTCGACCAGTTCGATGTCGTCGGCCTTGTGCAGAAAGCTCCCGGGAACGGATTCCGTCAGCTTCCTGCCGCGAATCCCTTCGATGCGTGGTTGCAGCTCTTTGACATATTGAATATTGACTGAAGTGACGACGGAAATGCCGGCGCCGAGCAACTCTTCGACATCCTGCCAGCGCTCGCTGTTCTTGCTGCCGGGCGGGTTTCGATAGGCCAGGCCGTCGATCAGGCAGACTTTCGGGCGCCGGAGGAGAACAGCGGCGACATTGATACAGGGTTGAGCCAAATCCACCCTGGGAGGAATCACTTCAAAGCCCCGCAGCAGTTCCTCGACCTCCGGAGGCGCCGACGGCTGTACCGCCGCCACCACCACATCCTGCCCTCTGGCTTTCCGCCGCCGCCCTTCGTCGAACATGCGAAAGGATTTTCCGACACCGGAGGCGTAGCCCAGGAAGACCTTGAGTTTTCCCCGCACGCGGCTGCGCTCGTCGGCCTCAACCTGTTCGAGAAGTTGTTCGGGACTGGGCCGTCGATACTGCTTGTCCGGCATGGATTGAACTTGCCTTCATTATCCTCCGTCCCGGGCTGACTACCACGCGCCGGGTTTGCCACCAAACCACCACAGGAGCCCGAGGGTGAAGGTGTTCTGGTCTTTTGCCAACCGGCCCGGTTCCGAGGTGAGGAAGAAGGGCACACTGGAAAAGTCGCGCCGGTACTCCAGGCGGGTCTCGAAACCTTCAGCGAAGCGATAGCCAAGGGTTGAGGTCGTGTCGTTGAGGTTCTGGACTGCGCCGCTAAACAGCCCGGCGGAATCGTTCAATCGGACATATCGCTGGCCGAAAAAGACCTTGGGTGTGAACTGGTACTTGAAGTAAGCGGCGCCGCCGACTATCCGCTGCGGGGCGGAATTCGTCTCCACTCGATTGATGACGTAATCCAGCTCGCCGCCGAGCGTAACCTTTTCCGACGGATTCCACGAGGCGTAGGTGTCGATGGCGTGGAACCGTCCTCCGGGCGTGGGGCGAACGGGGCTGATCGACAAGCCGGGCTGTGACGCGATCGACGGCAGTCCCGGATTCAGATGCGGAACCAGGTCGCGCTGCTCCCGGCCTGCGTAATACTGGATCGTCCAGGCCGCGGTCTTTGTGGGTTTTGCGATGAGCTGAAACATCTGTGACTTGAACCCGTTGAAGTCTTCGGTCTGGTTCCCTCCGTTCACCAGCCAATAGCCGAGGCTGAGTTTGTCGTTGACGTTGTAGCTGGTGCGGAAGCCCATATGGTAGAAGGGCAGAAAATTGAAGAAGTAACTGCGCGAATAGTTGATCTGGTCCTTGGTGTAGTTGTTCTCGAAGCCTAGGGAGCTTGCCCACTTGCCGAAATCCATCGTGAGCCCCTTGCCGGCCGGAATCACATAAGTGCCATAGGCCTGAAAAATGTTGCGATAGACCTGAGGACGAGGCTCGTTCTGGGCGCCGCCCTGGAGGGTTTCGGTCGCCTGGCCGTACATCAGGTCGAGGCGGTAGCCCCAACGGCGGCCCGTATCCAGGTTGGGGACTTTCTCGATCACCAGGCCCGTCTGGTTGATGGCGAAGTTGTTCGCGGTGACATCGTAGGCGCGCAGCAGGTTGACCCGGCCCAGCGGACGCCGGGTGTTCCAGGAATAGTAGCCATCAAAATATCCGTTGATGGTCGTGTCATTGATCGACTCGGGCAGAGCAGGCTTCCCAGCGGCGGGCGCCTGGGTGGCGGACAGCGGACCGGATGATTCGGCCAACGGCGTGCCGGCTGGCGGCGCGCTTTGCGCCGCCAGGCGCTTCTCGACCGCGGCCAGCCTCTGCTCCATCTGGGCGAGGCGGTCGAGCAGTTTGCGTTCGCGCTCGGTAAGGGGTTCGGCCGGCACTTGTCCCCATAAAGAAGTCGAGGCAGTGAGCAAAATGAGAGTGGGAATGGTTCGTTGCTTGGGCATGACGGGCTCCAGATGTGGCGCTAGGTCAGGTCTTGGCGAGGGTAAACCAAGACAGCGGACAACGGCAAGGGGATGACTTCAGGGGCGAACCGGGAATCGCTCGTCAAGAGCGAGATTCACCAGAAGGACATTGACGCGATCCTCGCCGAGGAACCCGAGATCACGGCCTTCCGTGAACTGAGAAACAGCCTGCCGAATCTGTTCCGGGCTGATCCCGCGGGCTTTCGAAACCCGTGGAACCTGGGCTTCCGCCGATGCGGGGCTCAGGTGGGGGTCGAGACCGCTGGCACTGGCCGTCACCAGATCCGCCGGGATCGGCCCGGCGAACTCCGGATTCTCTTTGCGGAACTTCTCAACCGCCTGCTTCACGCGGTCCGACAGTTTCTGGCTGGTGGGACCGAGGTTGGACCCGCCCGACGCGCCGGCGTCATAGCCGTCCGCGCCTGCCGCCGAGGGGCGCGGCTGAAGGTATTCCGGCTTCGTGAAGTTCTGCCCGATCAGGGCCGAGCCGACGATGCGTCCGTTTCGCGAGACCAGACTGCCGTTGGCCTTGCCGGAAAAAAGGAGTTGGCTGAGTCCGGTTACCAGGCCCGGATACGCCAGGCCCGTCAGGATGGTCAAAACCAGCGTCATGCGGAGGCCGGGCATGAGTTGTTTGAACATGATTTTCTCCTTAGGCAAGACGTAGCAAGTGCACAATCTGGTCGATGATCCAGATGCCGGGGAAGGGCACGATGATGCCCCCCAGGCCGTAGATCAAGAGGTTTCGGCGCAGCAGCGACGCGGCGCCCTCGGGGCGGTACTTGACCCCGCGCAGGGCCAGAGGCACCAGCGCGATGATAATCAGGGCGTTGAAGATCACGGCCGACAGCACGGCGCTCTGCGGAGTGTGCAGGCCCATGATGTTCATCTTTCCCAACGCGGGATACATCGCCATGAACATCGCGGGGATGATGGCGAAGTACTTGGCCACGTCGTTGGCGATCGAAAAGGTAGTGAGGGCGCCTCGCGTGATCAGCAATTGCTTGCCGATCGCGACCACCTCGATAAGCTTGGTCGGGTTGGAGTCGAGATCGACCATGTTGCCGGCTTCCTTGGCAGCCATGGTGCCCGTGTTCATGGCCAGGCCGACGTCGGCCTGCGCCAGCGCGGGCGCATCGTTGGTGCCATCTCCCGTCATGGCCACCAGGCGGCCCTCGCCCTGCTCCTTCCGGATGTAGCTCAGCTTGTCGGCGGGAGAGGCCTGAGCGAGAAAGTCGTCGACGCCCGCCTCGGCCGCGATGGCGGCGGCGGTCAGAGGATTGTCGCCCGTGATCATTACCGTGCGGATGCCCATGGCGCGCAACTGGCCCAGGCGGTCTTTCATCCCGCCTTTGACCACGTCCTTCAGATGGATAATCCCAAGCGCGCGGCGGCCGTCGGCGACGGCGAGCGGGGTGCCGCCCTGGCGGGAGATTCTCTCCGCGATTTCCGTCAGGCTGGAGGGCACTTCACCGCCCTGTTCGCGAATAAACTGACCGATCGAGTCGCTCGCGCCTTTGCGCAAACGCCGCCCGTCCAGGTCGACGCCGCTCATCCGTGAGTAAGCGGAGAAGGGAATGAACTGAGCTTCGTGGCTTGCCACCTCACGGCCGCGGAGACCATATTTCTCCTTCGCGAGAACCACGACGGAGCGCCCTTCAGGCGTCTCGTCCGCCAGGCTCGACAACTGCGCGGCGCCGGCCAGGTCCCGGTCCGACACACCGGTCACAGGGAGGAACTCCACCGCCTGCCGGTTGCCGATCGTGATGGTTCCGGTCTTGTCCAGGAGCAGCGTATTGACGTCGCCCGAGGCCTCAACAGCCTTGCCGCTCATCGCCAGGACGTTGTGCTGCATCACCCGGTCCATGCCGGCAATCCCGATCGCGGAAAGCAAACCGCCGATGGTCGTGGGGATCAGGCAGACGAGCAGCGAGACAAGGACAGCGACCGAAGGGATGCCGCCCGAACCTGCTGCGGACACACTGTACTGGGAAAACGGCTGCAGGGTGACGACCGCCAACAGGAAGATCAGCGTCAATCCGGCAATCAGAATGTTCAGGGCGATCTCGTTGGGCGTCTTCTGGCGCTCGGCGCCTTCCACCAGGGCAATCATGCGGTCGAGGAACGTTTCGCCCGGGTTCGACGTGATCTTGATCCGGATCTGGTCGGAAAGCACGCGCGTTCCGCCAGTCACGGCGCTCCGGTCGCCGCCCGATTCGCGAATCACCGGGGCACTCTCTCCGGTGATGACCGATTCGTCCACCGTGGCGATGCCCTCCACCACTTCACCGTCGCCGGGGATCAGGTTCCCGGCCTCGCAGATGACCATGTCGCCGGCGCGCAGCCTGGAGGCGGGAACCAGTTCAATGCGCCCACCGCTCACCACTCGCCGGGCTACCGCGTCCGTTTTGGTTTTTCGGAGCGCGTCCGCCTGCGCTTTGCCGCGGGCTTCGGCCATGGCTTCGGCGAAGTTCGCGAACAGCACGGTGAACCATAGCCAGATCGCGATCTGCAGACTGAATCCCACACCGGGAGCGCCGGCGGCGATGTCGCGGATCAGGAAAATGGTGGTGACGGCGGCACCGACTTCCACCACAAAGATCACCGGATTCTTCAGAAGCGCGATCGGGTTCAACTTGACGAACGAGTCCTTCGTGGCGCGCTTCAGGATCTCGGGATCAAACAGGGGGCGCGCGTGAGCGAGTTTCTTCGGGAGCAACTCGATCGGATCCATGTTCTTTGCCGGTGCTGTGGCGGTGGCAGGCACTTGATGTTCTCCTGTAACGGACGGCATGGCTTAAAAGAGCCTCCCTTCGAGCATGAGGAAGTGCTCCACGATGGGACCTAACGACAGGGCGGGGAAGAACGTCAACGCTCCGACAATCACCACGGTCCCCACCAGGAGGCCTACGAACAGCGGGCCGTGGGTCGGCAGGGTCCCGCTGGTAACCGGAATTCGTTTCTTGGCGGCAAGACTTCCCGCGGCGGCCAACATCGGAATGATGATGAGAAAACGCCCCATCAGCATCGCGATTCCGATGGTGAGGTTATACCAGGGCGTGTTGCCGTTGAGGCCGGCGAATGCGCTGCCGTTGTTGGCGGCGCCGCTCGAGTAGGCATACAGGATCTCGCTGAAACCGTGAGGACCGCCGTTGTTGAGGTTCCCTATGGCCGCGCCGTAGGAGCCGTTCCAGTAGGCGTCCTTCGGGAACTGAATCACGGTCGAGATGCCGGCGAAGATCAGGATGGCAGTCGACGTCGCGATCAGGGCGAGCATGGCCATCTTGACCTCCTTACCCTCGATCTTTTTGCCCAGATATTCCGGCGTGCGGCCTACCATAAGGCCCGCGATGAACACGGCCAGAATGGCAAACAGGAGCATCCCGTAGAATCCGGCCCCCACGCCTCCGAAGACGACCTCTCCCACCTGCATGTTGAAGAGCGGAACCAGGCCGCCCAAGGGGGTAAAGCTGTCGTGCATGCCGATCACGGCGCCGCAGCTTGCGCCCGTTGTGATGGTTGCGAAGAGCGCCGTGGCGGCGACGCCAAAGCGAACTTCCTTGCCTTCCATATTCCCGCCGGGCTGCGCCGGAGAGGCTCCCGACTCGAGACCGAGCTTGGCCAGAATGGGATTGCCTCCCTGCTCCGCGCCGTAGGCGACGAACACACCCGTCAGAAACAGGACGCTCATCGCCGCGAACACCGCCCAACCCTGCCGCTGATCGCCGACCATCTTCCCGAACGTGTAGGTCAGGCCTGCTGGGATCACGAAGATCAGGAGCATCTGGAGGAGATTGGTAAGGGGCGTCGGATTCTCGAACGGGTGGGACGAGTTGCCATTGAAGAACCCGCCGCCATTGGTGCCCAGCATCTTGATCGATTCCTGCGACGCCACCGGACCTTGGGCGATCGTCTGCGCCTTGCCTTCAAGGGTGGTGACCTGCGTGTACGGGTTCAGGTTCTGGATCACTCCCTGGGAGCAGAGCAATAGCGCGGCCACGAGGCTCATCGGCAGCAGGATATGGACCGTGGCCCGTATCAGGTCGACCCAGAAGTTCCCGATCGAATTCGATTGCTGGCGCGCGAAGCCCCGAATCAGAGCAATGGCTATGGCCATGCCGGCCGCGGCCGAGACGAAATTCTGAACCGTGAGACCCGCCATCTGGACCAGGTAACTCAGGGTGGTCTCGCCCACGTAGTTCTGCCAATTCGTGTTCGTGACGAAACTGACCGCCGTGTTGAACGCGAGGTCCGGAGTCATCGCCGTTGCTCCGGCGGGGGCGTGTGCGCTGCTGAATCCGGCCGGATTCAAGGGGAGCAGCCCTTGCAGCCTCTGCAGCAGATACAGCACCACGAAGCTGAACAGGCTGAACGAGAGCAGGCTTCCGGCATACTGAGTCCAGCGTTGTTCCACGGACTCCTTCACGCCGGCGACCGCGTAACAGAGCCGCTCCAGAGGGTGCAGCATCGGGTGCAGGAAGGTTTTCTCCCGTGCGAAGACTCTGTGCATATAGGCGCCGAGGGGTTTCGTCAACGCCAGGAACAGGAGAACGTAGATCGAGATCTGTAAGACGCCATTGGCGGTCATAGGGTCCTCAAAAACGCTCCGGTTTCAGGAGCGCATAGATCAGGTAGATGAACAGAAGGATTGCGGTCAAGCCCGCGATTACGTAGTCCATGAGTAAGCTCTCCTTGCAGTCAGCGGCTGCCAACCAGGCCCATCGCGGCGAAGGCGAGGATTGCCAGCGTGATGAAAAGCCCCTGGTACACCTGTGTATGCCGGGATGTGGCGGTAACGGTGGTGAACAGCGAGCCGAAGACGAACACAAGCGTCAGGACGAACAGGCCGCTTTCGATGTCGTGTTTGGTGATCATAATCTCTCACAAGCTTTTGTCAGCAGCCAACAGCCGATGAAAAAGAGAATTGCGATCGCGATGTAGAAGAGATCCAGCATGGCGTTTCCTTTAGGGGTGGTGCGAGAAAACCACATGGTGCCTGGGTTGTGGTGTACAACACCACCACTTCGAGAACTCCACGGGGCATCGCGGGGGGCGGAGCGATCGCCGTGTGAGTCCTCTGGTCTCCCTTCCGAATGGCTTCCATCTCATCCACCACTTCCAGGGTAGGGTCGGGAGCATTAGGAAGTCATAAAGACGGGCTAAGGATTCTATAAGCGGTTCAGGCTCCGTTCGCGGGCTTGGCGAACCGGTACCCGACCCAGGGTTCGGTGAGCAGATACCGGGGATGGGAGGGGTCCGGTTCGATCTTCTTTCGAAGCTGATTGATGAAGACCCGCAAGTACTCCACCTGGTCCCCGTAGTCGGGTCCCCAGACAGCCTGGAGCAGCTTGGTATGCGGTATGGGGATGTTGGGATTCGCCACCAGGTAGTGAAGCAGGTCGAACTCCTTGGGAGTGAGCCGGATCTCCCGGCCTTTGGAGATGACCCGTCGCATCGTGAGGTTGATCTCCAGATCTTCCAGCCGGACGGACTCGATCCCTCCCTCGGAGGCGGTGGGCAGCCTCCGAAGGGCAGCCCGTATGCGCGCGAGAAGCTCGGGCATTCCAAAAGGCTTGGTGATGTAGTCGTCGGCGCCCGCGTCCAGCGCGGCCACTTTGTCCTGCTCGGAGCCGCGGACGGTGAGCATGATGATCGCAATCTCGGAACCGGCGCGGATCTCGCGGCAGGCTTCCAGCCCACCCATGCCGGGCATGCTCATATCCAGCAGCACGAGATCGAACCGGCTGTTGCGGACCGACTCCAGGGCGTCTTCGCCCGTGCGCGCAGCTTGGACCTCGTAGCCCTGCGCGGTCAACGAGGCCCGCAGCACCCGCCGGATCTGCGGCTCGTCATCCACCACCAGAATCCGTCCCACCCTCATGGCAAAGCACGCTCTTCCGTGGCGGGGAGCGACATACAGAATTCGGAGCCCGCACCGGGCTCGCCTTCGATCCGGAGGTCTCCGCCGTGAGTGCGAACAATCTCCCGCGCGATGTACAGCCCCAGGCCCGTGCCAGGCACCCGGTCCTTCGCTGTTTGGCGGCGGTAGTACTTGTCGAAAACACGCTCGCGGTCGCGATCCGGAATGCCCGGTCCCCGATCCAGGACCCGGATCAGGACGCTGTTATCCCCGGCCGCGGCAGTCACTACGATCGGCGATGCCGGCGGAGAGTATTTGAGGCCGTTGTCAATGAGTTGCCGCAGGGCAAGGGCGATCAGATCGTCGTCGACCCACACGGAAGGGAGATCTTCCGGCACGTCGAGCGCTAATGCGCGCCCCTCGAGCCTTGCGCCGAAGTGCTCGAGGACGTGCTCCACGATTTCCCTCACGCGGTGCGGGCGCCGGTCGAGGCGGACTTTGCCCGCGTCGATCTCGGACATGCGGACGGCTTCGGTCACCAGCAGACTCAGGCGGTCGGCTTCCTCGTCGATGATCGTCGCGAGTTCGCCGTGCTGGTCCGACAGCTTCGACGGATCGGACAGCATCGAGGTCGCAGCGGCCTTGATGCTGGTGAGTGGCGTCTTGAACTCGTGCGCGATGGCGTCGAGCAGCGTGGATTTGAATTCTTCGTTCTGCCGTGCCACCTCCGCGCGGCTGGCCGCCTCCTCCGTACGAACCCTCTCGAATGCGATGGCGACCAGGTTCAGCAGCGCTTGGAGCGCCCCATCGGAGAGCGAAATTCCCTTGAGCGCGAGACTGCCGATGGGGTTGCCCCCCAACGTCACAGCGGCAACCATGAGGTCGGAGGCAGGGTCGCGCAGGGTCGATCCCTGAATCACCACCTGCTTGAGCTTCGGCTCGATGTCCGGCAGGTCCTCGAGGCCGCCGCGAAACAGGTCGCCGGCCTTGGCGTCGTAGAGAACGGCGGCGCGGCAATCGAAGATCTGAGCAATATGCTGGGCCGCCTGGAAGCCGATAGACTGGGTCGCGTTGGTCAGCAGAATGGCGCGGCTAAGGGCGTATAGTTGTTCGGTTTCACGCTGGCGTCCCTTGGCTTCCAAGGTCTGCTTTTTGGCGCGGTCGGAAAGATGGCTGGCCACCAGCGCGGTGGCGAGGAAGGCAAACAAGGCGACCCAGTTCTGATGTTCCGCGATGGTGAAACGGCCCACCGGCGGCAGGAAGAAGTAGTTGAAGCAGAGCATGGCGGCCGCCGAGGCCACCACTGCTTCGACAAGTCCCCACGCCGCGGCGAGCGCCAGGATGTTCAGCAGGTAGGCAAATCCGGCCGTGGTCGCGTTGACCCCCGGAATGAGGAGGCCGCCCGCCGTGGTCGCCGAGACCAGGGCCAGACTGAAGGCAATCTTCCGGAGCACTACCGGAGCCCGTGGTTTCACAGCATAACCTGAAAGCATTCTAGCCGATAGCGTCGTCCGGGTCTCCCGGCTTTCCGGCCATTTAGCAGGTGACCTGCTCCCGCACCAGTTCGCCAACCAAATCCGGCCAAAGACCGGCGCCACGGCAACGGCTGGTCCGCTCGGTTCCGCTCGCTGCTCTGCTGCGGAACAGAGATTTGGCAGAACGAAGCCAATTTGGCGGGAAGCGGTTGATTTGACTGGCGACGACTGGGTTCGACCAATGGCTTCGATTGGCTTCGCTTCGTCAGACACCGCTCCCTGACGGTCGCGGCACTGATCTTTCCGGCGGCGTAGTTCGGCCAACGGTAATAGAAGGAGCGGCGAACCCGGGCCTGATCGCGCGACAACTGTTCGAGGGTGTCCGATCCACTGTAGCCATCCGGCAAGGCCCCCGCCTCGCGGAACTGAGCCCAGCGGGAATCCTGCTGATGAGCCGCCGCGCTCCAGAGTCCTGGTTCGAGGACAAAGCGATCGTCGAACAGAACGGTTTCCAGGGTCTGGATGCGCCGGATGCGCCAAGCGGCGATGGCGACTTGCTGGACGAGGATGCGTTCACTGGCGCTCGAAGGGGCCTGGACGCGGCCTCGTCCCCGGTGCTGAGGACGATCTGCTTGGAGGCAAGGCCATGGAAGAGAGCGTTTTGGGAGGAACGAGCCTTTCCTCCGGTGTTTTTGGTTCCAGTGGACTTGAAGGCGTTGCGGCGATTGGCGTTGATTTGACAAACGGTTGCCATGTCGCCCAGAGGATACCGCAGCGTCCAGGGCGAACCCTTTTCAAAACCGGCAACTCACAGATTCAGCACTTAAGCTAAGCTAACAGCCCGTGGCAGAAGTTGAAACCCGAGGAAACGCCCGATGTAACTTGCTGATTCCACATGACCGCGATTGGCCATTTCGCTGCGAGAGGCACTTCTGCCACGGGCTGTTATAAGCGAACAACACGATGTTACACGATGTCTAGCGCGGGCTTGCCTTTACCAACACGCCAGCGCCGCCTTTTATCTGTGCGCCGAAGACAATTTCACCGCGATCGTTCATCCGGGCAACAGGGTAGATGGTGGGGAGGCCGAA
This sequence comes from Bryobacteraceae bacterium, assembly GCA_046160045.1. GTDB lineage: Bacteria > Acidobacteriota > Terriglobia > Bryobacterales > Bryobacteraceae > CAZGUX01. The sequence continues at coordinate 12,987 of JBJXGR010000336.1, forward strand.
CGCAGTGCCGAGCAGATTGAGGTGCTCGATCTCGCCAATGCCAGGCAGAATGGTGCCCTTCTTCGCCACCAGTGACAGCGATCCGTCTGACCACAGGTAAACGCCATGGTCGCCGTTATCGAGGACACCGACGAACGTGATGTCGTCGCGCTCGTTGAGGTCGTAGGCGCCAACATAAAAACTGGTGTTTACCAGGTGTCTGCCACCGGGCATCAGGTCGCCGGGCCGCGCCACACTTCGAAGGACACCATTCGACCAGCGAAAGACGCCTAATGGAGCCGGAGATACGGGCGGATCGGTCTTCAACCCCCCGATGAAGACGATACTGCGGCGCGCGTTGATAATTGGGCCGAAGGCGAAGTCGAACTCTCCTGCTCCAGCCGAGGCCGGAATAGGGGTATCCTGGCGCGCGATGCTGTGGATTCCGCCATGCCAGCCGTCCTTGAGGAACACGCTTTCGTAGCAGAAAATGTCGGGCGCCTCTGAGCCTGCGGGTTTGCACTTCTCGCCCTTCAGATGCCCACCGAAGGCGACGTCGCCCCAGAGGTTGCCGGTGACGTTTTGGGCGTAGTCAAAAGTCTTGCCATCCGGGCCGGGGTCGCCGGGCGCAACCACCTTCCGAATACCGAACAGGCCAGCCGCAAACACGCCGATTCCGAGTCCATTGTCGCCCTGCATGGCATCAGGGGATTCAAACATCGCGCCAAAGACGGCTCCCAGTGGATTGAGGCTCAACGTGAATCCTCCGGCGCCTCTGAACGGGTGGCGCCACGGATCCAGGGTCTTGCCGGGCACAACGATGGCGCTCACTTTGCCACGGCCGGCGGAGTAGCGGTACAGGCCACAGTGCTGGGAATACGCTGGCCCGTACGGTGTGAGAGCGAATGCGAATATCACGTCCCCTTGGTAGTCAATGGCAGTCGGACCTCCGCAAAGGCCCCACGGATCGAAGGTTCCGCCGCCAGGGGCCTCCTGGCCCGGTGTCGCGATCTGGCGCAGCCGTCCTCCGCTGAAATAGAACATTGCTTCGCTGCCGTCCGGAAGATAAGCTCCGAATGAGATGTTGCCGTGGTTGTTGATGGCAACATGTTCGAAGCCGAATGTGAGGGCCCCGCTGCCGTTGGGAGCCGTCTGACCCAACTTTGCCACCGTGGTGAACTCGTAGCGTGTGGGCTTTGAATCCCCAGGCCACCCCATCAGGCAGCCCGCCAGTACCATGGCGACAGGAACGGAACGAACCATCGAAGAACAATGAGACATACCTATGCTTCTCCTGTATCTGAGCCGTTGGTGCTCGTCTCAATACGCAGCCCACCCGCCTGGAACACCCAGATTCCTGCCAGCCCACCTGTGAGGGCTGATGTTGAACCCGGTGCCGGGGCGCGCGGGTCGCTGTGTTACAGAACAGAGGGTGCGGCAGTAAACTCGGTTAGTTTTCTGGCGACGGGTTTCGCCGGAATCGTAAGGAATGTGCAGCCGCTTTGACGTGTTTGCAAAAACCAGGTTGGGTGCGGCTCGCGCTGGGGCGTGCGGACCAAACGCCGCGATGTCGAAGCGCGATGTTCGGGGCGGACGTCAGCCTCGCAGATCCGATTCCATCACGCAGGACCTGGAAGCCGCTTCTTCCGAACGGGTGTACGGAGATGACCTTGCTGCGTCTCTCAGCACTGCTTATCTGCACGGCCAGTCTCCTCAAATCATTCACTCGATAGACTGCCGGACAATTAAGTTCAGCCGGCGGAATTATAACACGCACTAACGATGTAACGCAAGAGAAAAAAGCCCACAGAGAAAAAAGCCCCAAGTCCTTGGCGAGCTACTTCACCGCCCGGCTTACGCCCGGGGCTACAGTGGAAACGCGGTTCGGCATACCCGGCACAGGGGGAACGCCTGGTCCGCGGCCTTCCGGCCGCGGTTCTGTTGGGGTTTTTCTTCACCAGTTTGGTTACTGGCTGGCGGGTGCGAAAACCAGGCGCCCGCTCGCCGACGGGGCTCTCTCGAAAATAGCCAACCGGTCAGGACGGGGATGTAACTCAATGACAAGACAACTGCTTCGGCGACGATCGGGGCACAAAAGGCGGCAATTCTCATCCCAGTTGCGAGCGTCAGCTCATGATCGGCTGTAAAAAAACGGGACATCCACCCCATTTCCCGAGCAACGTTTTGTGGAAAACCAACGATTTGTGGCCGTGAAACGGAGTGAATGTCCCTGTTTTTTCCCGAGAATTCACTGTCGGGGTCATGAGTGGAGGCTTTGGACCCTGCTCGGAGCCGCCAGACAAGATCGCCGCAACGCCTTCAGCCTGGCTACGATCTCTGATCAGCAAGCGCCAGTCTCAGCATGGGCCACTTCTCGCTCATCTGATGTGCTATAGAGTTGAAATCATGAAGCCAGCGACGGCGGGATTAGGCCGACCCGACCGGTCGGCCTAAGACAGGACTGAATGTAGTCCTCACGGCCTAAACGAGAGTTCGGCCGCTAGCGAGAGGTGAGGCGAATGGCCCCTGGCTCTTCGACATTTGGCGCAGGTCCTCTGTTGTTCGAGGCTCGTGAGCCGAGCCGGGGGAATCCTTGAAATACCTCCTCCTTGCCTTCGCCTGGACGGCGTACTGCGCGCTGCACAGCGCAATGATCTCGGAGACGGCGACCGGCTTCCTGAAGCGCAGGCTGGGCGACTCCTTCCGGTTCTACCGGCTCTTCTTCAACGCTATCGCGATGCTCACACTCTTCCCGGTTCTGTGGTACTCGCACTCCCTTAGGCAAGAGGCGATCTTCCGCTGGGAGGGCGTGTGGCTAGTCCCCAAGTATTTTTTCCAGGCCTTCGGCATCCTGCTCGTGGTCGCTGGCGGAAGGCACTACAGTCTCGGACAGTTCGTCGGGATCAGCCGGTTGCGGGGGGCCTCCTCCGGCGGGTTGGCGACCGGGGGTGGGATCGATTCGAGTGGTGTCCTCGGTCTGGTCCGGCATCCCTGGTACACCGCGGTCGTGCTGCTCTTATGGGCGGGCGACCTGGACATCGCAGCGTTGGTCGGCAACGGCGTGCTCACCGTCTACATTGTCGTCGGAACGCTCTTTGAGGAGCGGAAGCTTGTCCACGAGTTCGGTGACGCTTACCGCAATTACCAAGGACGGGTGTCCATGTTCGTCCCACTGAAATGGATTCGGTCGCGGATCGCTCCCTGAGGGGTTCGACGGTCGCGAGCGGTGGAATCGTGTTCATCAGCTACCTGCTATTGACAAATCAGGGACAAATCAGGGACAGCAACCCCTTTGCCGGTTTCTGAATTACCGGGATTCGCACAGAGAAGCCATCTTGAATGCGGTTCGGATGGAACGGTCACTGGGCCGTTAGCGGCGGGATAGAGGCGGCAGGCACGAGTGCCCATGCCACAAGGGTTGGAAGCCGGCATGGCGCCCGGCGGGCCGCAGGGATGCGGCCCCATTCCCTGTGAACAGGCGTTGCCTCGACAAGTCCAAAGGCTACGGCTTCTTTCGCCCGCGCCTCGCCCTCGGACCCGGGACCAGCGGACCCTCTTTGGCCGACCATCTGCCAAGCCGGTAGGTGCGTCGATACCCGCCAGTCGTGTTGCCGATGCCGACCGTCACCGCTCCCCCGGCGTCGCAAGAGTAATGCTCCTCGGCGTCTCCAAAACAGGCCACAGGATTTGCGGAGACCGTCGTCCTGGACAAATCGGTTTCCTTGGCGAGCCGCGGATCGAACGGGAAGAGGATGTCGTCCCAGACCGTGATGTCGCCGGTGGGCCTGCCGGCTTCGTCCAGATGGCTGCACTCGAGATACCGGAAGTGGCCGATGTTGTGGACCGGATGATAGTGACGAACCGTCGAAAGCGGCGGCTCTTCGGGACCCGGTAGCGCCGTACCCTTGGCAAACAGCGGATCGAAGACGATCCGCTGCCCACCGTCGCCCTCCCGCCACACCCCGAAGTGGCGCGTAAACGTGTCCCGAAGCGAGTAGCCGGCTTCGGCATCGGCCTGAATGGCGAGTCCGATGGCGGTGGCCGAGCGAGTGTAGGCGCTGCGCTGCACGCGGCGGCCGAACTGCTCTTTGAGAATCCGCGCGACCGCCGGGAGTTCGCTGCCGCCGCCGGTCACGTACAGGATCTGCAGCGAGTCGGCACCGGTCAGGCCGTGCGCGGCCAGCAGGTCTTCCACCGCATGGACCGTTTCGTCGACCATCGGACGGCACGCCTCGTAATAGTCCGCGGCAGCCACCGAGACGTGCGGCCAGTCCGGCCGTACCCGCTCCAGGTCGATCGCGATCTTGCGCGTGTTCGGATGGAGCGATTCCTTCTTCTCCCGGCATTCCTCATGCAAGGAGAACCATTCTGCCTGCGGCATGGCTTCCCGCTCGGCTGCATCGATACCTCCCGCCTCCAGGGCGAGGTCCGCCAGCACGTGATCGAAATCATCGCCGCCTAATGAGGATATGCCCTCCGACGCGATCACCGAGTGGGCGCGGTCGCCCAGTTCGACCAGCGACGCATCGAACGTGCCGCCGCCCAAATCGTAGACGAGCATGCGATCCTTGAGCTTGCCCCGGGTCGCCGCGCGGTGACGGTGACCATACTCGATGCTCGCCGCCGATGGCTCATTCAGCAAGCCGAGCACCTCGAAACCCGCGCATCGAAACCCTTCCGCCGTCAGGAATCGTTGATTGGTGTTGGCGTGAGCCGGCACCCCCAGCACCACCTGGAGCGGTTCGTCGGGCGCAACCGCGAGGGACGAACTTGAAGTAATCGCGGAACGCAGCTCGCCGAGCATTTCGACGAGCAGGTCCAGCAGGCCCAGGCGATGACCGGCAATCTCGACCTCGGTGTTGGGCCCGGCATGCTGCAGGTAGCGTTTCAGGGAGCGGACGACGGTGTATCCTTCGGTCTGCTGCGCCTGCCAGGCGTGCCAACCGTACAGACGAATACCGGGGCCGGCAGCGACCAAGGGCGGGAACCAATCCTGCACTTCACCCTCGGGCGCGCTGAACTCCACAACCGGATAATTGCCGCGATCCACGGCGGCGACCACGATGCGCGTGGTCCCGAAATCAATGCCGAGCCGCATCGAGCCGTGTGGGTGCGGCGTCTGCCGGGTTCCTTCGTGCCGCCGCGCCTGGGAGTGGTAACAACATCCTTTCAGTGTATCCTGACCACGCCAGAATCACCGGCAATCAGGATCTACTCAGGGCGGGGAACCGGCAAGTCCCTGATGCGCGGTATGATATGGCTCTTCGGTCAGCTTCGTGGGTTTCTTTCCTGTACATTTCCTTCGATCGCGGCGTGTGCTGTTGGCGCTGGACGGTCTACCTGTCTTTCTCTACGCCGCGAGCTTGATTTGGCCCGTTTCGCAGACCAAATACCTCGATGCGTGGAGTTCGATCGAAAGCACGTTTATCGCCGACGGCCGTTTTCTCGCGGAGAATTGGCCAAGACCGCTTTGGCAACCGAACTGGTATTGCGGCACGCGATTCAACTACGTTTACCCGCCCGCGTTGCGCTATGGCACCGCGGTCCTCACGCGATCCTATCCGATGCCGGCGGCGCGCGCGTATCACATCTATATTTCGATTCTCTATGCGGCGGGGATCCTGGGCGTGTTCCTGTTGGCGCGACTCGCAAGCGGGAGCCGCCTGGCCGGATGGATGGCCGCGCTGGGAACGGTATGGCTGTCTCCGATTCATCTGCTGGTCGCCGACCTTCGAGATGACACAGCAGACTACGTCACACAACGTTTGAAAGCGCTGGTCCTTTACGGCGAGGGGCCTCACATTTCTTCGCTGGCCATCCTGCCCTTCGCACTGGCCGCAGGCTTCTTCGCTTTGCGAAACCGCAGCCTGGCGGCATTGGGTTGGGCGGCTGTCTTGTCCGCCCTGGTGGTCGCGCACAATTTCTACGGCGGGTTGGCGCTGGCGATGTCGTTCCCGTTTGTCGTGTGGAGCGTTTGGGTCACCGGGCGCGAACGCAGTGTGTGGCTTCGCGCTGCCGCGATTGGCCTGCTGGCGTACGGACTCAGCGCCTGCTGGCTCGGCCCCTCCTACTTGCGGGTCACCTTGAACAACCTTCGACTGGTTGCCCAACCCGGCAATGCGTGGTCGCCCGCAGTTGCCGCAGTCTTCCTGGCTGTCTATGGAATCCTCACCTGGCGCTGGGCGAGCCGGAAGCAAGAGCGGGCGTATGTCGTCTTTCTGGCGGGGGTGCTCGGCTATTTCAGCATCGACACACTCGGCAACCACTATCTTCAATACCGAATCGCAGGCGAGCCGTCGCGGCTGTTTCCCGAATGGGACATGTACCTTTCACTCGCCGGCGCCGAAGCGCTCCGGCGTGTCGCCGGCGGCGGAGGGTGGAAACGAACGACGGCCGCGTTCATTCTCTTTGTTGCCGCCGTACTCCCCGCCAAGAGTTACATCTTCCATCCGTGGCGCCTGATGACACGCTACGACCCCTATCAGGAGCGAGTGGAATACCGGATGCAAGATTGGGTCAACCGAAACCTGCCGGGCTCGCGCGTGCTGGCGGCGGGTTCCGTGCGCTTCTGGTACAACGCCTGGCACGACCTCCCACAACTCGGCGGCGGTTCGGAACAGGGCGTAAGCAATCAACTTGTGGTCACCGCCCAGTTCCGGATTCTGCAGGAACCGGAACCTGAGCAGCCGATCTTGTGGGCACAAGCGTACGGCCTGGACGCGTTCATCATCAATGAGGCGGAGAGCGGGGAAATGTATCACGACTGGGTGAAGCCGCGGCAGTTCGCCGGCCGCCTCGCCGTCCTTTGGGATGACGGCAAGGGCAGTGTAATCTATGACATTCCTCGCCGCTATCGTTCCCTGGCACGCGTCGTTGACCGCAAGGGGATGGACGCGCTGAAGCCCATGACGCTCGAAGGCGACATCGATACGATCCGCGCCTACGTCGACCTGATGGAGCGCGGTCCGGACGCACGAACCGTCACGCGGTGGCAAGGCGACGGCAGGCTTCTGATCGAGGCTCCCGTCTCGGCGGAGCAGTCTTTGGTGGTCCAGGTTTCCTACGACCCGCAGTGGCGTGCCTGGGCGGACGGCAAGGCCGCGCCGGTGCGGAAGAACGTGGTTGGCCACGTGGTGGTGGATGCACCGCCGGGCGCCCGGCAGGTCCTGCTGGTGTTCGAGGCTCCGCTCGAGGATCGGATCGGTCTGGCCCTCACGTTTCTGTCCGCGCTTGCCGCGTTGTGGCTGATTATCCGACGTCCGCCCGCTTAGGTTTCAGCATGAACTGGACCTGTTAGACTGAAATCGTCAGTAGCCAAGGGCCCGCCTCCGCGCCGGTTCTCCCGTCACGATGGATCGCTTCATCTGCATACACGGTCACTTCTACCAGCCGCCCCGGGAGAATCCCTGGCTGGAGGCGATCGAACGGCAGGATTCCGCCTACCCGTATCACGACTGGAACGAGCGCGTGACTGCCGAGTGCTACGCGCCCAACGCACGTTCGCGCATCCTCGATGCCGAGGGCCTGATCGACCGCATCGTCAACAACTATTCCAGGATCAGTTTCAACTTTGGGCCAACCTTGCTCACGTGGCTGGAGCAGAAGGCCCCGGGAATCTACCAGGCGATCCTCGAAGCAGACCGGCAAAGCCGGCGCGAACGATCGGGTCACGGATCGGCGCTGGCGCAGGCATACAACCACATGATCATGCCACTCGGGGATTTGCGCGACAAATGGACACAAGTGGCGTGGGGCATCCGGGATTTCGAAGTGCGCTTTGGTCGCAAACCGGAAGGACTGTGGCTGCCCGAAACGGCGGTCGATCTGGAATCGCTGCGCATCCTCGCGGCACAAGGAATCCGGTTTACGATCATGGCGCCGCGCCAGGCGTATCGGACTCGATCGATCAAGGGTCGTCACCACTGGAAGGAAGTCTCTGGCGGGCTGGTCGATCCGTCCACTCCGTACTCGATCCCGCTCGGCGACGACCAATCGATCACCGGCTTCTTCTATGACGAGCCGATCTCGCGATCGGTCGCTTTCGAGAGGTTGCTCGACCGCGGTGAAGGATTCGCTAAGCGGCTCTTAGGGGCGTTCACGCCGGGGCGCGAATGGCCCCAGTTGGTTCATATCGCCACCGACGGCGAGACCTACGGCCACCACCATGCCCAGGGCGACATGGGATTGGCGTATGCGCTGCACCACATTCAGAGCCAGAATCTCGCGTGCCTGACCAACTACGGAGAATTTCTGGAGCGCTTCCCGCCCACGCAGGAAGCACAGATTCACGAGAACACTTCGTGGAGTTGCGCGCACGGGATCGAACGCTGGAGGTCGAACTGCGGGTGCAACAGCGGCGCGCGCGATGCGGGAGTCCAATCCTGGCGGACTCCTCTGCGGGAAGCGCTCGACTGGCTCCGCGACGAACTGGTGGCGCCGTTCGAGTGGCTCGGCAGCCGGATCTTCAAGGATCCGTGGGCCGCGCGCGACGCCTACATCGACGTCATCCTCGATCGCGGTCCCGAGAGCACACGGCAGTTCCTGGCGGCTCATGGCAAGCACGAACTGTCGCGCGACGAGACGATCTCGGCGTTGAAGCTGATGGAATTGCAGCGGCACGCCCTGCTGATGTACACAAGCTGCGGATGGTTCTTCGACGACATCTCCGGGATCGAGGCCGTGCAGGTGATCCAATACGCAGGCCGTGTGCTGCAACTGGGCGAGGACCTGTTCGGCTGTCCACTCACATCGAAGTTTCTGACGAGGCTGGAAGCGGCAAAGAGCAATTATCCCGAGTACGGCGACGGACGGCGGATTTTCGAGCGGTTCGTCGCGCCGGCGCGGACGGACCTGACCAAAGTAGGAGCGCATTACGCGGTCACCGGGCTGTTCAGCCGGCGGGAGCCCAACCGCCCGATCTACTGCTATTCAGTCACACAGAAAGACTATCGCATCCTGACGCAGGGACGGGCGCGAATGGCCGTGGGACGAGCGGTGATCCGGTCGGAGGTGACGCAGGAATCGGCCGACCTGGCGTTCGGCGTCCTTCATATGGGCGACCACAATGTCACTGGCGGGGTCCGCCCCTATCAGGGAGAGGAGGCGTACCGGCGCATCGCCGCTGAACTCAACGAGATCTTCGAGCGCGGTGAATACCCGGAACTGGTCCGCGTCGTGGATCGTCACTTCGATTCCGGAACCTACACGCTCAAACTGCTCTTCCGTGAAGAGCGCGACGAGATCCTCCAGCACATCCTCGATTCCACGCTGGTGGAGGCGGAGGCGCTCTACCGCCGCTTCTACCGCGACCATGCGCCGTTAATGAGATTCATGACGAGCATGGGGACCGCGCTGCCCGACCGGATCAAAACGGCCGCGGACATCGTGTTGAACATCGACCTGCGCCGCGCTTTGAGCGCGGCCGAAGGACTCGACATCTACTGGGTGGACTCGCTGCTGGAGGAGAGCCGCAAGGCGGGCATTCAGTTGGACGCGACGCAGTTGGAGTTCTCTCTGCGGAGGACCATCGAAGGGCTGGGAGAGTCGTTCCACGGCGAGCCCGGCAGGTTCTCGACGTTGCGCGCCTTTGAATCGGCGATCCGCCTGACGCGCCGCATGCCCTTCGAGACCAACATCCGCCGCGTTCAGGATCTGTACTACGACGTGCTGCAGACGACGTATTCCGCGATGGAAGCGAAGGCGCATGAAGGAGAAGCGTCGGC
>JBJXGR010000337.1:0-53503 GCA_046160045.1 Bryobacteraceae bacterium
GATTCAGATCGCGCAATCCGTCCAGCGTGGCGCGCTGCAGTTGGTCGTTCACGCCTCGCGGATTCGACAAGTAGAGCACCGGATCGCCGGTGCCCCGCAGCGGCACGCCCTGATAGCTCGACGGGAGAAATCCACTGGTCCAGTTGCCCGTGCCGGCGCCGGGCGCATTGGAACCCGAACGCATCACGACGAAGCCCGGCAGGTTCTCTGCTTCGCTACCGAGGCCATAGTTCACCCACGCGCCCATGGAAGGCCGGCCCACCAGCGGCGACCCGGAGTTCAACATCAGTTGGCCCGGGTGGTGGTTGAACTGATCCGTATACATCGAGCGGATGAGGCAGATATCGTCGGCACGAGCGGCCAACCGAGGCATCCAGTCAGAAAGCGGGATCCCGCTTTGGCCGTGAGGCTTGAAGGTCCGCGGACTCGCCACAACTTTAGCAGTTGGCTTGATGAACGCAAGCCGCAAGTCCTTGGTCATGGACTCTGGGAGCGCCTGCCCCTCGTACTTCTTCATCACCGGCTTGGGATCGTACAGGTCGATGTGGCTCGGCCCACCGTCCATGAAAAGAAAAATGACGTTCTTGGCCTTAGCGGTAAAATGCGGGCGCGGACCGGCGGGGCCGCGGCCTTCTGCCGCGATCAACTGCGACAACGCGATGGTGCCCAGTCCGGCGGCGCATCGCTCGAGAAACCGGCGGCGGGCGTGGAGTTGCTGGAAGTGTCGCTGGTCCATTCGGATCACCCTCGCGTGATGAACTCATCCAGATTGAGGAGGAGCCGCCCCACTCCCACCCAAGGCGCGGCTTCCGTTGGCGCAATGCCTTCAAGATCGCGCGCCGGAAAGATGGATTCCACCAGCGAAGGATCCTTCTCGAGAAGCTCCACCTGTTGGCGATAGAAGCGGACAAGCCGATCGATCTCTTCAGCGCGCGGCTCCCGAGCCAGACTGGCCCGAAACGCGAACCGCAGGCGATCCACCACCGAGCGGCCCTCCGACCGCAGAATGCGAACCGCCAGCAGTTGCGCCGCCTCGAAGAAAGACGAGTCGTTGAGCAGGTTCAACGCCTGCAGGGGCGTAGTGGAACGCTCGCGCCGGCTGCATGCCAGCAGGGAGTCCGGAGCATCGAAGTTCGTCATCTGGGGATGCGGCGCGGTTCGCAGGAATAGCGTGTAGAGTCCGCGGCGATAACGTTCGGCGCCGATACTCTCCTTCCACTTCGAACTGCTGCCGTAGGCGAGGTCCAGCACGCCGGCCGGCATCGGAGGCCGTGCGCCCGGTCCTCCGATTTCGAGATTGAGAAGCCCGGCCGCCGAGAGCGTCGCATCGCGGATCAGTTCGGCGGACAGGCGGAGCCTCTGCTGCCGCGCGAGCAAGGTGTTGCCGGGATCGCGCGCGGTGAGTTCCGGCCTAACCTTCGATGACTGGCGATACGTGGCCGAAGTCACGATGAGCCGGTGGAGCTTCTTCAGATCCCAACGGCTCTCCATGAACTCGACGGCGAGCCAGTCGAGCAGGGTGGGATGCGTCGGCAGTTCGGCGCGCACGCCGAAGTCTTCCGACGTCGCCACCAGGCCGCGACCGAAAAACTCCTGCCATTGACGATTCATCGTGACGCGCGCGGTGAGCGGGTTGTCGCGCGACACCAGCCACTTGGCGAGTGTCAGGCGCGAAGGGCGCGGGTCCGCGGGCATCGGATTGAGCACGGCAAGCCCGGCGGGTTGGACCTCGATTCCGGGTTGGCGGAAGTCGCCGCGGATCAGGACGTGCGACTCGCGCGGCTGCGGGCCTTCGACGAGGGTCTGCGCTTCGGACAAATCCTGGCAGTTCGCTTTGAGTTGCCGGAGTCTTTCGTTCAGTTCTTTGAACTTCAGCTTTTCGAGTTCCTGCTTGGTGGCAACCCGCGAGTAGTTGCCGATGAAGAAGTCCGTGATCTTGGCATTCCACTTCGGGGACCGCCGCGAGGCCGGCATTCGCATTTGCTCCTGCCCGCCATCCACGTAGAGGCCGAATATGTCCCAACTGACGTCATAGAGCGTATCGACACCTGGCTGTCCGGCCGCGACAAGCATTTTGCGCTCCCAGTCCGGCTGAAGATCCGCGACCTTGTATTCCGCGAGCAGAGCCCGGCGCTTCGCCTCGCAATCGGGCTGGCGCTGGAGATACGCGGCCAGTTCGCCCGGAAGCGGCGCTTCGATGTTCGCCTCGTCGGCTGAATTGAAGAACGCGGTGAGTTGATAGAATTCGCGCTGGCTGATGGGATCGTACTTGTGATCGTGACAGCGGGCACATCCCACGGTGAGCCCGAGCCACACCGTGCCCACCGTGCTGGCGCGATCGATTACCTGCTCCACGCGATACTCTTCGCGATTCACGCCGCCTTCGCGATTGGTCAGCGTATTGCGATGAAATCCAGTGGCGATCTTCTGCGCAACGGTCGCAGCAGGTAGCAGGTCGCCCGCTATTTGTTCGATCGTGAACCGGTCAAATGGCATGCCGTCGTTGATCGCGCGGATCACCCAATCGCGCCACTTCCAGGCGTCCGGCCGGAGGTTGTCTTTTTCGAACCCGTCGCTATCGGCGTAGCGGGCAAGGTCAAGCCAATGGCGCGCCCACTTCTCGCCGTAGTGCTCCGACCGGAGGAGACGGCCTACGAGGTGTTCGTAGGCATCGGCGCGCGAGTCGGCCACGAATGCCGTCACTTCCTCAGGTGTTGGAGGCAGGCCCGTCAGGTCGAGGCTCGCGCGGCGGATCAACGTGGCGCGGTCCGCTTCGGGCGAGGGATGGAGGCTTTCGGCCTCGATCTTGGCGAGCACGAAGGAATCGATCGGGTTCCGCACCCAGCGCGAGTCGCGCACACGGGGCAACGGCGGACGGGAAGGGGGAACGAAGGCCCAGTGCGCGGTCTTCGGTTTCACCGCGGAGGCTGTGGCTGCGCCCGCCGGCCAGTGCGCGCCTTGGTCGATCCATGATCGAACCGTTTCTACTTGCTCCGAGGTCAACCGCGGACCGCCCATCGGCATCGCCTTTTCTTTCGTGGTGCCATCGATTAGAGTGATGAGCTTGCTGGCGGCGGCGTTGCCGGGTTTGATCACGGCTCCCGAATAACCGCCCGCGATCGCCGACTTGTGGTTGTCCAGCCGCAGGCCGCCGAGTTGCCTGGCTCCCGCGTGACAGGCGTAGCAACGTGCCTTGAAAAGCGGCTCAATCTGCTTCTGGAAATCCACCGCGGCGGGAGGCGAAGCAAAACAAACGCCGGCCGCCAACAATGCCGGCCATACCCATCGCACGATCCGTCCTGCTTCTGCTTCCATTGACATTGTTCCCTTACTCGACCCCAGGCACTCCGCACTCGATCAGCATCCGGCGAACCCGTTCCCGAAATTGCGGCCGTACATCCCGGGTGGGCGGTCTGCAGCGGCTCGAATCGAGCCCCACCAATTCGCTACACAGCTTATCCAAGTATCCATCGCCGCTCGTGAACTTCTCCATCTCCTTCCAAAGAGTGTAGAACGGCAGGGCGACGCGGGCCAGTTCGAGTTGCGCCTCCCGATAGCGGCCGCTCTCGAGAAGATCCCAAAGCGCCACGCCCCATTGCGGCCAGTAGTTGCAGACGTGGAGTTCGATGCTTCGGGCGCCAAGAATGTGACTGGTCACGAAGCGGACCTGGTTGTCGATGATGCTTAACCTGTGCGCGAACTGCACGATCACTTGCTCGAACTCCATGAAATCGGCAGTGGGAGTGGCCCACTTCAGGCCGATCACGTTCGGCACTTCGATCAGGCGCTCGACGAGTCCGCGATCCACGGCGGAGCTCGAAGTGTACGTGTTGTAGACGATGATTCCGATGTCGGCCGCATCGGCGGCGGCGGCAACGAACGCGTAGAAGTCGTCTTCGGTTGCCTGGAAGTAAAAGGGCGGAGAAACCTGTATGTACTCAGCGCCCATGCGCTGGGCCGCGCGAGCCAGCATGGCCAATTCGCGCGTGCTGGTTGTCTGCGCTCCCATCACGACGGGAACCCGCCCGCCAGCTTCTTCGATCACGGCCCCGGTTACCTGTATGCGCTCGTCCAACGACATTGTGCTGAAACCTCCTGCTGCGCCGCAGGCCAGCAATACAGCGTTGCCGGTCTGCAATCCGCCGTCGAGAAGAAATCGAATATGCCGCCGAATGCCGTCGACGTTCACTGCGAGGTCCTCGTCCGCGAAGAGAGTGGGAACGGTCACGTAACAACCGGATAGCCGGGTTCGAGCAAGTTCGCGGTCCATGCGGTTACGCCCTGCTACCAGCGGGCGCCGTGGGCGAACTCTGAATTCCGTCGACCCCGTGTCCCTTCACCAGACCGCGCAGGCTCTCCGAACTCATGGCGGGAAACCCGAGGCTGAATACATATCCCAAAAGCATCGTTAGCCCGAGTCCCAACGGCGCATACAGGAAGAAGGAGGTCCGCGTAAAGGTGCCGACGCAGATCACAATCATCAGGCTGATCAGCGCTCCGATGCTGGTCCCTTGCCAATTGGCGCGCATCGTCAGGATTCCGAGCAGAAAGATCCCGAGGAGAATCCCGGTGAAAAAGCTATTGGTCTTGGCCGAAATCTCGAGTACGGTTCCCAGCCGGCTGACGAAGAGGCCCATGATGGTTGCGATGACGCCCCAGAACAGCGACATCCAGCGCGACACGCTGAGGTAATGGTGCGCGGGAGCTTCCCGGCGAAAGAACCGCTGATAGAAATCGACCAGCGAGGCGGTGGCAATGGAGTTCACGCCGGAACTGATGCTCGACATCGTGGCGGCCATGATACCGGCGATCACGAGCCCGGCGATGCCCGGCGGAAGGGCGGTGACGACGAAGTACGGCAGAACCCGGTCCGGACTGAAGTTGGCCGGCAGTTGATCGGCATGCTTCTGGAAGTAGGAGAAGATGCCGACGGAAACCAGGAACAGCAAGGTTGATGTCGGGCCGTCAATGCAGGCGTTGGCGATCACCGAACGGCGGCTCGTCTTGAGATCCTTCGCCGTGAAGTAGCGCTGCAGAACCACCTGATCCACTCCGTACGAAGCAAGATTGATCACGACGTAGCCGGACATCACGCTCCAGATGGTGACATCGATCGTGGGATCCAGTGACCAGTCGGCCATGCGGGTTCTACCTGCGGCGTCGGCAACAGCGTAGACCTGCCCAACGTCCCAGCCGAAGTCCATCAGGACGTAAATGCCTATAAACAGGATGCCGGCAATGAACACTGCCGCCTGCGCGACATCGGTCCAGATGACGCCCTCCATTCCACCGAGCATTGTGTAGAGAGAAGTGCCCAGCCCCATCGCGAGCCCGCAGTATACCTGTGAGATGCCTGTGATCTCCGCCAGCGCGATCGAAGTCGCGTAGATCATCGTGGCCAGCCAGCACAGGCGCAGGAAGATGAACAGTACGCTGGCGATGCTTCGAACGAGCGGATTGAATCGCTTTTCCAGGTACTCGTAAGCCGTGTAGACCTTGAGGTTGTAATAGAAGTTGACGAACAGGTAGAGGATCAGGGGCGTAATCAGAACCAGAGTGATGATGTTCGGATACAGCATCAGGTTCTGCTTGTAGATGTAGGCGGCAACGCCCATGTAGCTCACCGCACTCGTGTTCGTGGCCATGATCGAGATCGCCACGGGCAGCCAGGACATCTTCCGGCCCGCCAGCAGGAAGTCCTCGGCATCGTGCTGCTTGCGTCCGAAATAGCTGCCGAGCGCGATCGAACCGAGAAAGTAGATCGCCAGCACTGTCCAGTCCAGCGCGCCAAAGTGTCCCATTTATGCTCCCAGTAACTCGTCCATTGCGACGCCGATCACATCGACGGCTTCAAACAGCGCGTCCCGGTCGATCGTCAACGGCGGAACGATCTTAAAGAAGCCCCTGCCGGTCAGGAACATCAGGACGCCGCGGCGGAAGCACGTCATCACGATCCTGTCAGCGATCTCGACGAAAGGTTCTTCCGTTACGGGGTCTTTCAAATGCATCGAATAGAAAAGCCCTCGGCCGTTGTGCATTCTGACATGAGGACGGTGTCTGGCCGCAAGCCGGTCCAGCGCCGCGCCCAACTCCGCGCCTAACGCGGCTGAACGCTCGACGAGCCGGTCACGCTCGAGAATCGTCAAGCAGGCCAGCGCCGCCGCCGCACACACGGGGTTGCCGCCAAACGTGCTCGACATCTCGCCTGGTGACGAGAGGTCCATAATCCCCTGCCGCGCGATGACGGCCGACAGCGGTAGCGACGAACTGAGGCCCTTCCCGCACGTGATCAGGTCCGGCACGATTCCGTAATGCTCGAAGGCGAACATGCGTCCGGTGCGGCCGATCCCGCTCTGCACTTCGTCGATGGTGACCAGGACGTGATTCTCCGCCGCCCACTGCATCAGCCGGCGCACGTAGTGGTCCGGATAGAGTGTGGTGGTCCAGCCTGGAATCGCCTCGAGAATGATCCCCGCAACGGACTCGGACGCGATGCCGCGGGCGGCCAGGTCCTCGTCGAACCCCCTGGAATCAGGTCCGCCGGGAAGGGGCAGTTGCCGATGATGCACACTCTCCCGGCTGATGCCATCCACAACTCCTGGCGGACCGCCGGCGAGTTTGGCGGCGAGCGTTCGCCCGTGATAGCTGGACTCGATGGAGAGAATCCCCAGCTTGCCCCGTGCGATCCTCAGGCCGTGTTTGCGCATGAGGCTCAACGCACACTCGTTCGCTTCGGTACCGGAGGAGAAGAGAATCGCCTTGTTCATCCCCGCCGGAGCGATCTTCACCAGGCGCTCGAGCAGTTCGCGCCGGACCTTGGTGGAGAAGGCGTACGAGAAAATCAGTTTCGCGTCCAATTGGTGGCGGATGGCGGCGACGAGATCCGGGTGTGCGTGGCCCACGTTCGCCACTACGATGCCGCTGCTCAGGTCGATCCACTGATTGCCGAATGGATCCCGGACCAGGAAGCCCTCCGCGCTGTCCCACAGAACCGGCGGCATTCCAGCCATCGATTGCGGCTCAACCTGGCGGAGCCGTTCGATCTCTTCGATCGACTGCGGCGCAGGGATGGGCGTGACGATGCGCCGATAGCGGGTATTCACCGGTTGCGTAACCACCGGCGTCAGGTCGCTGACATGAAGTGCCATTCTTGTTCAGTGCTCCTGCCCGGCCCGCTCGAGGCCACGGCTCAAGACATCGTTACCACGCACCAGATAATACTTTCGTAAGAACGGTTCTCCCGTGCGGTAGTCGGGATACTCTTTAGGACCCATCTCACCGTCTGCCGCCATATACCGGCACACCAGGATACGACGCCAGCGATCGGAGGTATTGGGAGGCGAGCGATGCGGAAGCAGTGTATCGTGAACCCCTGCTTCGCCAGCCTTCAGACAGTAGGGGATAGCCAGTTGATCAACGTTCAGCGGAAGTACGGCGGGGTCAATTTCCTCATCGAAGAACTCATCTCCGGTACTTCGTCTCCGCAAATCTTCGTGGTGCCATCCAGGCAGAACGAACATCGTTCCGTTCGATTCGTCGACGTCGTCAAAGGCGAGCCAGACCGAACCGCTCAACTTACTGACATTCCAATACGGGCGATCCTGATGCCAAGGGATCGCTCGGCCCGTTCGCGGCGGCTTGCAGATCAGATGCGTGGACCAGAGAACGATATCGGGACCAATCTGTGCTTCGATCGCATCAAGCAGAACTTTGCTCATGGCGATGTCGAGCAGCCAGGGTTCCTGCTGATGTGCGGAGTAGATCTCGTCGGGACCGATGCGCGGGTTCCGCGAAGCAAGCAGGCGGTCCAACTCCGCACGGGCCGATTCAAGCTCCGTTCCCGAGAGGACGCTCCCGAGAAACTGGTAGCCGTCGCGCCGGTAGTCGCCCATGGTCGCGTTCACGCCAGGATCTCCACCAGTTCGAGAATTGCGCCTTCCGGGTCGCGACAGTATGTCACCTTCGTGTTGCCGCCTCCCGCCACTACCGGCGCGGTGTTGAAGCGGATTGCCTGGGCCGGCGCCTTGCGATACAAGGCGTCGAGATCTTTGACCTGGAGCGCGACATGATTGCAGCCGAAACGGTAGGAACCATTCAGCGGCGGAACAGGCGGGGGCGTGTTGAGATACTGAAGCAGTTCGATCGACACGCCATCGGGCGCCTTTTGCTTCACGGTATGCATGTGCGCACCGGGCACGGCGGTGACTGCCTCTACCATCGGGCCTTCCTCGATCTGATCCCACCAGATTTCGAGACCCAGCAGATCGCGATAAGAGGGCAGCGACGCCGCCATGTCGCTGACGACGATTCCGGTATGACGAATATTGGTGACGCTCATTGTCGCTCCTCGAGAGTAGTCAGGAACCCGGCCACGTGCTGGCGAACAGCGAGGGCATGCGGTTCAAATCCGGCTGACTTGGCCGGCACTTGTACGAACCTGCCGAGCGGCAACCGCTCCGCCCAGATTCGGGCGAACGAAATCGGATGCACGTAGTCGGGTTCGTTGCCTAGCACCAGCGAGGGGATCCGGAGGTCCTCCACTTCGCTCCACCTCTGGATGGGAGCGTCGCCCGGGATTCCCGTCAGTCGCCCGCGTCGTTCGAGCGCCGCTTCGGCGAAGAACTGTTCGCGAAGCGCCGCGGCGGTCTCGGGCTGACGCGCCAGCAGAGACTGGTACTCAGCGGACTGAACGAACAACTCGCAGCCCTTCTCCTGCCCGAACCGTTCCAGGTACCCGGCCACCACGGGCATCAGTTGCAGCCCTTCCGGCAGCGGTTCGGTCAGCCACGCCGGCCGGACAAGGATCAGTCCGCGAACCCGTTCCGGATATCTGACCGCGAATCGCGCCGACACAGCCGCTCCCATCGAGATGCCGCCCACTACGGCACGGTCGATTTCCAGGTGATCGAGCAACGCAGCCAGATCTGTTGCGAACACATCGAATGCGAACCCGTTTGCCGGACCGGCTGGCGAAGTCTCGCCGTGGCCGCGAGCATCCCAGAAAACCTGACGGTAGCCGGGAACTGTCCCGATCAATTCCCGGGCATGTTCCATGTTCCCGGTGAGCCCATGTGCGAACACCAAGCGGGGGCCCTGGCCGCTGGCATCGTAATGGAACCGGATTCCGTCGTGTTCAAGAAACGGCATGGGTCAGGCGATCCTTCACGAATGCGATGCTTCCGGCAACTTCGTTCTCGCCCAGGTTGTGCAGAATGACCGGCACGTCCTTGCAGTTGCGTACGATCAAACGGCAATAGGTATCCCAATCCAGGGCACCCTTGCCGGCGGCTTGGCTCGGGCGGGAGGGCGGATCGGCCAGGTCTTTGGCGTGGACCATCACTACGTCCGGCGCCAGCAGATCGAACGCTTCCTCAAGCGTGCGCGCCATCGCTGGAGCCGCCGCGCTCTCGAACAGGTTGGCGCCATCCAGAATGATTTTCAGGTGCGGTGAGCGGAGTTCATCGAGCAGGAGCCGCGCCTTTGCGGCCGTATTGACCACGTTGTTGGTTTCCGGTTCGACGCCGAGAGTGACGCCTTGCTCCTGGGCTGCGGGCAGCAGGCGGTCCAGGGTCGCCAGCAGATCCGCCCATGCATCGGCCAGATCGTTGCCCGGGTGCCGCTTCCACATATCATTGGGGTCGCGACTGCCAGTGCAAAGAGTAACGACTGACGTTCCCAATTCCCGGGAGCGCCCGATGAGATGACAAGCCCGTTCCGTGTCGACGCGACGCTCCCGCTCACCGGGATGAATCGCATTGAAAGTTCCGGAGATCGACGTCATCACGAAGCCCCTTGACTGGAACGCACCGCGAACACGCGCGCACAATCCATCATCGATCTTGCCGGGAAGGCTCGCCTCGCCGGCCGATTTCAGATTGAAGTGCACGTGCGACAATTCATGGGCCGCGACAGCGTCGAGAACGCCATCTAAGGTTGGCCGGCTATAGGTTCGCGAGAAGATCCCGATCTTCATCGTCAGACTTTCACCGCAAAACCGCCGACTTCGACCCGCCGTCCACGGTTTACCGAATCCTCAACGGCTTCCAGCACGCTCACAGCGGCCCACCCGTCGGCTGTGTCGGGATTGGTGGGGCGATCCTCGAGAATCGCCGCGGCGAACGCTTCAACCTGATTCTTGTAGGGATTGCTGTTGCTGCCGAGTGGCGTGTGCCACTGCTGCGTTCGGCCATCAAAAGCCCGCACCTCGCTGGCGCGGTTGTAGAAAGGCAGGAACGTCCGGACCTCGACGCTACCATGCTCGCCGTGGACCACGTAGCCTTCGGAGTATTCGCCGCTGGTCTTCACCGAGAGCTCGAAGTGTCCGAGCGCCCCTTGTTCGAAATGGAGCACTCCGTGCCAGGAATACTGCCCACACTTTTCCACAACACTCGCATGAACGCCCCTGATCGCGCCCGCAAGGAACCTGAGCGTGTCGAACAGGTGCGCGCCATGCGTCACCAACGAATAGTGGCGTTTGTCGGTTGTCTTCGGATCGCTGCCCGGACGAATCGATTGGTGGCTGGTCATCACGTCGGGCAAGATCGCTTCCTGCATATCGTAGCGGAACATCGAATCGCGATACCAGGCGCTGGCGGAGAAGATCTCGCCGACGCGGTCCTGAATGAACGCCTGGGCAAAGGCGATGCCCGGATCGTGGCGCTTCATGCACCCCACCTGAAGTTTCTTCCCGGATCGCTTCACGGCTTCCCATAGCGCGGCGCACTCTTCGCTGTTGACGCCGAGCGGCTTCTCCACGAGAACGTGCTTGCCCGCCTCCAGTGCCTGGCGAGCCAGCGAAAGATGAAACTCGTCGGGCACGGCGATCAGCACCGCGTCCACGCCGCTCTTGGCCAGAAACTCGCTGTAATCGGTGAACAGGTTCGACACGCTGGCTCGCGCACCCATCGACTGCAATAGATCCGGCGCCGCGTCGCAGATGGCGGCGAAATTCACCCCTTGCGCTCTCATCAGCGCCGGCAGGTGGGCAAACTGCGAAATCGTTCCGCAACCCAACAAACCGATGCGCACCGCTCCTCTGCTCATGTTCCTCCTTCGACCTACTTCACTTGCCTGCGTGCCAGAACGCTCGCCGCCAGTAGTGCGTCTTGAGCCTTGCCGCCAGTTCGTCGCTCATCGGCGGCATCCGGCCCACCGCGCAGTTCTGCTCCGCCTGCCACGGATTGCGGATGCCGGCGATCACGGTGGACACGGCCGGGGGCTTGAGGGCGAACTTCAAGGCGGCCGTGGCCGTGTCCGGCTCGGCGCCGGCAATCGCGGCTTCAATCGCCTTCACCCGCCGGACGGTGCGCGCAAGGCGGTCGCCGGCGAAGTAGTTGCCACGAATGTCGCCTTCCGGAAATTCGGTCGAGTCGCTCAGCTTGCCGGTGAGCGAACTTTCGTCGAAGGCCACGCGCACGATCACTCCGATATTGTGCTCCATCGCCTCGGCGAACAGCCCCTCTTGCGCCTCTTGCGAAAAGATGTTGTAGATCACCTGGACGGTGTCCACCAAACCGCCACGCATCAGGTCGATCACCGCATTCTGATCGTGCTCGGGAGTGCTGATACCGATTCCTTTGACTTTACCTTCCTTCTTCAGCGCGCGCAGCACTTCGAAGGCCGATGGATTCCGGTTCCACGCGCGGCACCATGTGTGGATCTGGATCAGATCGAGGCAATCGGTTTCGAGATCGCGGAGGCTTTTCTCGACCATGCTTCGAATGTGCGCTTCGGGATAGCGCTGGTCAATCGCATCGTAGGGGCTGGGCGGCCAGTCGCCGGGCAGCACCGGCGGAACCTTGGTGGCTATGTAGACTGAGCCTTTCGTCCGGTCTTTCATCGCACGTGCGATGATCCGCTCGCTACGCCCGTCGCCATAGGCCCGGGCCGTATCGATGAAGTTGCAGCCGAGCTCCAAGGCCCGATGGATGGCTTTCACAGAATCCTCATCGTTCTGCGGACCCCAATTGCTGCCAAGGGCCCATGAGCCGAAGCCGATTTCAGAGACGCTCCAGCCGAGTCTGCCTAACACCCGGTGTTTCATAGTCCGCGCTCCTTTCTCAGACGGTGGCCGGTCCGATCCTGTCGTGACCGAGCTTTGGCTCGAACTCGAAACCCAGCGGGCCGAAGCGTGTCCGAACGTCGGCGAGCGCCTGTCGAACGAAGTGCAGGTCGCCTCCATAGCAAAGCAGCGACGCACCGAGATCGAGCATTCGCTTGGTGTATTCGAGATCGGGCACGATGGTGCCGAACCGCTTGCCAGCGGCCAGCGCCACCCGGGCGGTTTCCTCAAGACCCGCCTGGACGACGGGAGACAAGATCTCTCCCGGCACGCCGGAGATTACGGAAAAGTCTCCGGGTCCGAAAAACAGCATGTCGATGCCATCAACGGCCGCGATCGCGGCGGCATGCTTCACTGCGTTTGGCGATTCGATTTGTGCGATGAGCGTCGTCTGCTCGTTGGCTTGCTTTACGTAGTCCTTTGCGGGCATCGTGCTGTAGGGATTGTCGGCGCTCGCACTGAAAAATCCACGTTCTCCGAGCGGCGGAAACTTTCCGCAACGAACCAGTTCCCGAGCCTCCGCCGCCGATTCACAGCGGGGGTACATGATCAGCGATGCTCCGGCTTCGATCAGCCGTGCCATGCGCATGAACTCGCCCTTGGCCGGACGCGCCATCACGTCCATGTCGGCGACGCGGGCGGCGCGGATCATGTGGTTGGCGTCGGCCATACTGAGGGGTTGATGCTCGAGGTCGATCCACAGGCAATCGAACCCCATCAGGCCGATCAACTCAGCGCTCGATGGATCCGAGAAATGGGCCACCGTGCCTAGCACGGGTTTTCCCTGCGCCCACCGCTTCTTGACCCTGCTCTGACGCATGCTGTTTTTCTCCTTTTTTCGATTCGTTCCTACCAGACAATGCGCATTCGCAGCGGATTGCGGTTAGACGTGTGAACCCGCCACTGCAATCCCTGTTCGGCCAGCCGCACTGCTGGAAACCGCCGCAGGATCTCGGGGAAGGCGATCTGCGCCTCGAGCCTCGCCAGCGGCGCTCCGATGCAGTAGTGAATACCCAAGCCGAATGCGATATGCCGATTGGGTTCGCGCCGCAGGTTCAACTGGTCCGGGCTGGCGAATTGATCCGGATCGCGATTGGCGCCACCCAGCATCAGCAACACTCGTTGACCTTGCTCGATCCGGGTCCCGGCGAATTCGAAGGACTCGGCCGCTACACGCGTCTGATGCTGAATGGGGCTATCGTATCGCAAGAACTCTTCAACTGCGATCTTGATGAGCGCCGGGTTAGCCGCTAGTTCCTGGCGAGCCTCCGGATGCCGCAGCAGCGCCAGCAGACCGTTCGACAACAGCGCCATCGTCGTTTCGTGGCCTGCCACCAGTAGGAACGTGCACATCGCCACCAGTTCCTGCCCGCTGAGCTTGTCGCCTTTCTCTTCCATCGCCACCAGCGCGCTGATCAGGTCATCCGCCGGGCGAGTTCTGCGGTCATGCGCGATTCCCAGAAAGTACTCGGTCAGTTTCCCGATGCTTCGCTGCGCGGCTCGGCTCAGACCGGGGTCGGCGCTGCCGCTGCCGGAATAGGCGGTGATGTCATCGGCCCAGGCAATGAATCGGTCCTGGTCCGCGGAGGGTACGCCCAGCATCTCGCTGATCACCGTAGCTGGCAACGGATAGGCGAACTCCCGAACGAACTCCATTTCGTGCCGGGATTCCGCGGCATCCAACAGCCGCCCCGTGATGCGAGCAATGGCCGGCGCGAGTTCCTGCACCATGCGTGGCGTGAAGGCTTTGTTGACCATCGCACGGAGCCGCGTGTGATCCGGCGGATCCATGTTGCCAATCCACTTGCCGAGGTGCTCGTGAAGCGGCTTCATCTGTTCGCGAGTGGCTGGATCAAGACCCGCCGAGAAGGATTCGACGCGCCGTCCCGATATCAGCCGCTTGTCGAGCAGCCCGGCAGCCACATCGGTGTAGTGGGTGGCCACCCAGCCATTCAACCGCCGGCTGAAGTAGAGCGGCGCGTTCTCGCGCAGTTCCCGATAGAACGGGTAGGGATCGGCAAGATACTCGGGCGTGAGCAGCGCCCGGTCGAAGGCAACATCCGCGGCTGCGCTACGCATCGCGATCCCTCCCTGCTGCGTTGCTCCAGGAAAGCAGGGTCCCCTCACGAAATCGCGACAGGCGCAGCAGGTGCATCTCCGGCGACTTCACCCGCTCCGTGATGAACCGCGCCATCGCCGCGCCCACCCAAGGGGAGAGCGAGAACCCGCCGCCGCTGTAGCCCAATGCGAAGTACAGCCCGGATCGGCCTTCGGCTTCGTCGAGAATCGGCATGCCGTCTGGCGTGTAGTCGTAGACGCAGGCGTAGGTGCGATGAACATAGCCGTCCGTCATGAATGGCAGCGTGCCGGTCAGGCGGTTCCGCATGTCGGCGAGCGTCGGGTAACCCGAGGTCTGCCGGTAGTTCTCCGGGTCCACCGCGGCAAAGTCATCCGGCGTCGCGATACGATCGCCTTCGCGCCAACCGACGAACATCTGATCCACGCCTTCAGGTCGCATGTACAGAAGCGTCCTTGCATCCGAAAGGATTCGCTGGAGTCGATGCGTGGATTGCGGAAACACGGAGAAGAAGGCCATCTCCGCGCGATGCGGAAAGACCGGAACCTCGACGCCGATTTGTTTGAGTTGCGCGGCGCCCAATACAGAGGTGGCCAGAACGGTCGAGTCCGCCAGAAACCGCCCCTCGCGCGTACTCACGCCCATCGCGCGAGAGCCGTCGATCAGGATGGAGTCCACCTGGCACCCTTCCTCGATGCGCACGCCCAGCCCCCGCGCCACGCGTGCCAGTACCTGAGTCGCCAACATCGGGTCCAGATGAAGCGCTCCGGGTTCGTAAGCGTAGATGTCCTCGGAGCCGCACCGTAAGCCGGGCTGCAACGCGACCGCATCCGAAGCCGAAATCCGGCTGGCACCGCAGCCGGCGAGGTTGGCGTTGGCGATCGTCTGGTCCATCGTCGCGGACGCCGCCGCGTCGTTCACCAACAAGTAGCCCGGTTGGTGGAATGGAATCGGCTGCCCGAAACGCTCTTTGAAATTCCGGACGAATCGAAGCGATTCCATCAGGATTGACGCAACGGCCTCGTTGTTGACCAATGCGCGAATGATTCCCGCGGCGCGTCCAGACTGGCCTGCTCCGGCGTGGTGCCGTTCAAGCACGGTGACGCGCGGCACGCCCAGCATCTTCAGATGCAGCGCGATACTGAGGCCACTGACGCCTCCACCGGCGATCACCACATCCTGCACGGTCATTTTTGCGTCGGGATCCTGCGCGACCAGTCCTTCTTCTCGTTCGCCCGCGCCTGTTTCTCCGCCCATTCAGCCGCTATGTCTATATAAGGTTCGCGGCTGGCATGTTGCCAGGGAATGGCGCCCTCCGGGAACAGGAACCAGTCTTTTCGCGAGACCACATAGCCGCGAATGTGAGCGCGAGGCGCATCATCGACAATGTAGTTGACCACGAACATTTCGCCGCCCGGCAACTGCACCCAGCCCGAATAGCCGGTGTCGGGATAGAGCGACCGGTCACTGTCGAGCACGGCGAAGCGGCCGGCGTAGAAGTCGGTCTTGTAGTTGTTGCGATCGCGCGGACTGGTGCGCACGGCTTCCTCGGGCGTTTCCACGTACAGGGCTAGGCTCGCCGAAACTGCGGCGCAAGTTCGATACGTGATCGCGATCTCGCCGCTCCGCAGCCGCCCCACGGATGGACGTCCGCAAACCGAGAACATATGAGTGCGCAAGGGCTGAGACCAGGTTTTGCCTCCATCGCGCGACAGGCTTTTCCATCCCGTGAAGCCTTCCTTGTCTTCGCGCATATAAAGGACCACCGTGCCGTCGTCCATCTGGGCGAAATCGCCTTCGTTCAGGTTCAAGGCGATCGTTGGATGTTGCGGAACCACCGATGGCCCCTCCCACTTCCGGCCGCCGTCAGCCGAACGATAGACGATCTGTTCTTCGCGCCGATTGGCGATGGTTCCATCGGGGGCCACGAGCCGGGTCAGGCCCAGCAGCAGGTCGCCGTTGGTCAACTGTTTCAGCGAGGGGACGATCGCGCCGCGAACACCGGTCTCGATCGGGCCTGCCCACGTCTTACCCGCATCGGTGCTGCGGAACAGCAGGATGCGGATCGCCTCCATGCCCTTCAACTCTGAGGCACCCTCCGGATAGTAGTCCACTACCAGTAGCAGCGTGCCATCCCGTAACGCCGCGATGCGCGAGCAGTTCAGCCTTCCCTGGCCCGCTGTGGCGTCCTTTTCAATCAGCACCTGCTTAGTCATCCACGTGTTGCCGCCATCGATGCTACGGCGCACCACAACGCGGGAAAACGGATAGGGCGCGTGCATCATGCTCTCGCGGTAGGTGACCACCATCGCGCCGTTGCTTTGCGCGATGTCGGCGAAGGCTTCGTAGACGCTGTCGTCGCGTGAGACCGTCAACTTCTCGATCGCGGGCAATGTGCCGCCAGCGGCAAGCACCAGCGCCATCGTCCAGCAGCGGGTTCTCACGCGCCCTCGGCCTCCATTTTGATCCGCCTGATCTCCCAACTCAGGGCACCGAACGGTCCCAGGTCCGCCAGATCATCGGTGACCAGAATATCGATGACCGAGGCGGGAGCCACATAGGAGAAGGCCACCTCGCCCAGTTTGGTGTGGTCGGCCAGCCCGATTACCTGTTGTCCGATCTCGATCATCGCCCGCTTCACGGCGGCTTCTTCCTCGGAAGGCACCGTGATTCCGTGCTTGAAGTCGAGGCCCGGCATTCCGAGAAACACCTTGTCGACTCGATAGCGCGAAAGCTGTTCGACCGTGGCCGGCCCCACCAATTGGTGAAGCGGATCCCACCGCCCGCCCAGGACGATGAGGTCGTATTTGCCGTACTCGGAAATCACCTTCGCCACCTCGAGGCTATTGGTGAGCACCTTGGCGCGGTTGACGCTGAGCGAACGGGCGACGTGAAGCGCCGTAGTGCCGCTGTCGATCAGGAGGCATTCGCCTTCCTCCACGAGATCCGCGGCCGCTTTTCCGATCAGCGACTTGAAACGGGATGCGTGCTCCAGCCGGTTTTCAAACGATCGCGGCGCCGCCACGTGATTCATGGCGCCGCCGTGGGTCTTGACGATCAATCCTTGACTCTGCAGGCTGCGCAGGTCCCGCCGGATCGTGTCTTCGCTGACGTCGAAGGCCTTCGCCAGGCTAGCAACTTCCACGCGCTGGTCGGTCTTCAACAGTTCCAAAATCTGGATCTGCCGTTCCTCGCGAAAGAGGCCAACCTTAATATTGCTCATACTCTAAGCTCCCTCCTCCGTCTGCCGTAGTGTGCCAGTTTGTGCCGATATTGTCAACTCTGGCTGCCGCTTTCGTGCACCAGTATCTTGACAGTGGCCCCTGGACGGCGTATCGTCACTTCTAGCTTACGTATGTACACCAGACGACTCCCAACCGAACCAACCGTGCCGGTGGGGTCAACCGTCACGCGTCGAGGCTTCCTGGCAGGTGCGCCAGCGGTTCTGCGAGCGCAGCCCCGCCTCCGAAATATCACCGTCTTCCGCGACAGGAACCGGTACGTTCTTGGACCCTCGGTTCGAGTCAACAAGTTGGGAGACTGGCTGGTGGCGTTCGATCTCGGAGTCATGCGCGAGGTGGGGAAACACTCGCCGCGGAGCTATCAGCATCCTCCGCACGATCCGGAATACAGGAATGTCATCACGCGGTCCACCGACCGTGGGGAAACCTGGGACGCGCCGCGTGTATTTCCCGGTTTTGAATGGACCGGCGTCGAGAATCCAGGCCTGACCCTGCTTCGCAATGGGGACCTGCTGGCCAGCGTCTATCAACGAAAGTTCTACCCTCTCGAAAGCGGCCTGAAAATGAAGAACCTGCTTGGTTTGGTGAGGAAAGATCCGTACCCGTGGATTGTGGCACACGGCGGAACATTCGTGCATCGCTCGCGCGACAACGGCCGTACGTGGGGTGAGACGGTGGAGGTGTCGACCAAGCCCTACGTGAGCGGCTACTCCCCGCGCGGCCCCGTGGAGTTAGCGAACGGGAACCTGCTGCTGCCGCTGGCCGCCGCGGATCCTTTCTACCTGGACTACTTCACCGAACACAAACAGAAGGGGCCGGCCATGGGCAACGACTTCGGCAGCGACGGTCAAATCAAGCCCGGCCGGAGCGCCGCCTTCGTTTCGATTTCGCGCGACGGAGGGCGCACATGGAACGAGACCCGGGAGATCGCACGCGACCCGAACGTTGACTTCT
Organism: Bryobacteraceae bacterium; assembly: GCA_046160045.1. Classification (GTDB taxonomy): domain Bacteria; phylum Acidobacteriota; class Terriglobia; order Bryobacterales; family Bryobacteraceae; genus CAZGUX01. The sequence continues at coordinate 18,335 of JBJXGR010000337.1, forward strand.
ACGAAACGGCCCTGGTGAGACTGGCAAGCGGCCGGCTGATCGCGCACATGCGCACGGAGGAAAACGGCGATCACTATCTCTATCAGGTCACCTCCGATGATGACGGCGGGACTTGGTCCAAGCCCTGGAAGACCCCGGTCCTGGCGGTGGGCTCACCGGCGGACCTGGTGCAGTTGGCTGACGGTCGAGTCCTGACTATCTACGGCCGGCGGCGGCAGCCATTCGGAATTCGGGCCTGCCTCAGTCGCGACGAGGGCCGCACGTGGGATACGGACCGGGAGATCGTGCTACGCGACGATCTGCACAGTACCAACCTCGGCTATCCGACCGCCATCGTACTCAAGGACGGGAGCGTGTTTGCAGTCTATTGGGGCGAGGATCCGGAATTCGTCACCACGGTCCAGGGAACTTACTTCAAGCCTTAGCCGCAAACCTCAATAGCCATGAAAAGACGACGTTTTCTAACGGGTGGTCCTGCGCTCGCAGTCCTATCGGCGTCCTCAATCACACGCCGGACTCTCCGCTACGGCGACGGAAAGCCGCATTCTGACGGCTCGCCGGTCCGCACCCACCAGGTGCGAATTGGACCTGTGCGCGGCGAAGTCTTTGTCTATTGCACCTTCGAGATGGGGAGCGCCAACCCGATTCCTGGGGCGGCGGGCGAAACACGTGGCGAGCAGCGCGTGACTTTGGGATACAGCCACGATGGCCGATTCATTCCAGTATTGAGTTTCGGACTACGCGATGCCAAAGGCGTTCCTGGCGCCACCCAACTTGCTCCGTGGGCAGCGGACGGAACTTTGGACTACCACGGCGGGTTCGCCCGCCCGCACACCCCTTACGACTTCAAACTGAAGCTCGACCTCATGAACAAGACGATAGATGCCTGGACATGCGGGCGCGGAGACGACGAGTGGTTCCTGCTGGCGGACTCAGCGCCTCTGCCGCGCACGGCGGCCCGGATCAACGAAGCCCGCGTGGAACAGTTTCCTGACGCCGCGGGAATTGACGAGTTACGGGTGCAGTCCGGGAAGTGGCCGGAGGGAGAGGCGATCAGGCCGCACCCGATGGCGAAGAAGAACCGGGTGGTCAGGCCCGGGGCCGGTTTTCGACTGCAGAGCATGCGGTCCACGTGGCGTAAGCCCGGTCGCCACGTCACGATCTCCCGGGATCAGAACCGCTGGCAAGGCTTTGCCGACGTGGTGTTGAGCAAAGCGAACCGGTTGCTCGTCACCTACTGCGACGGCCGAGCCCACGGAGGCGGTGGCAAGGCGGTGATTCGAACCAGCGACGACCTGGGGAAAAGTTGGAGCGCCGAGACGACGATCGTCCCCACGAAGGGCGCCAACGAGCGTCTGCAGCGGCTCCGGGACGGGTCGCTTTTGTTGATCAGCGGAGAAAGAGTACCGAAGGTGGAATTCAAGCGAAGCACCGACGACGGGATCACGTGGAATCCGGTGGGCGGCTTCGACATTCACGATTTCGGTCTCAAGGTGCACTACGCGATGAGCCACGTCGTGGAGTGTTCCGATGGTTCGTGGCTAACGGCGGGCTCCGACAGTTATCCGATCGGCGAGCAGGCTTTCGATAACCAGAACCGGTTCCGGATTCGCGAGCGGCTTCAGGTTTACCAGTCCACCGACAAAGGGAAGACGTGGTCAGTCCGATCGCTCATCGACAGCTATCCTTCGAGCGGCCACGCAGGAAGTGAGGCGTCGATCCTGGAGTTGAGCCCGGGACGGCTTGTCATCTACGCCCGCGACAGCCGGAACGACGGCTATCCCGGCTTTCGGATCTTCTCTGAGGATGCCGGCAAGACATGGTCCCAGCCGGAGGACCTGCCCATTCAGGTGGTCGGCCGCGTGGGTGCGGATTTCCTCTCCGACGGACGAGTGATGTTGACTACCAGGACGGCGATGGGCTACCCGGCGCTCTGGGCCTGGATCGACGATCCCCAAGCCCACCCCGGCTTTCGCATTGGGGGCATTCACTTCAACGATCATGCCAGCAAGGGCCTGAAGGATGGCGTTCTTCACATCGACAGCGATGGCCGCCGCGGCCAGTTCACGCGTTATTTGCTGCGCCCTCCCGAAAGTCCGGAGTGCCGCATCGAGTTATCGGCGGAGGTGATGGTCAAAGAGAACCTTGGTCACGCAGCAACCATCTCGCTCCCGTTCGCCGGTCAATTGCGGATCTTCCCGGACCGTGTGGTTTTCGTGGGAAGCGAAACCGTAACGGAACGCGTTGCTGCCGGCCGCTTCCGCACGTATCGAATGGTGAGTGGCGGCGGGGAATTCCAGTTGTGGATCGACGGCGAGTTGCGACTCCGGACATCCAAACTCGACAGCCGGGTCTGGAAGAACGATTGGTCCCCCGCACAGATCAGCGCACTCCCGCTCGCTTTCGGCAACTTTCCTCAACCGGAGATCTTTCCCCCGAGAGCCACCGCTACCAGCAGAATCTACGGCGAACAGATCTCGCCGGAAGTGACCGGCCTCAGCCTTTGGAAACGGGTGGAAGCCACTACCACGCCAAGTAATGGGCGTGAATACAAAACCTTGTGGGCGGCGGACCGCGACGGTTTCCCTGACCAGTATCAACTCGATCACGTGATCCAGGTGGAAGGCTCCGTTTACGGCGGCGACCAGGGATACTCCGGGTGGGCGGAACTGCCCGACGGACGTATCTTCGTCGTCAACTACACCGATGACACAGCGGTCGCGTGGCCGGCCACAGGAGCCGAAGCCCGCTGGCGCTGCCCCTGGATTCGCGGCACCTATCTGCTCCCTTCGGATCTGCGGGGGACTTAGGAACGCGACGAAGGTATTGGCTCGGCTCCGAACTGCACTGATGGACACGCGTCCGAATCGCTCACAATCATGCTCCGAGCCCGATCTCGAGCCATTGGCAACAGTAACGAACATCCAAGGGAAATGCGAGCTGGTGTGTCCCTCATGACTCGCTGCTATCGATACAGCCAGTCAACGTCAAAGTAGGTGATCACGGAGCGGCTCAACCGCGGCAGGCCCGCGCCGCCGGCGTTGTAGGAAAGCAGCACGCGATTGCCCACGAACTCGATGGCTGTGTAGCAGTACCAGCCGTCCGGGTCGGCTGCCAGGTTCTTCGCCTTCTCCCACGTCTTGCCCTCGTCCCGAGAGATCGCGACGGTAAGCGGCGTGCGCTTTCGATTGCGGATCTCGGCAGTCACGTTCGAATGATCGTTCCACACGGCCAGAAGGTCACCGGTTTTCGGAATCCGTTCGATGCTCGAGGGGCTCACCGGAGAAAGCAGCGTGGATGCCGCCACCTGGCTCCACGTATCGCCGCCGTCGCTCGAGTAGGAGAAGTACTGGCTACCCATTCCGGTGCGGATGAACATGAGCAACCGTCCGTCCTTCAACTCCACGACGCCCGGCTCCTGCAATCCGGTGGGATTGGGATCTGGATTCTCGAGAACCGTCCGGCTGCGCCGCCACGTCTTGCCCTTGTCGTCCGACAGGTAGCACATGGCCATGCCGCGACTGTTGAACTTGGTCGGCGCGGCGATCTCGTTTTTGTGGAGGGCGACTGGCAGCACGATGCGCCCGGACTTCAGTTGATAAGCGCGGTCGTTATTGAGAACGTAGTAGCCGGAGTCGGGAACGGTGAGCCGCGGTTTGCTCCACGTCTTGCCTTCGTTTTTGGAAATGCGGAGAAAGGGGCGGCAGTCAAGCATGGAATTTTTGCGCATGTAGAACAGCGCCAGTTCTCCCGATACGAGCCGCAGCAGACTTACCGACATCACGTTCATGCCCGCCTCATTGGCGACGACGGGCTTGTCGTCCTTTGACCATGTGAGGCCGCCATCGCTTGAGTAGCGAGCCACCAGCGACGCCGCGCCGGAATCGGCCGGACCGTCGGCAGAGAACTTCGAATAGATAAACATGAGCCGGCCATCTTTGAGCGGGACGAAGTCCCCTTCGGTATTGCGTGGGTTGCCCGGGCCGGGTGGCAGCAAGTTCAGCGTGACCGGCTCCGCGGCGAACAGAAGAGGCGTCAGGCAAGCGGCTGCCAGGATCCATTGTCGTGCCATCGGACCAGTTTAACGGTCTTGCTACAGGTTCGCGCAGAGCTTCGGTTGCGTCGCCGAACTGCTTCATCGCGATTCCGCCCTTGTAGAGGAGAGAGATAAAGCCGGCGCATCTGGCGGTCCGCCTTCGGGCACAATCGAGCACGCCGGATCCGCGGAGTTTACCGCCGGCACGTCCGAGCAAGACGACCGGAAGGTTCTTCGCATCATGCCGGCCGCTACGCATGCTGGAGCAGTCGAGCAGCATCGAGTTGTCGAGCGCGGTGCGGTCGTGTTCCCGCGTCGCAGCGAGATTCGGCGCTATGTAGGCGAACTGCTCGAGGAAGAACCGATTCACCTTGAGGAAGTCCGCGTTGTTGCGATGCGAGAGTTCGGGGTGGCCCATCGTCCACCTGAACCGCCCTTTGCTACGGGAGCGACAACATCCCGGTCGGCGTCACACGCGGCAAGTACACCACCTGGCGCTGCTACGGCTAGGAACAACTGGACGGCAAAAATTTCTCCACCAAGCCGGTCGCACTGCGACGGGCGGATGACCTTCGTTCGTTACGAAATGCCGCGAGCGCTCAAGCGGGTGGCATATTTTTCGGGAATGGCAACCGGCTGGTCGCGGATGCCCAGGCCGACCTCGCCAGGGCATTACGTTAGATCGTTCTTCGCAAAGTCTCGATAGCAACGTCGAACGTCAAACCGCAGCACGTCAAACCGCAGCGCTTGACACCCGGCGAGCCAGAGTGTACTGTCATTCCTGGCGAGTAATGCACGAATATGCTTTTTTGTGCACGGTCGCCACTCTGGGAAGAACTCGTCACTCGAATAAGGAGCCGGATTATGACTCTGCCAAGCTGTGCCAGAACTCTACTTGCTGGGATCGCCGTAATGCTAACTACCATCCCCGCATTGCCTCAAATTGGCGGCGGATCGATTGTCGGAGTGGTGACCGATGCCGGTGGCGGTGTCCTGGTTGGCACCCGCGTGGAGGCGACCAATGTCGCCACCAATGAGACGCGTACGTCGACAACTAATGACCAAGGGTATTACGAATTCCCCCTCCTGTCGGCGGGTCGCTACGTCCTCCGGGCCGAGCAACCCGGATTCCAAAAGGCGAACACGACCGAAATCGTTCTGAACTCCGGAACGCGGCCCAGAATCGATATTCGAATGACGGTGGGTCAAGTCACAGAGAGCATCGAGGTGGTGTCGGCGGCGCCGCTGGTCAATGCTACTACCACCGAACTCGGTACGGTGATCGACAGCGCCAAAGTAAGGGACCTCCCTCTCAACGGCAGGAACTTTCTCCAGTTGGTCGGGCTGCAGCCTGGCGTGATCAACCGGACGGCCGAACCCATCAGCCTCGGCAGCACGGTGGGCGGGCGCGGCGGTGTCGAGTTCAACGGCTCGCCGGCTTTCGGCAACAACTACCTGATGGATGGCGTGGATATGACGTTCGGGGAGAACAACGGCGTCGGAGACGCGGCGGCGGGCACGGGCGGCGCCGGCGCGGCCATCAATACCGTCAGCGTGGAGGGTGTGCAGGAGTTCAAGGCGACCAGCAGCGCGTTCTCGGCAGAATACGGCAGGTCGACGGGAGGCGTGGTCAACATCACGACAAAATCCGGTACGAACCAGATCCACGGTACGGCGTTCCATTTCTTCCGCAACGACGCGCTGAACGCCAACAGCTTCTTCTCCAACCGGGCAGGGCTGCCGCGGCCCGCTTTGCGCCACAATCAGTACGGCGGCAACCTGGGCGGCCCGATTCTGAAGGACAAAATCTTCTACTTCTTCAACTTTGAAGGCGCCAAGATTTCTCGCGCATCGGCCATCACTGGCAACCGGCTTACCGATTCCGCCATCGCCAGCATCCAGAACCCGGATCTTCGCAAGCACTACCAGTCTCTGACGCCAGCCGGCTGCTCGCCAACCGCGAATCCTCTGGTCTGTTTTCACCAGCGCAACGATGCCCGCAAGAATGACGAGATGACGACGCTTTCCCGCGTCGACTTCAAGCTTCGCCAACAGGCGATCGCCGTCCGGTTCAACTACAACGACCAGGTGTACAGCACGCCCAATTTCGATCCGGCGCACCGGCGCGGCTTCCCGCAGACGTTCAAGAACCTGGGCATCCAGCACAACATGCCCTTATCGGCCACAAAGTTCAACGAGTTCCGGTTCGGCATCAACAAGTCGCAGCTTGACCGTCTGCAGGACGGCTTGCGGGATGGGATCGGATCGGCGCGCGGCCCTGGAATCACTGCGGTGGATGGCCAGTGCCGGATCAACTTCAACACGACCACGTACTCGTTCACAGACAACCTGTCGATCGTCTCCGGCCGCCACACCTTCAAGACCGGCGTGGATATCCGGAAGATCGCCAGCCTCCGCATCATCGAAGAAAACCCGATCCTGTCCTATAACAGCATCCAGGAGTTGATCGACGACAAGCCCATCTCCGTCGATGTTCTATTCGGGCTTCCGAACAAAGGGTTCGATACGGTCACCACGGGAGTGTACTTTCAGGATGACTTCCGCGTCAACAAGCGCGTGACGCTGAATGTGGGCATCCGCTACGAATACTACACGCCGTTCCGCGGTCCGCTCAATGTCGTGAGCGATCCGTTCGGCCCGTTCGCGCCGGGAGCGCCCGGACCGGACAACACTCCGGTTTTCGACAAGGATCGCAACAACCTGGCGCCGCGCCTGGGGTTGGTGGCCGATCTACTCGGTGACGGTAAGACCATCCTGCGCGCCGGAGCAGGGAGGCTGTTCATCCCTCCGCAACCGTTCTTCTACTACGACATGAGCTTTCTGCCCGGCGGCCTCCCCCTGGTCACCAGCTTCCGGCAGAACGACCTTCCCTCCAACGTGTCGCTCAAATTCCCCTTCCCGTTCTCGTTCGGACCGGCCGTGGTGGCGGCGGCATCCTCCGGCGACCTCAGCAGGTTGCCGGCCGGACTCAAGTTAGGGCGCAGCATCGCGCAGCGCAATCGCAAGGATGAAGAGGCCTATCAGTGGAATTTGAGTCTCCAGCGCGCCCTGACTTCCACTTTGGCGGTACAGGCATCGTACGTGGGCTCGCGCGCCCTGTATCAATACACCTCTCGCGATGTGAATCTGGTGAATCCGGCCACCAATCAGCGAATCAATCCGGACTTCAGCGGTGTGCTGCTGCGGGAAGGCGGCGCGTCGTCAATCTATCACGCGTTTCAGTTCTCGGTGAATCAGAGACTTTCGAAGGGACTGACGGCGGATCTCTACTATACGTGGTCTCACGCCATGGGCTATCACAATCCGGACGGGGCATTCGTCGCCGACGGAGCCACGCAGGATTTCGGTAATATCCGGGCCTCGTATGGCGACAAGGGATCCGATACCCGCCACCGCATGGTGCTGGTTCCTTCCTATCAGGTTCCCACCGCCGGCTTCGCCAAGCAGTCCGCTTTGGGCAGAGCCATCCTCGGGGCATGGACGTTGCAGGGTATCGTCAACATGAGGACTGGGTATCCGCTCAACGTCACCGTGGGTAGAGACGCCATCGGGAACGGTAGAGCCGCCGGATTGCGTCCGGACGCTGTGCCGGGCGTGAATCCTCGCGTGAACGGCCCGGACCGGCTATTGGTATACAATCGGGCGGCCTTTGACGTGACTGGCGTGATCGCCCAGCGCCGCTTCGGCAACTTGGGCTTCAACACGTTGCGCACTCCGGGCGCGTTCTGGTCAGATATCGCCCTTCTCAAAGTATTCCCGATTACCGAACGGCACCGGATGCAGTTCCGCTTTGAGCTATTCAATTGGCTCAATCACGCGGCACTGGGCGCGCCAATCACGAACTTGGCCGACGTAAACTTCGGGCGCATCACCGCTGGCAGCGAGGGCCGCAGCCTGCAGCTCGCACTGAAGTACACATTCTGAGCATTGGATGTCTCTATGAGAGCCCTGCTATTGTTCGCTACGCTGTCTGCGGTCGGCGCATCGGCCGCTGAAGCGATCCCCGGAGTCACCGCAACCGTGTCGCGGCCGGTGTATCCGCTGCTGGTTCGAAATCCGATGTCCTCGCTGGTGCGAGTGACCATCGACATCGGAAAGATCGACCCGGCCCATGGATTCCTTCGCAACGACGTCCGCCTTACTTCCATCGCCTTTACGGTAGACGCCGGCAACCTCGGCGATCTCGAATCGCTCGAACTGTACTCAACCGGCGAGTCCGACGATCTGATCTCGCTCCCCCGCCGTACCTCCGCGCCCGCTCCTCGCACGGCCCCGGAGCGGATCGGCAACGCCATCCACCCGGCTCCGGCAGTTGCCTTCCACACCAATCTGCTCCTGCGCCCTGGAAAGAACGTCTTCTGGCTTTCGGCGAAACTGAAGGACTCGGCTGACCTGTCCGGCCGGATCGCCGCCGTTTGCACGGGAGTGGAAACTTCGGCGGGCAAGCTGATGCCTCGCGATGAATCGCCCGGCATCCGCCACCGGATCGGCATCGCTCTTCGCAAAGAGCACGACGATGGCGTCGACACCTATGCCATCCCGTCCCTCGCCACCACCCCGGCTGGAACGTTGCTCTGCGTCTACGACGTGCGGCGCCGCTATCCGGGTCACGACCTGCAGGATGATATCGACATCGGACTCAGCCGCAGCACCAACGGCGGCAAGACCTGGGAACCGGCCCGAGTCATCATGGACATGGCTGAATACGGCGGGCTGCCGCAGGAGCAGAACGGCGTCTCCGATCCCGGCATCATCGTGGACCGCCAGACCGGCGAGATCTTCGTGTTCGCGGTCTGGATGAACGGCAAGCGCGGGTATCACCAATGGCGCGGCGACGGATCCGAGCCGGGCTTCGAGATCGGCAAGAGTGCGCAATTCATGATGATCCGTTCGCGCGATGACGGGCGGACCTGGAGCAAGCCGGAGAACCTCACCCGCAAGCTGAAGAAGGAATCGTGGTGGCTGCTGGCTCCCGCGCCCCAGCAGGGGATCCAACTGGCGGACGGCACGCTGGTGATGCCTGTTCAGGGCCGGGTGGAGCGAGGTGTTTTCGATAGCTGGGGCGCTTTTTCAACGATCATGTCCAGCCGCGATCACGGCGCCACTTGGACGGTCGGCACTCCAGCCTACCTCTTCTCGAGCGAAGGCCCGGCGGTCGAGTTGGGCGACGGCTCCATCATGCTGAACATGCGAAACGAGACGGAGGGACCAACCTACCACTATCGCGCCATATTCGTGACTCGGGACTTGGGCCGGACATGGCAGCCGCACGAAACCAATCTCAACACGCTGATCGACCCCAACTGCAACGGCAGCCTGCTGCGAGTCGACTACCTGGAGCGTGGCGCCAAGAAGCACGCGCTGCTGTTCTCCAACCCGCACTCCAAGGTAAAGCGAATGCGCGTCAACCAGACCATTCAAGTCAGCTTCGACGACGGCCGCACCTGGCCTCAGCAACATCACGTCCTGCTCGACGAAGGCAATGCCTGGGGCTACCCGAGCATGTCCCGCATTGACGAAAAGCACATCGGGATCGTTTACGGCGGCAGCCAGGCCGACGTGACTTTTCAGGTCATTTCGCTCGACGAATTGTTGGGCCGGTAGCGATGCGGTTCGCGGAAGGGGCATCGATGAGCCGGCGCAGATGCAAGGAAGGAATTCTATGAGAACTACGAAGACCATACTGCTTCTGGGAGCGGCGTACGCATCCCTTACTGGATGCGGCGGTTCCGCGCCGGTCACCAGCAAGGAGACGCCGGCGGCGAAACCGGCGGGCCGCTTCGACGAACAGGATCTGTTCAAGGCGGGCGAGGCAGGTTACACCCGATACCGCATTCCCGCGCTGGTAGTCTCCGCGAAGGGAACGATCCTCGCTTTCACCGAAGCGCGAAAGGGGAAGGGACACGACACCGACGAGATCGACATCGCCCTCCGGCGCAGCTTCGATCACGGCAAGACCTGGGATCCGATGCGGGTCATTCTAGACGACGGGACGCGCACCATGAACCAGCCCACACCGGTTCTCGATCGGGATACCGGAACCATCTGGCTGCCGTTCTGCAAAGACAACCGCCAGGTATTCGTGACGAAGAGCACCGACGATGGCGAAACATGGTCCACGCCGGTGGAGATCACCAAGGATGTCAAGGATCCATCGTGGAAGTACCTGGGCGCCGGGCCCGGACACGGCATTCAACTCAAGAGCGGCCGCTTGCTGATTCCGGCCTGGGGCGACACGTCTCCGGGTCCGGCCACATGGCCACAGGCAAACTGGGGCAAGGTGCAGTTTTCCTATGCCTTCTATAGCGACGATCACGGCAAGACCTGGAAGCGAGGCAAGTCGCTCGACAACGATCTGTCCGACGAGTGCGAGGTGGTGGAGACAACCGACGGGAAAGTGTATATGAACGCGCGCAGCCGCCAGGACAAAAAAGCCCGCATGTTCGCGCGGAGCGACGACGGGGGCGTGACGTGGTCGAAACTGGAAGTGGATCCCAATTTGCCCGAGCCATCCTGTCAGGCGGGGCTGGCGCGCTATTCCACTGGCAAGGATCGGATCCTGCTGACGCATCCTTCGAATACAACCAGCCGCACTCACCTGACGGCGCGGCTGAGCTACGATGAAGGCCGTACCTGGCCGGTAGCGAAAGTGATTCAAGAGGGAAAGGCCGCGTACTCCGATCTCGCCGTGGCGCATGACAAAACAATTCTGAGTTTGTACGAATCCGGCGGATCTGCCAGCCTAAGACTGGCTCGCTTCGATCTCGAGTGGCTCACCGATGGAGCGGACCGGCCCTGACGGGCAGATTTCTATGTGGTCCCGGCGCGTATGGGCGGCGAGGGTTCTCGCGATGGGCCTGGCCGCCAAGCGGCGTCTCGCCGCGCAGGGGGCGGCTCCCGCGCGCGTAGACGACTCCGCGGCCCGGATCGCTCCGGGCTCCTTCGGGAATCTGCAAGGTTCCATCACACCCAGCGCGAATTTCTTCCTGCGCAATCACCACCGCGAACCGGACCTGTCAATGGCGGACTGGCGGCTTCGGGTGGAGGGAATGGTCGCGAGCCCGCTTGAACTGAGTTTCAGCGACCTGTTGGAAGCGCCTCTCACCAGGCTGGAGGCGGTACTTGAGTGCGCGGGCAACGACGCGGGCGGCGGGGTGCTGGTCGCGAACGGACTATGGGAGGGAGTGGCGCTTTCGTACTTTCTGCAACAGGCCGCACCGGCGGCGCGAGCGGATCGCGTGCTGTTGGTAGGGGCCGATCGAGGGAGCTTGCTCGAAGGCACCCCGCCTTTCCCCTACGCGCGTGTGGTGGCTCTGAACGCCGCAATGGCCCCGGAGGCTATGGTCGCGTTTCGTTTGAACGATCAGTTTCTGCCCCGCCGGCATGGGTTCCCGGCACGGGCGATGCAGGCCGCCCAGTACGCGATGAACTCGGTGAAGTGGCTCGAACGGATCGTCGTGCTGGGGCCGGATGACCGGCCCGCAGAGTTCTACGCGAGCGGCATGGATCTACTGTACCGGCGAACCTATCACAAAGAAATACCGGCCGCGGACTCGCGCGTTTCCGGAATCCTGGTGAAGTCTCGTATCGTGACTCCTGCCGCGCGAGCGAGACTGGCTTCCGGTCCACACACCATCTCGGGACTGGCCTGGGCCGGGGCCAACCGAGTGGCGTCGGTACAAGTCAGCGTCGATGGAGCGAAGACATGGAGACCGGCGAGACTGGAAGGGGCGCCGCGGCCGTTTCGCTGGGTTCGATGGAATCTCCCCTGGGAGGCTACTCCAGGCGAACATCGATTGGTGAGCCGCGCGCAAGACAGCCTGGGCAATCTCCAACCGCTGGTGCGCGACCCGAACCGCCGCGACGGCTATGAGCTCAACCATTGCGCCGCGGTTATGTGCTCGGTGAAATAGCACATGACGTCCAGACCGGTATACAACTGGATCGCGATTCTCCTCTGGGTGGCCTGCGCCCACGCGCAGCCGGCCAACCCGGAGGCCCAGTTGAGGCAAACCCTGCGGCAGGCCCAAGCGGAATTCCAGCAGGGAGAGTTCTCGAGCGCCGCCACTCTCTTTCAGCAGGCAGCGCAATGGGCGCCGCGCAACGGACGCATTCATATGGCTTGGGGATTATCGCTGCTGAAGTCCGGGGCAGCGGCGCAAGCGCATCAGGTGCTGTTGCGGAGCGCTCAACTGCTGCCGGGGGATCTGGAAGTATTGCTCGCATTGATCCAGACCGAGGTCACGCTGCGCAACGCGGCTCTCGCGCGCCGGCATGCCGCAGAGGCAGCGAAGGCCGGCGCCGCTGACATCCGGTTGGCGTTGCTCGAAGTCCAAATCGAAGCACTCTCGGGCGACGCCGCCAGGATCCGGCAAGCTCTGCGGACCGCCGCGCAGCGGTTCCCCGGAAATGCAAAACTACATGCGGAAATCGGCCACTTTCTGTTCTCCCAACGGCGCGCGGAGATCGATCCGCTGGCACTGTCCGCACTCCTCCGCGCCGGGCAGACCGGCGCGCGCGATGCGAAGACCGCACTCGCCTTGGCCAGCTTGCAAAGTATGGGCGGAGCGACCACCGACGCGATCCGGAACGCATCCTGGGTGATGGAACAGACCGCGCTTCCCATCGAGAGCCGGGCAGCCGCCGCGGCGATCGCCGGCGAGTGCTACGCGCAATCGGGCAAACCAGCGGAGGCGGTGCGTCATCTGAAAATGGCGATCCAATGGATGCCCGGCGCCGAGGAGCATGCCCTGGCGCTGGCGCGCGTTCATCGGGCGAACAGGGAGTACGCACTCGCTGCGGCGGCGCTGGAAGCACCGCGGCGGCGCGGCGCCGAATCGGCGGAGCTTCTGCTGGCGCTGGGAACCAACCTCGTGTCAGCCGCGAACTGGGCCGAGGCCGTCCCGGTGCTGGAACAACTGATCCGGCGATTCCCGGATCGCGAGGAAGCCTACGGACTGCTCGCGCAGGCCTATCGCGGAACCGGCGAGTTGGCGCGTGCCACCGAATCCTTGCGGCGGCTCGCGGAACGGAAGCCCGGATTTCCGATGATTCACGTTTCGCTCGCGCAGGCTCTGATGGAAGAAGGCCCCACACGCACAGAAGCCGCCCTGGCAGCGCTCGCGAAAGCAGAGCGCAGCTCGCCGGCCGATCCGGACGTCTACTTCCTGCGCGGCAAACTCCATCTTGCGCAGGGCCGGCTCAATGACGCCGTCGCTGCATTCTCCCGCGCCATCGCCCTCCAACCCGATTCGCCCACCTTCCGCTATCAACTTGGCTTGGCCTATCAACGAATGGAAAAACACCGGGAAGCAAAAGACCAGTTTGAGAGAATGAAGCACTTACGGGAACCAGAGAACCGATGAATCTGAAACAACGGCTAGGGGCCGCCGAGTGTCTGCTGGGGGCGGGCGTCTACTCAAACTCGCTCGAGGTTATTGAGTATTCGGCCCGGGCCATGGACTGGATCTGGTGGGAGTCGCAGCATACTCACGTCGACTGGCAGACTACCGTTCACGCGGCGCGCACGGCGCACTCGGTTCCGATCCCCATGCTGATCCGAACCTGGACGCATCAAGGCGACACGATCGAGCGCCTGCTGGACACGGGCGTTGACGGAATCATCGTTCCCATGGTGGATACGGCGGAGCAGGCTGCCGAGATCGTCTCGCGATGCTACTATCCTCCGCTGGGCAACAGGTCCTTTGGATCGATCCGGACCGAAGCAATGGAACCGGATGTCGACGAATGGAACAAGCGCATCGTAGTCATCTTGCAAGTGGAGTCGCCCACGGGCGTGGAGAACTCCGAAGCGATCGCACGGGTCCCCGGTGTAGACGGGCTATTGGTTGGCGCGCGCGACCTCGCTTTGCGGCGGGGCCGGAATTTCGCGGAAGGCCACGCACAAGCCAACGTGGATGAGGACCTCGCTCGCGTTCGTCAAGCCTGCCTGCGGACAGGCAAGGCCGCCGGAATCATCGCGCTGACGGAACAAGAGTTGAAGATCAGAATCGGGGAAGGGTACCGGCTGATCTGCGCAGGCATGGACCTGGATCACTTGGAACTGGCATACCGCCGAATGAAGGCTGCGGCGAGCGCGATACTGCCAGCAACGCTGTAGCGAAGAGAGAAGGGCTCTGGTGCAACTTGGAATGTGCCGCGGCCAGAGACGAGAGAGACCACCTGCGTGCAGGAGGCGAGCAGGAGGACTTTCGCCTGATCTTCTTCGGCTCTGCTGCAGGAGATCAAACACGGTTGCCCACCGGTCAAGCCCCAAGCCGGATTCGAACTCAGCGTTGAAGCGGCTCGTGTGACCCGCGATCCGGGCGTCGCCCGGCGGGCCGGCCCCGGGCCAAGGGGGCCCGCCCCACTTCCCGCTTTTGCGTACGGGCATTTTCTTGCACCTTCTGACACCAGGGCTCGACCCTGGCCTCCCACGATTCGAGTGGCTACAATTCCCACGTGAAGTCCTCCATCAGGAACGCTTCGCGCACCTCCCGGCGCACGTGGGCGTTGCCCAGGAGTGCGACTTCAGGAGATGATCATGCGGCCTCATATCTGGCTGATTGCCGCGCTGGCTCTGGTAGCCGGCGCGCAGACGAATAACCTTACGAGCGAGGAGGAGCGGCGCCTTCTGCTCGCCCCCAAAGCCCTCCCCGCGCAGAGCCCCGCTTCCGCCGCCGAATTGCGGAAGCTCTTCACTGACCCGCCCTCCGAGTTTCGCTCCATGCCCTTGTGGGTTTGGAATGATCTGCACGAGTGGCCTCGCCTTCGCGAAATGCTCGGCCAGATGAAGCAACAGGGGATGGGCGGCGTATTCATTCACCCGCGCCCCGGGCTGATGACCGAATACCTCGGCGCCGATTGGTTCAAACTGTGGAAGCAGTCGGCGGCCGAAGGAAAGCGCCTCGGGCTGCTGGTGAACATTTACGATGAGAACTCCTATCCGGCGGGATTCGCCGGCGGCCATGTCCCGTCGCGAGCCCCTGACACCGCGTCGCAGTTTGTTCAGGCCGAAGTCGATCTTCCGCCATCCGGTGTCGGCCGGCGCGGCTCGAACGTCGCCTCGTTCGCGGCGCAAACATCGGCCGACGGGCAAATCGTCTCGGTCCGCCGCGTGAGTCGATCCCGAGACGTGCAGTCCGGCGAGCGAGTGATCTCGTTCCGCCTGCGGCGCGCTTCCGGAAACCCCTGGACCGGCGAGTTCCCCTACGTCGATCTGACCAATCCGCAGACCACGTCCGCCTTTCTCGAAACAACGTACGAGGCGTACAAGCGCGAGATCGGCTCGGAGTTCGGCAAGACCGTCCGCTGGGCGTTTACCGACGAACCCCTCATCGCCACCGGCGGCGCCTATGATTCGGCCCGCCTCGCTCTTCCTCTCAGCTACAACACGCTCGCCGAGTTTCAACAACGCAACCGCTACGACCTCGCCGATCACCTGCCGTCGCTCTATTGGGATGTCGGCGAGTTCCGCAAGGTTCGATTCGACTACTGGCAGACGCTGCACGATCTGTGGAAAGAGAATTTCATGCGGCCCATGTTCCTGTGGTGCGACCGCAACAACCTTCAGTTCACCGGGCACTGGATGGAGCACGAATGGCCCTTTCCCTGGATTACTCCCGCCGATGCCAACCTGTACGCGTACGAGCACGTGCCCGGGATCGACATGCTGGAGGGCTCCAAGCTCCGCGTGGACGGCAAGGACCCGCACATGCTGTTCACCATCAAGCAGGTGGCGAGCGTCTCTCATCAACTCGGCCGGCGGGCCTTCTGCGAGGCGTACGGCGTGGCCGGATGGGACTCGACCTTTGAGCACTACAAACGGTTCGGGGACTGGCTGATGGTGCACGGCGTCAACTTCATGAATCAACACCTGGCCTTCACGACCGTTCGCGGAGCGAGAAAGCGCGACCATCCGCAGAGTTTCACGGATCATTCCGCGTGGTGGCCTTACTACAAACTCCACGGCGACCACCTGGGCCGGTTCTCGATGCTGTCCAGCCGCAGCGAATCCGCCAATCGACTGCTGGTGCTGCAGCAAACCACCTCCGGATTCCTGTTCGCCCGGCGCGGCGCGGCCACTCCCGAACTCGACCGGATGCGCGCCAACAACGCGGAGATGAATCAGTTCCTGGCCGATCACCAGGTGGACTTCGATCTCGGCGACGAGTACATGATCGAGTGGTTCGGCTCGGCCGCAAGCGGCAAGTTCAAGATCGCCAGGGCCGCCTACGACCTGTTGGTCATCCCGCCCGACCTGACAAACCTGCGCAGCCAGACGCTGCCGCACCTGGAGAAATGGCTCGCCGGCGGAGGGAGGATCATCGCCCTGTCGCCGCCTCCCGAGTATGTCGACGGGCGGCCGAGCGGGAAACCGGCACAGCTGCGCGCGCGATTTTCCACCCAATGGGCGCTGGTTTCGTCGAACCGCGAAATGCTCGAGGCGGTGCGCTCGATCCTTCCTCCGCGCATCCGGCTCGAACCCCAGCCGCCCTCGAGCGTCGGGTTCTCCGAACGCCGCCTGACCGGAGGCGACCGGATTCTGCTCTTCGCCAACAGCGGACTGGCCCCGGCCAGGACGCGGCTCTCGATCGAAGCCGGATCCCTGGAAATCTGGGACACCGTGTCAGGCCAGGTGCAACCGGCGCCGTTCACCCGCGCCGGCAACACGATCCGCTACGACCTCGATCTGGCCCCCGCCGCTTCGCTGGTGATGGTGGCGCGCGCCGCCGAAGGCGGCCCCGCGCCTCCCCGAACCCCTCGCTTCGACCCGCCTATTCCCGCCGAAGCCTGGCGTGCCAGTGCGGACACGCCGAACGTCATGGTGCTCGACTATTGCGACCTCAAGGTCGGGCAGGAGACGTTCGCAGGCATCAACACCTGGCAGGCCAACTGGACCCTCTGGCAGCGCCATGGTTTCGAGCGCCCAGCCTGGGACAACGCGGTTCAGTACAAGACTCGGATCTTCGACAAGAACCGGTTTCCTCCGGACTCCGGCTTTGAGGCGGTCTACCGGTTTGAAGCCCCCGCCGAGGCGCTGAAGGGACTCCACCTCGCCGTGGAAGCGCCCGAACTCTACCGCGTCGCGGTCAACGGGCAGCCTGTCGACTTCAAGGCCTCGGAACGCTGGCAGGATCCGCACATCCGCGCCGCCTTGATCGAGAAACACGCCCGCGCCGGTGAGAATGTGGTCTCCATCACAGGGCGTCCCTTTGACGTCAAGATGGAACTGGAGAACATCTACCTGCGCGGCAACTTCGGTGTCGAGCCTGCGGCCCGCGGGTTCCGCCTCACGGGACCGAAGACGCTCATGCTCGGCTCGTGGGCCCGCCAGGGCATGCCGTTCTACGCGGACGCGGTGACGTACGAAACGAAGGTGACCACACCGGCGGGGAACCAGCTACTTCGCGTCGAACTCGGCGAGTGGCAGGGCTCGCTGGCCGTCGTGTTGGTCGACGGGAAGGAAGCCGCACGCCTCGGCTGGCCGCCCTATCGGGTGGATGTCCCGGTGACGCAGGGACCTCACAGGCTGGCTCTACGCATTGTCTCGACGCCCCGCAACCTGTACGGTCCGTATCACCATCCGGACAAGCCCCGCATGCGAGCGTGGCCGGCCGCATGGGCCCTCTTCCCGGACCGGCAGCCATCTGGCTCGGCCTACGATGTGCTCGATTACGGCCTGATGACCGCGCCGGCGGTCTCCTTCGGAGGACTGTGATTCCTCTATTGGGGCGGAGGCACGGTGACCGGCCCGAAGGCCGGCAGCGGCAGATCTTCGGCGTCGTGAAGGTTCGCTGTTGGGTCGAACCCGCGGCCATACCAGAGCCATAGCGGCGCCGGCAGCTTGAGCGGCAGGTTCATCTCCAGGGCGATCTCGTTGCCGGCGCCTTCGGGTATCCATGCCCGGAAGGAAACCGGCTTGATCGCGCGCTGTCCGTCGCTGAACGAGAATCCCGTCACGCGGTCCGGGGCGCTCAGGCGTCCGTTGACGCCCGTGAAGCTCAGCCGCAACTGGCGGGAGGCGACCCAACGAACCTCTTTCAGGCGCGGCCCTGGTTCGAGTCCGGAGCACTTCCCCGGATACAGATCCCGGCAGGCGAGTTTGGCAAAGCGCTGCCCCAATCGCTGCAACCCCGCCGTATCCACGTGGATGGAATCGGTCAGTTCGAGGTCCAAGGTTGCCGCCATGCTCGTCGCGGTTACCGTCGATTCGATTTGAAGCTGAGCGTCGCGGACGGCGTCCCAAGCCGCATCCACGCGCGAACCGTACGGCTCGCCGGCAAACCGTCCTAACTGGGCGTAGTACAAGGGCAGCGAGGGCGAGCCGAGATCGCGCCTCATCGTGGCGATCCACGATTCGAACTTCTTGCGGTACACGGCGGAGTCCTTTTCCGTCGCGTCCGATTCGCCCTGATACCAGAGCATCCCGCGCACTTTGCCCCCGGCCAGGCTGACGCGAGCCAGCATGTTGCCGTAGAGGGACTTTCGACCTTCGCTTCTCTTGCCGGGGTCCCATTGATCCATCGACGTCCCGCCGACCGCGCACGGAATCAAGCCTACCGGAACGCCGGTGCGGCGGTACATCTCTTTCGCAAAGGCCAAGCCGGAGCCGGCGCCGTTCGGGCCGCGCGGCGTGTCGCGGCGTTCGTGCAGCGGATCTTCGGCGATGGCCCAGCGGTCGTCGGGCCGCATCATGTGAACGTGCGGGTCCGGAGCTTCGGCGCTGGCCAGCAGCGCGCGCCCGACCATGTTGGATTGCCCGGCCAGGATCCACAGGTCGCCCACGTAGATGTCAGTAGCTTCCGCTGAACCAGATCCGGCCAACTTGACGGCGATGCGGTACGGTCCGCCCGCCGGCAAGGCGAGTGACGCTTCCCACGCGCCCGATGCCTTTTCCGCGAGGACTTTCCGGTTCCAGCCCTTCAGCTTCCTGGATCCAACGGATACGGTGGCTTCCAACTTGCCCGGTGAGTCGGCGGTTCCGCGCAATCGGATCGTAGCCGTACCATCGCTGCCCTGCTGCCAGACCCGAAAGGAGTCGAGTCCGGCTTCCACTCGCAGGGCCTGTGCCCAGAGCGGGCAAGCTGCGAATACGATCGCAATCGTCTTGAGCATCCTTACAGATTGCACCAGGGGGTGGACTTTACGCACCTTGGCGAGACTCTCTGGGAGGCAGGCAGTCGTGTTAGGAGGTGTGATCACGACAGCGTCCGGCTCCGGCTCGTTAGTCTAAGCCGTGTCTTATCCGGATGCCGTCACGGCGTCAAGCAAGCTCTCCCGGACATTGGTTGAGCTATCGAGCAAGCACAACCGGCGGATTGAGACGAACGAGCCAGCTTCGTGATCCGCGTTGATCACGATTCCTCCCATCAAGACCACGAAGCGGCACGGGTAGCGGGTGCGCGAAACGAGCAAGTCAATCCGTTCTTCGATTGCCTCATACATGACTTGGGTGGCCTCGACGATTGGATTCGCGGCATCGCAAATCCGCTGACGCCGTGCGAGAAAGATCTGTTCGATTGTGCCTTGTTGATAGTCCAGGTCGGTGGTCTTTCCGGGCTCGATCTCATTGGCTTGAAGCCGCGCGAGCGCCGCCCGGGCCGCGCCGCAGCAGGCCGAAGGCACGCTCTGACCGGGGCGCAATACCTCTCCGGCAACCCCCGTCCGCGTCACGCCGATATGCGGCCCGTAGAAGACGAATACGGCGCCGTCGGCGGGAACGTGATGGGCGAAGGCGCCCATCCCCGTCAGTCCGGTAAAGGGAAAGCCGTTCAGCCCGCCCATTTTGAACGGCCCCAACATCTCATACGCGCGCCTGGGGTACTCAACCAGGTTGAGGTCGTCGCTACAGATACTGTCGGCGGACATCACCTGATGCGGCGCCAATCCCAGGCGGGCGTCCAGCAGGCTGAGCAGCCGGTCCACACCCTCGCTGGTGTGGTCCGCGTTGGGATAGAAGCTGCGAATGGTGGCCAGGTACTGGTCGGCGTTGGTCATACTGTTTCGGCTACAGGAACAGGCTCGACACCAGCACGCTATGCTGCGGAGCCGCCAGCGGCGCGACCGACTCCTCGGCGCCGTACGCGACCACGGTCGTGTAACGGCCCTGTTCCGGGTTCCGGTGCACGATCAGCCGGCGGTCCGAAACATCGAGGACCCAGTATTCGGGGATTCTCGATCGTGCGTAGAGACGTGCCTTCGCGCCAAGGTCGAAACGCAGGGTGGTTTCGGCGACTTCCACTAGCAGGGCGATGTCCTGTGGACCCGGGTTCGTCTCCCGGAAAACCGTAAGCGGACGTGTCGTCACGACCGCGTCCGGCTCCGGCTCGTTGGTGGGGTCGTCCTCGGGAAGCATGTCAATCGAGGCTTCATGTTGGACCTGAGTCGGCTCAAACACGCTCCGGAGCCAGATCACCAGAAGCATCAGACTGTTGGTATGCCCGCGATTCTTGCCCACTTTGCGGATTAGGACTCCATCGATGAGTTCACAGTTGTGCAGGTCGATCAACCCGATCGACTCCAGGCGGTGCAATTCCTCGCGAGTCCAGAGTTTCCGCCCGGGATACTCGGCGTACGAGGAAGTTTCCTGTTCAAGCACAACGGCCATCGCTCTTATTATGACTTCTTCTCAGCCCCGTCGCTCGATGGGCTTCTTGCCCTTCGGCGCCGGTGTGAAGAGATGCCGCTTTTCGAGGTTGAGTTCCCTGGCCGTGGCGAGCGAGTACTCGAGGTTGCCCGTGGCCAGCCCGTGCGCATTCGAACCGAACGAAAACCGGACCCCTGCCGCCTTCGCCATCTCGAGAAACGAACGCTTGGGCAGGTTATAGCGCGAATTGATCTCGATCGCGACGCCGGATTTCGCCGCCGCGTCGATTACTTTGCGCGAACGCTTTTCCGTCCACAGGGCGTCAAACCGCGGCATCAGATACTCGGGAAGAAATCCCAGGTTGGCCATGATGTCGATCGGTTCCCTGGAAATAGTCTCCACGTGCCAGTCGATGTAGCGGTCCATGAAGTCCTGGGGATCGCCGACGTCGACACCCTTGGTCCAGAGCTTCACCATGCGGCCGTCCCGCTCGCGAAACGTCACCGCGTCGGTGAGCACGTAGTCCAGCCGGGCGATCATCGACTTGGAGAAACAGGTCATCCAGTCGGGGCCTTCCGCCTGAATCCCTTTGAAAACGGGCCGGTCCCCGATGAGCGCAAAGAAACGCCCGAGGGCGGCATCGTCGGAGAGCATGAACGGGTAGTCGTATTCCTTCTTGCCCGCGTGCCAGAGGATGCCCAGTTTGACCCCGCGGGCCGACGACTGTTTGACGGCCTGGTCGATCTCGGCCGGGTCTTCGATGTGGGCGTGAAAATCGACGACGGGAAATGGCTCCGCGGCGGCGGCCAGGGAAGAGGAGGCAGCGGCGAGGAATTGTCTTCGGGTCATGGAGAGTCTTTGAGTCCGGAGGAAAAGGCTTGGAGAAACAGGCGGCGATTCTCCGAGACCTGGTCCCTGTATTTCGGGAACATGCCGATCACGACGCAGTCGGCAGGCTTGGCATAATCCGCCACCAGGCGCAGGGCGGCGGCCATGTCTGCGGTGGTCCGACAATGCCGGCTGGCGCCGTACACCTTGAAGATCAGGCACTGCTTCGCGGTCTTGCGGACGCGCCGCAGCATCTGCTCCCGGTCCGGCGGCCAGAAAAACTCGCCTTGGACGGGGTGGCCGGCGACGGCTTCGGCCTGGGCGCGCGTCCGGCTCAGGTTGTAGAGGCACGTCATGTAGAAGTCGACGTCCCAGTCCTTGTCCTCTACGTAGTCGATGACCTCCGGGAGATGAGTGCCCAGTCCCACCCGAACGCCGGTATCGCGCATGACGCGGAGCGTGTCCCGGATTTGGTCGACTCTGCCGGCGGCCCACAGCTTGTCCGTCATCGTGCCGTGATGGTAGATGCCGCGGGCCCCTTGCGCGGCAAGGTCTTTGATGTGCCGGGGGATGTCCGCCAGTTCGGAGGCGGTCTGCGCGATCCACTGGATGCGCCCGCCCTGATTGCGGTACTCGCGAAGCAACCGCACGATATGGCGATCGCCGCGGGATTGCCATGTGTCGATGCCGGCCTGCTCGCAGGCCGCGAGCATCTTGCAGGTGTTCGCGGCGGTGAAGTAATCCATCATGTCGCCGCTCATGGCATCGCTGACGTGCGAGTTGCCGCTCACCGGATTGCCGCCAACAATCAATCGGGAGATCGAGTGTGAGCCAAAGCTCACCCGAGGCAGCGGAGTCTCCGCGGTCGCGGCCACCGTCGCGGCAACGGCAAGAATGCCCCGCCGGCTGATCGAGGTGCGAGTGGGTCCCACCGCTTTGAAGTCTAGGTCCGCGAACCGCCGGGAGCAAGGGGGTTCCGGAAGGAGGCCCGGAAATCGTTCCGCTCCTAAGCGGGAAAATACCCGAGACGCGGGCGGCGGCGCCTTGACCGGGATATGATCAGCCCATATGCGCTTTCTGTTTGGCGCGACCATCTTCCTGAGCTCGACCCTGGTTTTTCTGGTTCAGCCGATGGTCGCCAAGGCGATGCTGCCGCGGTTCGGCGGCGCCGCCGGGGTCTGGACGACATCGATGCTGTTCTTCCAGACCGTCCTGCTGCTCGGATATCTGTATGCGTACGGCCTCAGCCGGCTCAGGCCGCGACTGCAGATGGTGATCCACACCGCGCTGTTGGTGGCGAGCCTGCCGTTCCTGCCCGTGTCGCTGAAACCGGGCTTCGAGAGCACTCCGGTGCTGCAGATCCTCACCGCTCTCAGCGCATCGGTCGGCCTGCCGTACTTCCTGTTGACGACCACCAGCCCCCTGCTTCAATCGTGGTACGCGGCTTCGGGCGCGGGAACACTGCCGTACCGGTTGTTCGCCGTTTCCAATGCGGCGTCGCTGGCGGGACTGCTCGCCTATCCGTTCCTGATCGAGCCGAACTCGGCCCTGTCGGGCCAGTTGGGAGGATGGTCGGCGGCGTTTGCGCTGTTCGTCGTGGTGGGAGTGGGCGTAGCGGTTTTCTCCGGCCTGCGCGCCGCCGTCGCCAGCACCACCCGGCTTGGACTGCCGGAGGGATGGGGTTGGTGGCTGGTTCTGGCGGCGACCCCGGCGGCGTTGTGGCTCGCTACCGCCAATCAGATGAGCCAGACCCTGGCTCCGATACCGCTGTTGTGGATTGTGCCGCTCAGCATCTATCTTCTCTCGCTGGTGCTCGCGTTTGACCGGGAGCAGTGGTACCGGCCGCGAGTGTTCCGCTGGCTTCTGCCGTTAGCCGCCCTTGCCCTGGGGCAAGCTCTGCAACAGTACGGTTGGAGCCGCAAACTGATCTGGGGAGCGCTCCTGTTCAACGGAGCCCTGCTGGTATGCTGCTGGTTCTGCCATGCCGAGATGGCCCGGCGAAAGCCGTCGGCCGAACATCTGACCTCGTTCTATGTCGTGGTCGCGGCCGGCGGAGCGTTGGGCGCCTTGTTTGTCAGCATGCTCGCGCCATTGGTGTTCAGCGACTATCTGGAGTTCCAGGTCGGCGTGATTGCCTGCCTCCTGCTCGCGGTCGGCTTGCTGTACGGTTACGGATCCCTGCGGCACATGGTGCGGCTGGGCATTGTGGCCATGGCCACCTTCGTCGCCCTTTCGTACGTGCGCGGGGACGGCAAGTTCCGCGGGCGCAACTTCTATGGCGTTCTCGAGGTCGAGGACCTGGGCGCCGGTGAAGGGGCACATCGCGTCATCTATCACGGCTCCATCCGGCATGGGGTGCAATTCCTTTCACCGAAGCTAAGCCGGTTGCCGACCAGCTATTACGGTCTGAATTCTGGGGCGGGTCGTGAGTTGGCGGCGATTCCCCCCGGCAACCGCCGGATTGGCGTCATCGGCCTGGGGGCCGGTACCCTGGCGACCTACGCCCGCCGGGGAGATACTTTCCGCTTTTACGACATCAACCCGATGGTGGCCGACCTCGCACGGACACGGTTCCGCTACCTGGCCGAATGCGAGGGGACCGTAGAAGTGGTGATCGAGGACGCGCGCCTGGCATTGGCTCGCGAGGCGCCGCAACAGTATGACCTGCTTGCGGTCGACGCCTTTTCGGGCGACGCCGTACCGGTCCACCTGTTGACTCGCGAGGCGTTTGCCCTCTATGTCTCGCACCTCAAGCCCGGCGGAGTGCTGGCCGTTCACGTCTCCAGCAAGTATCTCGACCTGGTTCCCGTGGTCCTTCGCCTGGGGGCCGCGGTGGGACGCGAGGCTCGTGTGGTCGCGAACGCACCTGAACCGTTGCAACTCGTGAACGCCGCGACCTGGGTGGTGATGAAAAGATCGATCCCCCCGCGCGTGGATCCGCGGCTGTGGACCGATCAGGTGAACAATCTGTTGGAAGTCTTGAAGTGAGAGCAAACAAAAAACCGCACCGGGCACGGAGGGGGAGACCACTCACACCGGGCTCGATGCGGCTTGCCCCAAGGTAGGGCGAAGGATCTGGCGTCGGTTAGACTAAACCTTCACTTTCAATCGGGTCTCGCCCCGGAAGTCCTGCTGAACGCAGGCGTTCCGGGGCTTTTTTAGACGAAGACCCTCAGGGGTGCACTGAAGTTACAACCCGCCCGGTCGATGTCTACGCCGGGCGATCCTTACGAATGAAACCGTATTAGGCCACAAAAAACCCCTCTGTTGCAACCAACAAGCGATCAGTGAGGCAAACCATTTCTAAACACCGGCTCCCGCAAGCACGTTGTTTTCGTCTCTCACCGGTAGCATCGCCTGTCTTAGTTACAACAGAGGGCAGGTTTGAAAAGTACTTCTACCGATTCGTCGGTCATAATAGCATTCCCGATGCCAACTTGTGAAGACCGTAAGTGATTGATTCTTCGTAACCAGATTTGTGCAGCTGAGTCGGACTGGACGCGCCGCCGTGTCCGTATGACACAATCGGAAACGATGGACAGACGAGTCTGGGTGACGCTGGGAATCATGGCCGCCGGATTACCGATTTGGGGGCAGCCGGCCCCCTCGGAGCAAGTGTCGGCGCGCGACGAGTTCTTCGATGTATTCAATGAACACCCACGCCTGTTCCTGGACGCGCAGCGCCTGAGAAGGCTGCGCCGGGAGCGGGAGCGGCGCACGATGCGCTGGCTGCAGTTCGAGACGCTGATGGCGGGCAGAGCCCCGATGGCGGAGCCGGGGTTCGCCGGCGCGCTCTTCTATCAGGCCAGTGGGGACAAGGAGATCGGTCGACGCGCCCTCCAGTGGGCCCTGAGCAGCGAGGCCAAGGACCTGCGACAACTCGCCCTGGTCTTTGACTGGTGCCAGCCGATCCTGTCCGAGGCGGACTCGCGCGCTCTTCAGGTGAAGCTCCAGGCGGGCTTCCACGCCAAAGAGAAATCGACCTCGCTGGCGGCGATCCGGGACCGGACCCTGGCCGCGTTGGCGCTGGCCGGCCACGATCCCTGGAACTCCAAGCCCTTTTTCGAGTGGTTGGTGAAGCAGTGGTGGCGAGTCGAGATTACGCCGCAGCTCAAGGCCGGCAGGAGCGTCATCAGCCGCGACGAGTCGCTTCCCCTGATGGAACTGATGCACGCGGTCCGCGACAACCTCCAGATCGATCTGCGGGAAGGGGTGGGATCGTGGTTCAAGGAACTTCCCATCTACCATTTGCTGACATACTATCCGGCCACTTTTCCCGGAGCGGAGAACGAGTTTCGCATTCCCGTTTCCAAGACCATCGTCGAGCCGGACACGCGCCGGGCCCTGGAATCGCGCGTGGCCGAACTGGCGATGATCGCCTACGAAACGAATGCGCCGGAGACGCAGGTGATCCAGGGCTGGCTGATGCACGACCGCTTTCTGCTGCGTGGGACGTTAGGCATCACACACGAGTTCCTATGGGCCAACCCATATCAACCAGGCCTGAGCTATTACCACGTTCCCCTGATTCATCATGACGCCCTGTTCGGACGGCTGTTCGTGCGCTCCAGTTGGGAGGACGACGCGACCTGGCTCGGCTATTGGGACGGTCAACTGCAGATGTTCAAGGACGGCCAGCCGCAAAAGCTGAAGCTGGATACCAGCCAGGGCCCGATCTCGTTTCCGGACCTGCTGATCCTGACGGGCGGGTACGCACGAAAGTGCCGGATCGAACTGACCGAAGAGCAGGAATTGTTCATTCTCGGCTTAAAGCCCGGAGCCCGCTATGACATCGAGATGGAGGATGAGGAGATTTTCGAGGTGCAGGCGGACAAAGGCGGGATGGTGCATTTGAAACCGCCGCGCAAGAAGCCGCTTGACTTCCGCATGCACGAGGCGGGCGCGGGGCTGTCCTGAGCAGGGGTCTGCTTTACGTCGCGGACTTGACGTCAGTTTCGACGAAATCCCGCCCCGTGGACAGCAATGGCAAATCCGTGGCCTTCGCCAAAGCGTACGAGAAGCAGTCCCCATAGTTGAGGCTCGCTCCTTTCTTCCTGCCCTTGCCATACCGCGCATACGCTTCAAGCGCCAAGTCCGCCTGATAACGAGTCACATTTTCCACTTGACTCACTAACGCGCGGCATCCTCTTCGCCATCCAGAATGGCAATCAGTGCGGGCGAGTCCACGACGATCATTTGGGCAGCCCGTTCCGGTCGTACAACATCTCCTCGGGACTCCGATCGTCAACCACGGGCAACGCCGCGCAGTCACGCCCGATTTTGAGGAGTCTGTTGGCCACGGCCGCCCGTTTGCGAGCCTTGCGAATCCGTTCGAGCCGCTCGGCAATCGCTGGGTCGACGGCCTCGCTCATGTTTTCGCCGGCGATTCTGGCGAGTTCCTTGGCACCGCGATGGGTCTCCTCGGTCTTGATGTTCAAACTCGTGCGGGCCTTTGAGGTAGAGAATGGATCTACTTCTACCTTATCCCTGTGAACTCCTCTCTGCCCAGCCGGGACTTGTAGCCTGCGGACAGTCTCGTCGCCGACTCGGAATACGGCCGTGATACCGGAGGGTATGGCGTGCGCTGAGCAGGCGATCTGGTTTACAACAGAAGGGAGATCCAACCGGGAATCGGGAGAACCGCCAATGAGCACCATCGACCGTCGAAGCTTCGCCGCCCTCGGGGCCGGCGCCTTTCTGAATCTGAATCCGGCCGCCCGAGGCGCCAACGAGAGGCCGACGCTGGCGTTGATCGGCGCGCGTAACCAGGGACGTGGAGTCGCGCAGAGAATGATCCGCGCCGGGGCCGAGATCAAGACCCTCAGCGATATCGACGACGCCATCAACGCCAAGGTCAACCCCATCCTCGCTCAGGAGCAGGGCAAGGCGCCCGAATTCGTCAAGGACTTCCGCCGCGTCCTCGACGACAAGGCCATCGACGCCGTCATCATCGCTACCCCCGACCACTGGCATACGTACATGGCATTGGCTGCGATCCAGGCCGGCAAGGACGTCTATCTGGAAAAGCCCGTGTCGCAGACCATTCGGGAAGGACACCTCATCCGCGACGCCGCCCGCAAGCATGAGCGCGTCGTGCAGATCGGCACCATGCGCCGCAGCGGCGAGCACTTTCGCACCGCCGCCGAATACGTCGGCTCCGGCAAACTCGGCAAAGTGTGCCTGATCAAAGCCTGGATGTGCCAGGTGCGAAAGTCGATCGGCAACCCGCCCGACAGCACGCCGCCGCCCGGCGCCGACTACGAGATGTGGCTCGGTCCCGCCCCCAAGCGGGCGTTCAACGAGAACCGCTTCCATTACAACTGGCGCTTCTTCTGGGACTACGGCAACACCGAACTCGGCAACCAGGGCGTCCATATGCTCGACGTGGCGTTATGGGGCATCCAGCATCTTCGACCCACGGGCCCCTGGCTGCCGGCGCGAATTGCGAGCCAGGCGGGTATCTACTGGCTGAAGGACGCGAAGGAAGTTCCCGACACCCAAACGGTTTCCTACGATTACGGCGATTTCCTGCTGAGCTGGGAACTCCGCAGCTTCGGCGGGCATCATCCCGAAGAAGGTACGGCGGCCGGCACGGGCTTCTACGGCACGGAAGGAACGCTGATCGTCGATGGGAAGGGGTGGAAGGTCCACCGCCCGGACGGTGGCGTCGACATGGACGTGAAGGCCTCGCCGATGACGCACGAAGCGAACTTCCTGGAGTGCCTGAAGAGCCGAAAGCGTCCCAACGCCGACATCGAGATCGGGCGGTTGAGCACGACGCTGACGCACCTTGGCAACATCTCGCATCACTTGAAGCGCGATATCCGTTTCGATGTCAAAAACGAGGACTTTGGCGGCGACCGGCAAGCCAACGCCTATCTGACCAAGCCGTATCGCAAGCAGTGGGAGCCGCCGAAGGTCTAGGTTCGATACTGGTCGCTGGTCCCTACCGCGACGCAGTGCCGGTGGACCAATCTCCCGGTGCGGCTACCGCCCCGCGCAATCAGAACTGCGGCCGCGAGGCCGCGGACGAGTCGCATGCATTGCGGCCCCTACGGTCGACATGCCAGGCTCCCTTCTCTCGAAGCAGATTTGACCGGAAATCCGATTTGCGGGCGTCGATATCCAGTCCGCTGAGATTGTCTTGGAGAATGAGCGTGACATCGAGGAATGGATTCCCTATCCCGAAAGCGTTTGTAAGTCTGCATGCGGGAGGTGTGGACAAATGAATGAGTCCGCTGACAGCAAGGCCTGGATTCGTGCCGTCCTGATCGTCCTTATCGGAGCGCCGGGTCTCTCCGCCCAGAGAACCATCACCACGATTGCTGGTTCAGGTTGGGTGTTTCCAAACTCGCCGGCCCCTGCGACGGCCGCGCCCCTGGGCCGCCCGGAAGTGATCGCCTCCGACCCGGCTGGAAACCTCTATGTTGCCGACAACGCTGCTAGAGTCATCGCCAGGATCGCAGATGGTTCACTTCGCATCATTGCGGGTAGCGGATTTCGCGGGGCGTTTCTCCCCGACATCGGCGAGGATTCCCGTTTTTGGTTTGCCGGCAACAACGGCGATGCCACGGGGGCGACCCTCCAGCCAATAACCGCTTTGGCAGCGGACGCGGACGCCAATCTCTACTTTACTGAAGGCTCGTCTTTCCTGCGAACGGTGTCGCGGGCCGGACAGATCTCCGTATTTGCCGGAGGAGGGAAAGTAACCCCGGCGGACGGAGTCCCCGCGCGGGAGGCGGCCTTTCGGCTCCTGATTGGCGTCGCGGTTGCTGCTTCCGGAGAGATCTACCTTGCCGAGTCCCCGCTCAATCCAGGGATTCGAATTTGGCGCATCGGGAAGGACGGAAAGATCTTCCGGCTGGCGGATGACCGTGCTGTCGAAGCGGGAAGACGGGCAGTCCCCATGGCTGTCGACGGGATGGGGAACGTCCTGGTCGCGTCCTCCCAGCCAGCCGAGATTCACCGGGTCTCGCCGGGCGGGCAAATCCAGCGGATTGTGGGAACCGGAACGCAAGGGTACGCCGGAGACGGCGGGCCGGCCTCGCGGGCGGCAATTGGCGAGGTGACCGGCCTCTGCCTGGATCAAGCCGGTGCTCTGTATCTCGCCGATGTCCTCAATCATGTAGTGCGCCGGATCGGACTGGACGGCGTGATTCAGACAGTCGCCGGAACCGGCGCCGCCGGTCCGAATCGCGACGGCATTGCGGCCGTTGCCGCGCGGCTGAACGCGCCCTCCGGGGTCGCTGTGGATCCACGGGGAACGTTGTACGTCGCGGACTCGAACAACTCTCGCGTGCGGGCCGTGGATCCCTCCGGATTGATCCGAACGGTTGCGGGTAACAACCGCTACCGCGTGGCCACCGATGGGGACACCGGGCTCGCGCTGCCTCTTGACGCCCCGCGAGGCGTCGTTCTCGACGCCGCGGGGAACCTCTTCATCAGTGACCACGGCGCCAACCGTGTGTACCGTCTTTCGCCATCGGGGCAAGCGCGCCTCGTGGCGGGAAATGGGACCCGAGGGTTCGCCGGTGACGGCGGGCCGGCAGTGGATGCTTCCTTGTCGGAGCCGGATGGCCTGGCCGTCGACAAGGCAAACAACCTGTTGATCGCCGACACCGGAAATTTTCGCATTCGAAGAGTGGCGCCCGACGGAACCGTCACAACGCTGGCAGGCGACGGGCGGGAACTGTTCAATGGTGACGGCATTGCGGCATCACAGGCATCGCTCGGCCGGATTTCCGGCCTGGCGGTGGATGCGCTCGGACGAATCTACGTGAGCAGCATCAGTCAGCGGCGGGTACGCCGAATCGATCCCGACGGGACCATCCGGACGGCGGCCGGCAACGGGGATTTTAGCCTCGCCGCCTTTGGAGATGGCGGCCCAGCGGTGGCGGCGCGCCTGGGTGTGCCCTGGCATCTTGCGGTGGATTCCGCAGGCAACCTATACATCTGCGACTACAGCCAGCTTCGAAAAGTCGACTCGCGAGGCGTGATCTCAACGGTAGCGGCATTTCCACCGGCCACGACTTCCGGCGGCTTCGTTCGAGGGGTCGCGGTGGATGCGGCCGGCGTTCCAATTTTCACTGAATTCCAACCGGGTCGGCTCTGGCATCCTTCCCGAGTGTGGCGGATCGCACCCGGAGGCCGGCTGGAGGTGATCGCCGGGGGAGGCAGTTCCCCGAGCGAACTATCTATCTACGC
The DNA here is from genome assembly GCA_046160045.1 of Bryobacteraceae bacterium. Taxonomy (GTDB): domain Bacteria; phylum Acidobacteriota; class Terriglobia; order Bryobacterales; family Bryobacteraceae; genus CAZGUX01. Next base: position 49,012 of record JBJXGR010000337.1, read on the forward strand.
GGGTGAAACCGGAGACGGTGGGCTCGCCTTGAACGCCAGTCTGAGCGGTACGGCGGGTGTCGCGGTCGATCCCGCCGGCGGCATCTACATCGCCGACGAAGAGAACCAGCGAGTTCGCAAAGTCCTCGTCGAGCCCCCGGCCTTCCTGATGGAGACGCAGGTGCTTCGCTTTTCCGGCAATTCTGATGGTCCCCCCGTGGCTTCGCGAAGATTGCCGGCCAGCGCAACGGTCGTCGGTGTCCCCTTCCAGGTGTCGGTCGGCGGCAACAGCCCGTGGCTGGCGGTGACTCCCGATGCGGCGGCTCTTCCCCGAACTCTCGATATCAGTGTCAGCCCCGAAGGCCTTACGCCCGGGGAGTATCGCGGTTCCTTCACGGTGAGAACTCCCTCCGCGCGGCCGGAAGAACGCAGCGTTTCCGTGGTGTTCACAGTTGGGCCGCCCCTCCCGTCCGCCCTGCGGCCCAGCCGCGAACGTCTGACATTCACGCTGCATCGAGGGGGCGCAGATGCGCAGCAGACGCTGGCCGTTCTGAACGCTGGAAGCGGGTCGGTTCGCCTGAGGGTGGAAGCGCCTGGGATGAACTATCTCTCCGTCCAACCGCTGGAAGCGACTGCCACGGCGCGCGAGCCGGCAACGTTCGCGGTCACCGCGACTCCTGCCTCGCTGGCAGCCGGTACGTATACGTCGAGTCTCCGCATCACCTCGGTTTCTTCCGGCGACCCGCTCGATGTGCCGGTTTCCTTGGTGGTCACCGAGCGGACCCAATCGATCCGGCTGACGCAGAGCGGGCTTTCCTTCACCGCGGTGGAAGAAGGGGGGATCGTACCGCCGCAGCGGATTGGCATCCTGAACGGCGGCGCCGGGGAGATGCGCTGGATCGCTTCCAGCTCAACTACAGATGGGAGTCCATGGCTGCGAGTGAGCCCGCAGATCGGCGCCTCGCAGCACGGAGTCGGCGCATATGCCGAGGTGAGAGTGGACCCACGCGGGCTGCGACCTGGCCGCTACAGCGGTCTGGTCTGGGTGGAGGCTCCCGGAAGCGCCAACAGCCCGCAACTCGCGACCGTGATTCTGGAGGTCCTCCCGCTGGGCAGCGTCGTGCCCGCTGCCATCTACCCGGCGGAAACCCTCTTCTACCCGCCCTATCAGTCTGCCCAGTATCCGGGCGCCCGGGAGATCCTTCTCTACAACACGACGGGGGGGCCCCTCAGCTTCAACACGGCCAACCCGTTAGTCACGCGCGGCTTCGCGTACGCGGTGGAGCCGAAATCCGGCGTGATTCCCCGCGACGCGCCGGCCCGCATCCTGGTGCAACCGATGCTTGCAGGTTACTCCGATCGAGTCGCCCGGAGCGTCTTGAGCCTTCAGTTCTCCGATGGCACCGTCCGTGACGTTGCCCTGACCGCGTTTACCGTGGCGCTAGAAACGCCCGCTGGGGAACACTCCACGAGGGGATGCGCGCCTTCCTCGCTGAACATCGCATTGCGAGCGATTGGTCAGAATGGCGAGGGCCGGACGGGGTGGCCCATCGCCTTGGAGGCTGACGTGCGGGACGATTGCGGGAGTCCGCTCGAATCGGGCATCGTCACCGCGTCACTCTCTACGGGCGGCGAGGCGGCGGCACTCGTCCATTCCGGTGAAGGCCGTTGGGCGGGCACGCTGGTCCCCGGGAAAACGGCACTGCCCGGAGGTCCCGTGGCCGTCACCGTCGGGGCTCGCGATGCTGCGTCGCCGCTCCAAGCGGCGCAAAGTTATCTTCTGCCGCTGAGGACGGCGGATGCGGCGCCTTCCATAGAGACGGTCGTTGCCTCACCCTCGGCCGATCCCGCGCTGCCCTTGGCGCCGGGTTCCCTCGTCTCGATCTATGGGCGCTCCCTTGCCGAGGCCGAGTTCTCGCCGCCGGAATCGCCTTTTCCCTTGCGGTTGGGGACAACGGAAGTCCAATTGGGCGCGACCCGGCTTCCGTTGCTGTACGCCAGTCCCGGCCAGATCAATGCCGTGCTGCCCTACGACCTCGAGCCGAACACGCTCCAGCGGTTGATCGTCCGAAACCGCAACGACTTGTCCCCTACTGTGGACCTTGTCGTTGCTCCGGCGCAGCCGGTGCTGTTCACCGGTCCTGGCCGGCAGGCTTTGGCTGCCGTGGTGCGCGACGGCCGGCAATTCCTCAATGGTCCCGCGGATCCGGTGTCGGCCGGCGACCTGGTGGTGCTCTACGCGACCGGTCTTGGCGCCACGAACCAGCCATGGGAGGCTGGCAAGCCGGCGCCGCTGGAGCCCCTGTTGCGTGCCACCGCCCAGGTGGAAGTCAGGATCGGTGGACAGGCAACACCGGTTGAGTTCGCAGGACCGGCCCCTGGTTTTGTCGGCCTCTATCAGGTCAACGTTGTCGTATCCTCGGCGACTCCCCGGGGAGACGCTGTATCTGTAGCTATCACTTGCCAGGAGCGGACCAGTCCTCCGGCCGTTTTGGCTATTCGATGAGGCATTCCCTTGCGAGCGCCGGTCACGGCACTCAGCGGCCATATCTTCGCCGCTTCACATGATCCGGTTGCTGATGGGGGGCTTCTCCATGTGGCGCTGGATGGTGACGGCCCGCGCCAGCAGGGCGAGCATGCCCTGAACGCTCTGCATCTTCTCTTTGCCGTCAGGAGACCCGGCCGCATCCTTCTTCATCAGTTGCTCGGCTTCCTCGATCACGCGACGAGCCGGGTCGGCAGCGTCGTAGTCCGAGACGGCCGGCTCGACCGAACCAAAGGCATCGGTGACTCGGGCCGTTACCTCCCGAGCTCTCCGGGAAGCGGCTGGATCGTTGTTTCTCAACCGGCCCAGGAAACCGTGGAACGTCCGAATGGACTGCACCTGCGTGGAGTGGGCCTCGGGGTTCCCTGTGTCCCTCCCGGCGGCCGGCGCGAGTTGTGGTTCCACATTGTGGGCCAGCGGCGGCCTGAACGGCTTTGGCCGCGGAGGACAATCGTGGGTCTGCGACTTAGTCTCGCGCTTGAAGAGCCTGCTGAACGCCGTGCCGATCCCATTGATCAGGTCCGCCGTCGCCCCGCCTCGTTTCAAAACACCGGCCACAATGCCCTTGAGAGCGTTCGGAAGAATGGCGTTCAATCGCTGGCGGATGTTCCGAGCCACAGTGCTTTCCCCTCTGCCTTTCATTATCGGCCCTCGCGAAACCATTGGATGCCGCCGCGGCCCGGGACGCTGAACACCTCGTCACGATCCGTCACCGCCACAAAATGGTTGGCCACCGCGTCGATCTGGCCCAGCAGTTTCCCCGTCCGCCGGTCGATCTTCAGCACCCATCCGGGTGACCCATTCGGCTCGTTCCGCGGCTGCGTTCCGATCCACAAAGCCTCGCCGTGGACCTCGAGCCCGAACGTCTTTCCGAAATCCTGCCATTCGCCCAGGTACCGTCCTTCAAGATCAAAGCGCTGGATGCGGCCATTTTCCCGGTCGGCGACATACACCACGCCGCCGGGATCGATCGCGATCGAGTGAGGCAGATGGAACTCCCCCGGTCCCGTGCCTGCCCGTCCCCACTGACGTACCGGCTTGCCGCGTGAGTTGTACTCCAGGACTCGCGCATTCGCGTAGCCATCGGTGACGAAAACCCGCCCGTTGGGCCCAAAGGCGACGTCGGTCGTCCCACAGAAGTTGTTCCGACAGGGATCCGGCTGGCCGCCGGCTGCGATCTCCAGCAACTTCTTTCCGTCCGGCGCGAACTTGATCACCCGTGATGTGGCGGCGTCGGTCGTCCCGATGTTTCCCTGCGGGTCCAACCGCAGGCTGTGCGGCATGCGGTACAAGCCTCGCCCCCAGGACCTCAGGACGCGGCCCTCCGGACTGACGGCAATCACGGGATCGGCCCGATCTCCCCGCTGCAACAGATAGACGACGCCCTTCGCATCCACGGCCACCGAGGAAACCATGCCGAGATCCCAACCCTCCCGCGGCGGCGTGATCCGGAAGATCGTAAGGTACAGATTGAACCGGGGCGTCCGCGCGATCAGCGATCGGAGTGCAGCGGCCTCGGCAGTCGGGTCCGCCCCATCCTGCGCCACCAACGGCAGCCATACCAGGAAAAGCAGAGCAAGCCTCGGCATGCTGGTCACCATACCAACGTAGCCCGGGCGACGTAGTTTGTCGCCCGGCGCTTCCGGCAACCCGATGCCGTGGAGTTCAAGGGGGAGCTCACCGCGTGAGATGTTGGGCGGAAATTAACGTGTTCGCTATCGTCAAGCTTCAAAGTAATCGGGACACCACGCCGCCACCGCTCGCTTTACGGGGCAGTGAAAAAACGGGACATCCACCCCGTTTCCCGGTTATCGCTTCGTGGAGAATCAACGATTTGTGGCCGTGAAACGGGGTGAACGTCCGAGCGCCGGGATAAACCGGCATGTTGTCGGGGATGAAAGAGCCCTACAAGAAAGGAGTAGCGATCCATCTTGACCTCGAGTCTTGCGGCGGTCATCGCGAGGTGGC
>JBJXGR010000338.1:0-7122 GCA_046160045.1 Bryobacteraceae bacterium
GCTTTGACGCGTTCGCGGGGGTAATCAAGTCCGGAGGCAAGACCCGCCGGGCGGCCAAGATGGTCATCCTGAACGCGGACCATCCGGACATCGAGAAGTTCATCTGGTGCAAAGCGAAAGAAGAGAAGAAGGCGCACACGCTGGTAGACGCGGGCTACGATTCGTCGCTCGACGGCGACGCGTACGGCTCGATCTTCTTCCAGAACGCGAACAACTCGGTACGGGCCACCGACGACTTCATGCAGGCGGCCGAGGACGGGCGGGAGTGGTGGACGAAGTCGGTGGGAAGCGGTCAACCGGTGGCGCGGCACCAGGCTCGTGATTTGCTGCGCCAGATCGCGGAGGCGACGCATCAATGCGGCGACCCGGGCATGCAGTTCGACTCGACCATCAACCGTTGGCATCCGTGCAAGAACACGGCGCGCATCAACGCGTCGAACCCGTGCTCGGAGTACATGTTCCTCGACGATTCGGCCTGCAACCTGGCCTCGCTGAACCTGCTGAAGTTCGTCGGGCCCGACGGGCAGTTCGACGTGGAAGGCTACCGGCACGCCGTGGATACGGTGACGCTGGCGCAGGAGATCATCGTCGACAACGCGAGCTATCCGACGGAGAGGATCGCCGCCAACTCGCACGCCTACCGGCCGCTGGGATTGGGGTACGCCAACCTGGGCGCGCTCCTGATGTCCATGGGCATCCCATACGACAGCGATCAGGGCCGCGACTGGGCCGGGTCGCTGACGGCGATCATGTGCGGGCAGGCGTACCTGACCAGCGCGCGGATTGCCGGAGCGGTGGGACCGTTCGCCGGCTATGAGAAGAACGAGGAACCCTTCCTCGAAGTGATCCGGATGCACCGCGACGCGGCCAACCGCATCAACCGGAATAACCTTCCAACGGCGCTCTATGAAAACGCCCGCGAGTCGTGGGACGACGCGTACACCATGGGACAGACTACCGGCTACCGCAACGGGCAGGTGACGGTGATCGCGCCGACGGGAACCATCGGCTTCATGATGGATTGCGACACCACCGGGGTCGAGCCCGACCTGGCGCTGGTGAAGTACAAGAAACTGGTCGGCGGCGGCGTAATCAAGATCGTGAACAACACGGTGCCGCAAGCCTTGATCAAGCTCGGCTACCGGCCGGAGCAGGTTGACCAGATCGTCACCCACATCGACGCCACGGGGACCATCGAAGGCGCGCCGTTCCTGAAGCACGAGCATCTGGCGGTATTCGATTGCAGCTTCCGTCCGCAGAACGGCACGCGGTCGATTCATTACATGGGCCACATCAGGATGATGGCCGCGGTGCAGCCGTTCATCTCGGGTGCGATCTCGAAGACGATCAATATGCCCGAGGAATCGACGGTGGAGGACATTGTCGACGCCTACCTGGAGAGTTGGCGGCTGGGGCTGAAGGCCGTGGCCATCTATCGCGACAACTCCAAGCGGGTGCAGCCGCTGAGTTCGGGCACGTCGAAGGGGGCCAAGCAGGCATCGGGTCCGGTGGCGCCTCAGACGGTGGAGAAGATCGTGTACCGCCCCGTGCGGCGGAAGCTGCCAGACGAGCGGCAGTCGATCACGCACAAGTTCTCGATCGCCGGGCACGAAGGCTACATCACTGCCGGGTTGTATCCCGACGGACAGCCGGGCGAGATCTTCATCCAGATGGCAAAGGAAGGCTCGACGATTTCCGGACTGATGGACAGCTTCGCCACGGCGATCAGCTTCGCGCTGCAGTACGGCGTGCCGTTGAAGTTCCTGGTGGACAAGTTCAGCCACGTGCGGTTCGAGCCCAGCGGTTGGACGGGCAACCCGCAGGTGCCATACGCCAAGTCGATCATGGATTACATCTTCCGGTGGATGGGGGCGAAGTTCCTGGGACCGGAGTATGCGATCTCGGAAGCGGGCGAAGCGATGACGCTGCGTCCGACGGAGCCGGATCCGCAGCAGTCGCTGCCGTTCACGCCTTCGGTGGCGATGGAGGATGCTCCGTTGTGTTCCGAATGCGGGTCGATCATGACGCGCAACGGCAGTTGCTACAAGTGCGTCAACTGCGGCGGGACGAGCGGCTGCAGCTAAGTAAGCCAGATAGCCCCTACGCCGGCAATGGCGTGGAGTTTTTGCGTTAACTGGTTCAGAGCGGGCAGAACCGTGAATCGCCTCCTTTGGCCGCAACCTTCGCACCCACGTCCGCACGCCTTAACTGCCGGAATGCGCTAGACTGGCGGCTGACAAATGCAACTGGCAGATCTGACCTTGTTTCAAGCCGTCGTCGAAGTTCGATATTCGCACGCATACCTGTTGTGGGATCGTTCAGGCCAGCTCTGGTCAGATTTGACTTTTCGATTCGCCGGGCTGCGGATGTTGGAGGCGCAGCCAAACAACATTGTGTTTCGCTTGGGTCAGGAGTTCGAGCTTTCGACGAGGTTGGATGTTGCCTCAATCATCGCGTTCCGGCCGAATCGGAACCTCAAGCAATTTACCGATCATGCCGACTATTTCCTTCGCAAGGTCTCGGAGTTGCTCGAGATCAATGAGTACAGCCGGATCGGATGTCGCCTGATATTCGCCAAGGACTTCCCCACGGTTCAGGAGGCATCTAGGGAATTGCTCGCGTCAGGAGTTGTCGTTTGGCCCAAGGGCCGGTTATTCAATCGTTCTTCTGATCCGATTCAGCCTGAATGGGCCATGCGATGGGAGGAAGGTGGCGCAGGCGTTCATGTCCGGCTGCGGGTTGAGGAACGTAAATACGATTTCGAGCCTCCCCTTGTCTGGGAGGGAGCTCCGCCCGGAAAGAAAGAAGTTACTTCCCTAACATTTGATGTTGATTGGTACACGCGCGCCCCGGTTCTGATCACCCAGTTATCGTACGTCGATTGGATCAAACAATGCATTCATGCAATCCACCGCGACAGTGATGCTATATTGAGTGGACAAAGGATATGAGCAGTGTTCGGTTTCTCAGCCACGGCACAGGTGACACAGCGGCGTCGCCATTCCCTGTTCGACCAACTGGCAAAGTAGTGTCGATCGAGGATTCGCCTCGCTTCTCTCCGGACCCCATCGACACCGATGACCTTTACAGAGGCGGCCCCCCTTCGGTCCTCGGCAATGCTTTGCGGCTGTTGGCGACCGGAAAAGAAGAGGTGCGCGAGGCCCTGGCAGCTGTTAGACGAGGACAGGTTATTGAGTCAGATGACGCTATCCAGCGCTTTCAATCGTTGCTACCGGAGTTGTTTTGCTGCAGACAACTGGGTGATGGGTTTGGGGCAGTCATCAACGCTCTGAAGTTCGTATTCAACAACCGCCGCGGCCAGCCCCTTGAAGAGAAGCACATTCAACTCCTAAGCCAAACAGTGGAGAATCTGAGATTCGAGCCGTTCATCGCCTTCGATAAAGCGGCTCAGATCATCGCCAGACTTGAAGACGCAGGCCTCGAAGTAGACCCACCGGAATTGACGATACTAACCGATCTACTCGATGTCAAAAGCCTACGTTGACACCACCATACTGACCAACGTGCTGTTGAAGCGCTCGACGGCAAGAGGCTTGGAATCGGCCGCCGCCCTGGCCCGTTTCTCGAAGACCGAATTGCCTCAATACGCAATCAAGGAGTTCAAAAAGGGACCCTTGGCCGTCTATGTCTGGCTTTACAACAAGTTGGCAACAACCCGGTCCTATGCCCAGACGCTGAGTGCAGTCCGAAGGGTGGCGGCGACGCCGCAAAGATACAGGGTATCTACTGCTCTTGAAGCTCTTGAAGTTGCTGCAACCGCAACGGGGAGCGGGGCATCGAGGGAGCTGGAAGAAAAGTACGGCACTTCAGCAACGTTGGACAGCATCACTTGCGACGAGCATCGACTCGCACTCAAGGCGCTTATTTTCCGAGCATGGGTACGCCGGAATCGGGTCGTTTCTGGAGTGACGCAACAACTCTCCTGTTATAAGGAGGCCCAACCAACCGAGAAGCGTGGCCTCATCGATTTAGAGCCGAAGAGATGCCATCCATCGACAGAGTGTTGTCTTGGATCCGCGATGCGCGCTGACACGAACGCATTGAAGACACTGAGGTCCACCGTTGCGAATCAACCAAGGAAGTTAGAGAATGAACGGCGATTGAGAGCCTTGGATGCACTAATCGCCGGCGGCACTATGTCCGAGAAGATCTGCGACGACCTGGGTGATGCGATCTTTGTGTTCTTTGCGCCAAGGGGTTCCGTCATTCTGACCACCAACGTCCGTGACTTTGCCGAACTAGCAAAAGCGGTCGGCAAGACCGTCGAAGCGCCGTAGCGCGCGCCCTCGTACTTGCTCGCACCGAAGGTGCATTGACTCTCGCCAGCGGCCCTGGTATTCCATCAACCTATGACCCGTCTTGCAGCGAACCGCCTGCTTCTGCTCGCTATGCTCCCCGCCGTGATGACTCCCCAGGAGCGTTCGGCGGAGCTGAAACTCTCGTTCACCGAACGCCAGGGGCCCATGGAGATGGACCGCTTCGCCCTCGGACAGGGTGGTCTCTCCGAACAACCCCTGTGGCTGGGACGAGAGGCTGAAATTCGCGCGCTCCGCCCACGGGTCATCCGGCTGTTCGTGCAAGAGTACTTCAACGTCCTTCCCGCCAAGGGCAGGTACGACTTCCGGAAGCTGGATGAGTCGGTCGACCTGATTACGCGCAGCGGATCCACTCCGCTCATGGCCATTGTCGTGAAACCGAAAGTCCTGTTTCCGGTCATCGACCACGACCTTGTTGAGCCGAATGACTGGCGCGCTTGGGAAGAACTGATCTTCCAAATGGTCAAACACTACCGTCAGCGCGGGTCTGGCATTCGCTATTGGGAAGTCGGCAACGAACCCGACCTCGGAGAGACAGGCGGCTGCCCCTACCGCTTCAAGCCAGACGCCTATGCTCGTTATTACCAGCACACCGCCGCGGCGGTTCTGCGCGCCGACCCCGAGGCCAAGGTAGGCGGCCCCGCCCTCGCTAACCCGAACTCGCCGATACTCCCCGCTCTTCTCGAGTTTTGCGTGAAGCAAAAGGTGCGCCTCGACTTCGTTTCGTGGCACATCTACTCGAGCGATCCGCTGCGCATTCGCGGCACCATCGACAAGGTGAAGGCACTGCTGAAGCAGCACCCGACGCTCCATCCCGAAACCTTTCTGAACGAATGGAACATGTCGCTGTCGAATCCCGTGCAGGACCCTCGGTTTCAGCCCTGCTTCATCGCCGAGGTCGCCTGGCAGATGAAGGATGGCGGGCTCGACTACGCCTGCTACTACCACATCCGCGACTACCACGTGTCGGCGGAGACCTTCTCGCGTTTCTTCTCGCCGCGCGGCGCGGCTTTCATGGCGCGCTGGTGGAACCGTATGCCGCAGTTCGACGGCCTGTTCGACTACCAGAACAACATCCGGCCGTCCTACTTCATGTTCAAGCTGCTGTCGCGGCTGGACGGCGAGCGCCTGGCGGCGGTGTCGAACGACGCGCGCGTCCACGCCTTTCTTACCGACGACCGGCAGATGGAGACCTTCAACCTGACGTTTTGGAACTACTCCTCAGAACCAGTGCGTCTGCGGATTGTAACCAGCGACCTGCCCTCGAAGCGAATTGCACACCGCGTCCGCCTGGATGCCGAGACGGCCAGCAACGACGAGAATCATCGCTTGCGTCCACTGCCGCCCATCCGGTTGGAGGCCGGCGCGGCCAGCGCCGAAGTGCGGCTGGAACCTTACGCCGTCGAGTCCTGGTATCTGGAAACCAGACGCTGAAACCCGACGAGGTTACCCGTCGCCCCACCCCGGCTTGCTATTGCGGCGCGCCGGCCACCTCGATCCGCTGCTTCGGATCGATGAAAAACCAGACCACGGCGCCGATCACCGCGGCCAGGCATCCCACCAGGAGGCCGGCCGACCAACCGAAGGAGACGGCCAGCAGCGGCGTGACGTAGGGCGCGAAAGCCCCTCCCAGATTGCCGCCGGCGTTCATGATGCCTCCCGCCGCGCCGGATTGATCACCGCTGAGGTCGATGACCGTCGCCCAGTACGGCACATCCGCGGCTGAGGCGAAGCCAAGAGCGAGCGACAGCAACGTGACGGAGACGGCAGAATCGACCGCCTCGATCCCGGCGTACAGGAGCAGTCCGGAGAGAGCCAAACCCACGATGGAGACAATCTTCCGGCCCTGGAAACGGCCATACCGTTTCCCCAGAACGTCGGAAGCAAACCCGCCCAGCGGCGACATGATCATGAATGCCAGGAAGAGGTAGGAGGTATAGAGAGCGCTCTTGTCGGGCCCCACTCTTCGCACTTCACCGAAGTAGTAGAAGAGCCAGTAGAAGAAGATGTATTCGAAGTAGTCGACGGCGAAGTAGCCGATCGTCAGGAGCCGCAGATTCCGGTTCGCGAACAACGGCTTCCAGGGCACCTTGGGGCGGTCTCCGGCCGCCGTCGCGGGGCGCCGGGACGCGGAAGGATAGTCGGAGACCGTGGCCATCCACAGCGCGACCAGGGCGAAGGTCAGCAAACCGCCGGACACGAACGCGGCAGGCCAGGAATAACTCGCGAGCAGCGGTTTCAGCGCCACGGGAGTGATCGCTCCGCCGAATCCCGCGCCGGCGGCGGTCCAACCCCAGACGCGGCCGCGCTTGGAAGGCGAGATCCAGTTGTGAATCATCCGCCCGCAGGCCGGGTAGAGCGGCGATGTTCCCACTCCCAGTCCAAGCCGCATGACGATCAACGCGGGAACCACTCCGATCACGGCGCCCAGTCCGGGACTGCCGGCCAACGCCGTCAGGCCGGTGAACGCCGCCGTCAACAGGCCGACGGCGGTCAGCACGGCCTTGGGGCCATACTTGTCCACGAACCCGCCTCCCGGAACCATCGTGAGCGAATAGCTGATCACGAAGGCGGAGTAGACCAGCCCCATGTCGGGCGCGGGAATCGAGTACTGCTTCATGATCTCGGGACCAGCGATGGACATCATGACGCGTTGGATATAGCTCATCACGCTGAACGAGACGAGCATCCCGACTAAATGGAGTTCGCGATTGGAGGTACGCACGGCGAGTGGAATTGACTATATCACGCGGCCGGCGCCGGGCTGGCCGGTGAGAGCGTCTGC
>JBJXGR010000339.1:0-5316 GCA_046160045.1 Bryobacteraceae bacterium
GCCAGGGGCAGCAGAATCGCAATCAGAAGCAGGTAGAAATGCCGGAATCCGTTGATCATACGCCGTTTTGGACGCCCTTTCTCCAGAGGTGGTTACGGATGGGAGCGTTCCCTTCATTGTCGCCGATTGGCGGGATGGGAGCCTGAGCCGGTGGCCCCGTTCGTTTTTGGCAGAACGAAGCCAATTTGCCGATACAAGGTATTGATTCTATTAGTTGTGGCATTGGTTCGTCCATTGGCTTCGATCGGCTTCGTTCGCTGGCGGGTGCGAGGAAAGGGACGGCGTAAGCCGGGCGACTGAAAACGTCGCCCGGCGGTACTGTAGGAACGGTTCATGGCAGCCAAATAATAACGCCGTGTCAAGCGATTCTGAAGTCCGGATATCTGCAAGTAACTGATTCGTCGTCTGTTACAAATTCAAACTCATTGTGATTGTGACGAACTATACGGCCTCATCGAGCCGGGCATCGCCCGGCAACCCCACGGCTTACGCCGCGGGCTCGAGTCAAGGCTCGAGTCAAGAATTTCGGGGCCGGCGTTACGTGATGACGCCGCACCGAGCGATGGCTGACTTGATTCTTCTGACGCGGTAGATTCAAGTCAAGTTGTTGATAACACGGGAGGCTCTATTGGTTATTCCGCGTAGGAACGCCCACGCCGGGCCAGTTTGGAGGGCGTCGATTCGGACTGACGACGACACCTACCGAGTGGCGGGAGGAAGTCCCATATCAGGTTTCGGAAGGCAGGCGAACCTACTCGCCGCAAACTCTTCCTTACCTTATTGTTTTCCGGATGAAACAGACGCGATTGGGCGTATACTGGTGCAATAAGAGCCAGAGGCCGGTAGGCCGTAACGGGCATTCCGGCGTTCCAAGGAATAAGGGGTTAATGTGAACTTACGACTGAGAACCATGCTGTTTTCGGTTGCCATTTGTTGCGTGCTGGCAGCCATCGCCTTTGCGCAAACCGACACCGGCTCTCTCTCGGGTACGGTCTCCGACCCGAATGGAGCTCTGATCCCAAACTCCAAACTACGGATCAAGAACGATCAGACCGGCCGCGAACTCGAAACCACCACCTCCGACGCCGGCATCTACGTTTTCCCAAACGTGACCGCCGGACCATACACTCTTACAGCCGAGCAAGCCGGGTTCAAGAAACTGAACCGATCGGGAGTAGTCATCGCAGTGGCCAGCCGGATGGTGCTGAACCTCCAGATGGAAGTCGGTGACGTTCAGCAAACCGTTGATGTCACCGCCGAGGCGCCGCTGCTTAACACGACCACCACCGAGGTCGGTAGCAGTTTCACGCCGAAGTTCATGAAAGACCTGCCTCTGTTCTCCGGTGGAATCCGCAATCCCGAGGCGTTTGTCGCGTACATGCCAGGAGTGAATAACGGCTCGGGCGACTCTTCGATCAACGGCGGTTCGCGCCGGGCGAAGGAAGTCCAGATCGACGGTGCCAGCCTCACCATTCCTGAGTCGGGCGGCGTGGTCTTTTATTTCCCATCGGCGGAGCAATTCAGCGAGTTCAAGCTTCTTACCAACAGCTTTTCAGCCGAGTATGGCCGGACCGGAGGCGGCATCGAGATCTTTCTCACCAAATCCGGAACCAATAACCTCCACGGGGGCGCGTTTTACAACTTGCGGCGGGACCACTTGTGGGGCGCCAACGGCTACCAACGAAACCTGACCACGAATGTCCGCAACAAGGTGTACCTGAATGAGATCGGAGCCTCAGTGGGCGGTCCGGTTTACATCCCCAAGGTGTACGATGGCCGCAACAAGACCTTCTTCTTCTATACGTATGTCAAGGATAAGCGCCCGCTGGTGGTCACGAACGCCTTGGCCACGCTCGCCACGGCCCGGATGCGGAACGGAGATTTTGGGGAGATCCCGCTGACCATCTACGATCCGAACACGACGACCGGCGCAGGGTCGACGGCCGCTCGTACGCCCTTCCCCAATAACCAGATCCCGCAGGGTCGCTTCAGTACGGTTTCGAAGAACATCCTTCCGTTGATTCCGGCCACTACGACTAGTGGAATCGCGGCGAACTACACAACGGTCAACACCAACCTGCTCGACCGTGACATGCACAGCTTCAAGGTCGACCATGCGTTCACGGAGAAGCACCGGACGAGTTTCTGGTACAGCCTGGAGCGCTGGTACAACGTCAATTCGACCAATTTCCAGGGTCCCCTCTCGCATGCGCTGAAGAACGACTACAACAAGCCGGACTATATCCGGGTGAACCACGACTGGATTATGAAGCCGAACCTGGTGCTTCACTTCACCTACGGCTATAGCAACACACGAACGGGCTGGGCGAATCTCGACCAGCAGGGCGGGGCCTCGAAGATCGGGTTGAAAGGCGTGGCGTACGACGCGTTCCCGTCGATCTACTTCCGCGGCGCTACGTGCACTGCCACTTGTGCGCCAGCGACGGGCCCTGACAACCTCTTGGGATTCGCAAACACGAACGGCAACAAGACGGTCGGCAGCCAATTCAACATGACCAACCACGTGACAGGGGGGCTGACGTGGCTGCGCGGCCGTCATGAGTTTAAGATCGGCGGCGACTTCCGGCGCACCAGGACCTATGGGCCGGTGATCGACCAGGCCGGCGCGCAGGGGGAGTTCGGTTTTGACCGCGCGCAGACGGGCGACCCGCTGCGGTTAACCGGTACGGGCAACGCGTTCGCGAGTTTCCTGTTGGGCCTCCCCAACTTCTCGCAAGTCAATATCACGCTTCCCGAGTTCAACGACTCCGGGCGTTTTGGCTACCACGGCGTCTATTTCAACGACAACTGGAAAGTGAACTCCAAGCTGACCCTGAACCTCGGGATGCGCTGGGATCTGCCACTGGCACGCTACAGCCCGCTGGGCGTGTTCACCTCGTTCGACCCCAAGCTGACCAACCCCAAGGCGGACAACCTCGCGGGAGGGTTGGCCTACGCGGGATTCGGACCGGGACGGATCAACGCGAAGCGCTTTGCGGACATCGACTACAAAGAGTTCGGCCCGCGCGTCGGTTTTGCCTACCAGATCAACAGCAAGACGGTCCTGCGCGCCGCCTACGGCATCTACTACGCGGCCGGCAACCACACTACGGGCGGCTTTTGCTTAGGCTGTTCGTTTGGGTTCGGGGCCTCCCCGGTGCGGCAGACCGCTGACGGCTTCTCCGGCGCGTTTGCCTGGGATGGCGGGTTCCAGCCTCCGCCTGGATTCGTTCCGCCGCCGTTCATTGATCCCTCCTTTGCTAACGGCCAGTCGCCGTGGTACCTCGGCCCGCGTTCCGGCATCCAGCCGCGAGTTCAGAACTGGAATATCACCATCCAGCGTGAACTGCCGAAGGGCTTTGTGTTGGATATCTCTTATGTCGGACATCGCGCCTATAATCTCAATTCGACTGTACAGTTGAACCAGATCGCCCCCAGCCGTTTGGCGCTCGGTCCGCTGCTGACCAAGAACATTGCCGATCCGGAGGTGGTGGCCGCCGGGTTCCGCCGTCCGTTTGCCAGCTTCACCGGAACCCTGGCCCAAGCCCTGCGGCCTTATCCGCAGTTCCTCGATGTTCCGGACCACTACGGCGCATTGGGCCGCTCCTGGTACGACGGTCTTCAGACCAAAGCCGAAAAGCGGTTCAGCAACCTGGTAGCGTTTGTCGCCTACACCTGGTCGAAGTCGCTCTCCGATGGAAGCTTCACGCAAACGGCCTTCCAGGAGGAGAACCAGGACAGCTACAACCGAGGAAAGGCGGAAAAGAGCCTGCTCCGTTATGACATTCCGCACACCTTGAACGTGCTGGCGTCCTACGATCTGCCGTTCGGGCGGGGGCAGAAGTTCCTGTCCGGCTCCCACGCCGTCGTGCGGCGCCTGGTCGGCGGCTGGACCTTCTCCTGGCTCGGGCAGTACCGCTCCGGGACACTGATTGCGTTGAGCGCGCCCAATACGTTAGGGGCGGGCGTTCTCTACACCAACTTCAAGAAGGCCAACACCACCGGCCAAGCCTTCGGCACTGGTTTGGACAGCGGAAGCTACGATCCGCGCGATCCGAACAACCGCCAAGTGTACAACCGCGGCGCGTTCGCCGTTCCCGGGCAGTTCGAGTTCGGCTCGGCAAGCCGTTACTTCGACGACTTCCGCCAACCGAAGGTGTTGAACGAGAACATCAGTATTGTGAAGCGGACCAAGATCTTCGAACATGAGCGGCAGCCGGTCGAGTTCGAGTACCGCGCCGATTTCTTCAACGCGTTCAACCGGACGAGGTTCGGAGGGGTCGTGGGGACGCTAACGGCGCCAAACTTCGGACAGATCACGGGCCCGCAGCTTGGGCCGCGTTTCATAACCATGGGGCTGCGTATCAACTGGTAAATCCCGCCTGACCGAGTAGCTGTTCCTTAATCAAGGGCCGAAGCGAGAGAATCATCGCTTCGGCCCTTTGGCGTTCTTCACGGTTCGGACGGTAGAGACTGCATGATCTGAAGCCCGGGTCGCCAGGATGCGACCCGGAGGGGCGAAGTTCCCGAGGGGCGCGCAAAGGCGGGCTTCGCCCGGCAAGCCCACGGCTTAGCTTAGAAGGTGTGTGCGGAAATCGAGTGCGAGCGAGAGCCCTCCCTTGCGGTCGGGCCTCGGATGGTGTGGGCCATCGGGAGTGGTGTGGGGATCCCCAGAGGGCGGTCCGGTGCAGCTCCGGCGCGCATCGAAGGGGCGGTGCGACCGCTCAAAAGCGCCTGGCCTGACCCCACGCAGGGAGGGCCTCCATCCATTTCGTCGACACTTCCCTCACGGCAATGGTCTGCCGGGAGTTGCCGGTGCAATTGAACAACGGACTTAGTTTGGATTAAAGAACGGGGTGCGGAAATCCAGTGCCAGCGCAAGCCCTCCCTAGCGGTCGGGCCTCTGATGGTGCGGGCCATCGGGAGTCGTGAAGGGTGTCGGCCCCACGGCGTACGCCGTGGGCTCGAAGTGCGCGCTAAAGCGCGCCGCGGACTGAAAGTCCGCCCCACTTGGGTTGGGGAAACACTCGAGCGTTTACAACGCGCTTCCCATGTGCGGTAATGGTTCTCTTCGTCTGCCGCCTATCCAAGGCCCTTCTATGCGCTCGCCGGGACTTCTCTTGCTTTGCCCCATGCTCGCAGCCTCCGCTCCGGTCGCCCTGGAACGCGCCGTCATCCTCTGCGGCCGGAATCTCCCAACGCCGGAACGAAAAGCCATCGAACTGCTGGCCGGCGAGGTCGAGAGGCGGACCCAACTCCGGTGGCCCCTCGTTCATGCGTGGCCGGCCGCGGGGACGCCGGTTGTGGCGATCGGCC
>JBJXGR010000340.1:0-10625 GCA_046160045.1 Bryobacteraceae bacterium
AGTGGCCTCATGCCGCGAGGGTGCAATGCATCTCCGGAGTGAGTGGCAATTTCGAGGGCTTCACGGACTCCGGAGCGTTTTTCATGAAACCCTCGATATCCACCAGGGGCGAATGCAGGTTGCGAGCGAAAATCTGATTCCGTAGCAGGTTCAACATGTCGAGCAAGGACGGTCGGGCCCCAGGCGCCAGGCGTCTCCACTTGGGCAAAGGCAGGTATTGGCGCTCGTCACGCTGAAAACCTGAACTGAGCAGAGACGCCAGCAGCAACAGACTGTAACCGGCAACCTGAAGCTGCGGCAAACGCCGGACCGCTTCGCAATTGCGCACTTGACCCTGCCCCACACCCAGCAGCGACTTCTCGTCGCGATGGTTGCACTCGATCTCCCAGCGATACAGGTAGGCTTGCACCAACAAGTCGAGCCCCATCGTGAGTTCGGTGCAGATCAGAAATGCCGGTTGCCGATAATGCAATTTGCCGCCCTTGCGCGAACGATAGCCCGGAGGTTTGATGACTACCACCCGCAACGGAATGTCCACTCCGGCGTTGCGCCAATACACGGGCCCCAGGGTCTTGACCGAAATGTCCCGTGTCTGTCCGGCGACGAAGCACCCCACCGAAATCCACGGCGTGTCGTCTTTCAGCAGTTGCTCGGGCGTGGGCGCCAGCGCTCCATAGCGCCGCGGGCGTCCGGGCTGGTGCGTCTTGTCGGTCTCAGCCTCCACAGGCCAATACAACTTGGCGTCTTTACGGATCCTGCCGATGTAGGTGGTGCGCTTTGGCAAGCCCTGCAGCACCACCCGCGTTGTATAACTGGCGTCCCCGCTCACGATCAACTGCCGATCTCGCAAGCCGGCTCGTTTGTCCAGGCTGTCGCGTAAGTCGCGGATCGTATTCAATCCCACCTGCGGCAGACGCTTCAGCTTCTTCTCTTCGGAGTAGGCGATCTCCTCGGCGGTAAGCGGCGCTTTGGAGGCTTTGCACGGCGCATGGTCCTGCGCTGCGCCCACCGTCGGGTTCGCCGCCTTTGGTTCGGCCTTCTTGCGCGACATTGATTTGGGCTTTACCGCTGGTGGGGCAAACTCGAAACGCACGGGCAACGCGCGCGCGGCTCCTCCTTGTCGCGGATACACCAGCGCCGAAGCCTGCACGAACCGCAGCCCATAGCACAGATTCACGTGAAACGGCGGCGACATCGGATCCCGCCCGAGGGTCACACCGGGAATCTTCCGTCCCGTTTTGCGCAGCAGCGTGTCATCCAGCGCCACCAGCACCGGCGCCGCCTCATCGTGCAGCAATCCCGGCAGAGCATCCAGAACCGGGTTGAACAACTCGCGCGCTTCCCAAGGACTCTGCGAACATACCCGGTAGTCCGAGGTCCAGTCCTGGAACTGCCGCCCGGTGACGCAAATCGCTTGCGAGGTCAGGTGCAGCCGCAAACTCACCAGCATGCCCAGGCTCAATCGGCGCACTCGATCAAAGATGCGCTGCTGGCTGAATCTGCCGGCCCACTGCGAAACTAACTGGTCGAAAACGGCAAGTAAGTCCTGCTGGATGGCTATCCCCATGTCTTGCTGTTGTCCTCTCCACATAACTGCCGCCGCCAATGCCGCCGCAGCGGATACAGAAAGATCTCTTTGCGTTGTCCTTGCGTTTTGCCTGACCGATCCATTCGTCCGCGCCCTTGCGTGATTCCCACGCTGATCCAGTTGGCCGCCCGGTAGCACGTGCCCGCATAGTGACTGCGGTCCACCAGCGTTTCCAACAGCACCGCTTCCGCACCGTAGTGAACCGGCCAGTCCCGCTCGACGGCCTTTGCGCCGAGCGACAACACATGGCTGGCCAGATTCGGAATGTGCACCCACGGAAGAATGAGGAACCGGCTGTTGTTTACGATGTGCGTGAGGCCGCCGGACCGCGCCGCCTCATCCCAGCCGATATAGCCATCGCGTGGCGCCATCTTCCAGGCTGCGCTGGTGAACAGCAAACAGCCCAGAATGCGCGCGGGTGCGCGGCCACCGCGTATGAAGTAACGCAGTTGGGCGCCATAAGGGACGCGATAGCCGAGGTAGTGATACCGATGAAGGTACTGCTGGAACAGTTGTCGCTCCCTCCGTTCGGTGATCTGCTGGACTTCGACGGGCAGCCACTGGCGGAGATCGCCCGTGCAGGGAAGTTGCGGATCGCTTTCTGCGGAGACGACCGTCTGATGCGGCCGCCGCGCGTGTGGTTTGGCAGTGGGCAGCCAGGGCAACCATCCCCGTTGCTGCAGGGATTGCAGAAACTGGTAGCACTCACGGCTCTTGAGACCGCCCTGAGGACGCCTCCAATCCAACAACTCGCAGACCGTGTGGGCCAGCTCAGTCAGCGCCAGATTCCGGAAATCGCGGGTGATCTCACGGATGAGCTCAATCTGATCGGGCCTAAGCGGCTGCCCGCAGAAGGAAAGACCTTCCCCAATGATGATCGGCATAGGCGGGGCTAAAACAATTTCCCACGCCTACGTTACTCCGTTCCTACGGAAATGTCCAGAGAAATCTCTCACCTGCCCGACCGGTCCCGAAAACCGCCAATCTCCACGGCGGACTTTCAGTCCGCGGCGCGCTTTAGCGCGCCCTTGCCGGGCGAAGCCCGGCTCAGGGGAACTTTGCCTCCCCCCGGGATCGCATACAGGCGACCCCGGTTTCAGATCATGCCGTCTCTAACGTCCGACCATGGCCAGTAGTTCCTGAGCTTCCTGGCGGACCGCGGGATCGGGATCCGAGGCTGCTTGTGTCAGATGACTCCGTGCGCCGAGGACATCCCGGGTCGCGGCCAACGCCGTGCCGAGCCCCAGGTGTGCCCGGCCAAAACCGGGACGCGCGCGAAGGGCTTCCTGGTAACGGCGAATCGCCGGTTGCCACGCCCCACGGCGCGCGTAGAGGTTGCCGAGGATCTCCAGAGCTTCGGCGAAGCCGGGCTTCAACCGAACCGTCTCTTCCATCTGCGTCTCGGCTTCGTCGAATCGGCCACGGCTGGCCAGCGCCGCCGCGTAGCCGTAGCGAGCGGTGGTGTTCCCGGGGGAAAGCCGGATCGCCTTCTTGTAGTGAACCTCTGCGCCGGGAAAGTCGTTCTTCGCCATCCGGACGTTGGCGAGGTTTCCGTGGGCGGCCGACAGATCGGGTTGCTGGCGGATCGCTTCCCGAAACTCCTGTTCAGCTCGATCCCGATCGCCGGTTTCAAAAAGCATATTGCCGAGCGAATCGTGGACCTCCGGCAGGTCGGGATCGATCCGGAGCGCCGCCTCCAGAGCAGCGATCGCATCCGTGCCACGACCCGCCTGATAATAAGCACGGCCGAGTTCGTGAAGCGTTGGCGCGTCCTTTGGATCGAGCGAACGGGCCTGCTCCAGATGCGTGATCGCCCGCTGCGTATCGCCCTGTTTGAGAGCCGCCGAGCCCATCCCCCGAATCGCGGGAACGAAGCGCGGCGCGCGATCGAGCGCGGCTTGATACAGGGCGATGCCATCCTGATGGCGCTGAGCCGCGACGTAGCCTTCCGCCAGGTCGAAGTAGAACTCCGGCCCCTTCGGCTGGTGCTGGCGGATCGCCTTCTCGAAACGCTCGATGCCGCCGGCGAGGTTACTCTGCTGCCCGACTTGCGCCACCGACAGGTACAGGTCGCGTTCGGCCGAAGCAGGCAGGGATTCGGGATAGTAGAGCACCACTTCGCCCCGGTACACCTCGTGCCGTTCGGCCAGCGGCGCCAGCAGGTCGCGGGCGGGCTTTCGTCGCAGAATGCGGTGATCCGTCACAGCGCTGTGAACCACGTCGTCGGTGCGCCGCGGCGGCATGTGGCATGGGAGGCAGTTTGGCTGGGACGGATGGCCGGCCAGGCGGACGTGGTTGTGGCATCCCCGGCACACAGCGGTGTAGTGGTCCACCGCTTTTTGCCCTCTCGGAACAACGTGGGGATTGTGACACGTGGTGCATGTCATCCTTCCGGCGCTCTTCTGAAAACAAGCCGACCGCCGCAGCCGGTAAGCGGAACTCACAATTTCGAACTTGTCGTCATAGCCCCTACCCTTGGCGTGGTCGAAGTGCAGCATGAAGTCAGCCAGGGGTTCGCCCGGGCGGAACGAGAAAGCGCCTCGCCCGTAAAGCTGGATGGAGTTCGGCAGCGCGAAGCTCGTTGTTTCCAGATGGCACTGCATGCAGACATCCATCTGTAGCTCGGGGTTCAGCCGCGCAGGGTTCACGATGGCCTTGCGAATCTCCGCGGCGGGCCGCTTGTTCCCGGCGGCATCCACGTGACTGCGGCCAGGACCGTGGCAGCGCTGGCAGTCGATGCCCTCGGGAAGTGTTTCCGGATAGACTGGATCCGCCCCCATCGAATCGCTGCCGTTGGCGACCTCCGGGTAGCCATCGTGGCAGAAGAAGCAGTCGTAGGTAATCTTCCGGCGGAACTCCAGGTGGTCCGGGCGGTCGTAGCCCGGGCTCATGGCAAAGTAGCCCCCGTTTGCCGGATACCACGTGATCGGCATCTGGACCAGCCGATTCTGCGCGGTCCTTCCCAGATAGCTCCGAGCGTGGTTTCCCGAACCCATCACGTAATGGATTTCGACCTCCATCACGTTCTCTTCCTTGCCGCCGGCATCCACCTGATGGCGCCGGAGAAAGTAGCGATCCCCACGGCGGATCACCGCGTAGTACCGGTCTGATGCTTGATGGTGGAAAGGCTGCCCATCCAGCCTCTCGACCATGTTCGAAGGCACGGCCCGGTAGAACGACCGGGCCATTCCCGTCTCGCGATAGGTCTTTGCGTGGGAAGCGTGGCAGCCCGCGCAGAGCTTGGCGTCCACGTATTCGGACGCTGGCCGCTGAGCCTCTCGCTTAGATGGAGAACATCCCACCATCAGCAAGGCTGCGGCGATCGAAACGAAGCTGAAAAAGGAGAGCGCCACCGGAAACGCCTCATTCTACCAGTGGTCCGGTAACGAATCCGCAGCCGGTCGCGGGCCAAATATCCGGAGGCTCATACGCGACGAATCGCGGGCGTCAGTCCGCGGGTTCTTTCGGAGCCGCGACCGTCAGGGAGCGGTGGCTCCTCACCATAGCCACCGCTCGCTCACGCTCGCGGCTCAGAAGGCTGCATGGCGGCGATTGGCCGGTTTTTTTCACAGAGCCTCTCAGCCTGCGGGTCGCCGGCTGTTTTCCGGCTGCTGTTGGCGTCCGCCTCCACCCTGGAAGGGAACTTGATTCCTCTGCCCTGCGAGGACTCCCAACAGCTCACGCGGGTATCAAAATTCGATCGGGCTTTCGGGCCAGGAACACCGGCTTGCCCTCGTGCGAGCCGATGAAGGACACAAAACCACCCGGTTCGGCCGGCATCAGGTCCGTTCGCTCACGCAGTGAGAGTCCGCCAGCCGCCGTGTCCGAAATCTGCACCACTCCGCAGGTAGATCCGTACTGCGGGCAGCCGTTGATCATCTTCGGAATATCCAGGGTGGCCAAACGGTCCCCATTCGGAAGCAACACCAGGCCGGTCACCATCGTATGCTCAGCCACTCCGAGCTTCGACACGGGGCGAACGATCTTGCCGGCGAAATCGATTTCGCAATAGCGCAAGTACTCGGAATCCAGCAGGCCGACCCGATCGGACCCCAGAGCCGGCTTCCAGGTAACCGGGTGGCTGGCCGCGGAACCGAAACTGTCGACGTTCAAGGCTTTGTTGAGCAACACACCTTCGGGGCTATAGAAGCGCAGCACCTGATGACCGGGAACGCTTGTGAAGTGGGAATCGTATTCTTTGCCCAAACAAAACAGGCGTCCATCCGGCAGGAACAGGGGTCTTGCCACCGCGTAAGGATGGAGTTGCACGAGCTTGCTCAGTTGCCCTGAAAGGTCCGCCATCCCGAGGAAGAAGGAATAGCGCCCTGAACCATCCTTTGCGGACATCGCCAGCACCAATTTCCCCGCGCGTGAAACGGCGACATGCGAAATTCGCTCGACCGCGGCGCCTGGGATGCGCGGCGAGAAATTGGACACCAGTCTGCCCTCGAGATCCACGAGAAAAACCAGCGTCATCGTGGAATCCAGCACCGTGACGAAGCCGTTCTCGAAGGTCGGCGGCGGCATGCCGCCAACCGGAAACGGCAACTGAAACTCAACGGCGAAACTCGCCGCGGCGGCGGCTTCTCGCGGGCTTCCGCACGCCGCCGCGGCAAGAACGCTCTGGAGGAATTGGCGTCTGTCGGACATGGGAGAACTCCTTTCACAACGCGCCGCAACGTTCCATCAACTAATGGTGCAACTTTTCAGCACAAACCGGGCATGCGCCGCACACAGTGCCCCCCGTATATTACCAACCTCGTTTGAATTCGCCCTACCGGGATAACTGATGTAATGTGCGTAGGTGCTTCCGCATCCCGTGAAACATGTTGGAGCACTCGCGCCGATCGAGGCCAACTTGTGATCGCTCTCGCCCACAGACCCAAACAACAAAAGCCGGAGAGGGCTTCCGCCCGCTCCGGCCAAATGTGTTGCGGAATCGGCTTGGGGCTTTAGAACTCCAGCCGCAAGCTCATCGTAATCTGCCGCGCTCCAACCTGCGGGCCCGTGGGACGACCGAAGTTCACATTGCCCACCGCGCCCACAATGCCGCCGAAGTCGGTCCGGTTGAACATGTTGAACGCGTCCGCACGAAGCACTGCATCCACCGTGCGCTCCTTGTACACCGGGAACTTCAGCCGCTTGACCAGCGACATGTGCTCGAAACGTACGGGGGTCTGGCGAAACGCCGAGTCGTAGCTGGCGGCCGTGCCGAGTTCAAAGTTTCCGGGCAGCGTGTATGCGCCCGGATTGAACCACCGCGTCGTCGGATTGTTTGGATCGAGCGTCGTCCGGTCGATCCCCGTGCGGATCTGGTCCGGCCCTCGATTGGCTTTCTTAAACCGGGAGAACAGGACTCCGTTCCCGAGCGTATTGGGGGCCGTCGCCTGGATCGGATTGCCGCTGCGGAACTGCTGGATGAACGCGAACGTCCAGTTCCCGACTAACATGTTCACGAAGAAGTTGTCCGACTTCGCAAACCTCTTCCCCTTACCGAAGGGGAGGTCGTAGGAGGTGAGGAAGTTCCAGACATGCGGCTGGTCGAAGGGCAGAATGGCCCTCATGTCGTTCGGATTGTAGGCATCCTGAGCCCCGACGTTGAAGTGCTGGCTGAAGATCTGCCGGTAGTGGTTCGCGGCGATCGACTTTGACCACGTATACGCGGCCATCATCTGCCAGGACCCAAACCGCCGCTCGACCTTGGATTGCAGCGAGTCGTACCAGGTGCGGCCGATTCCGCTGTTGCGGTCGAGCACGCCGAAGAACTGCGGGTACGGCCGCAGCGCCTGCGCCACCGTCTGGGTGTTCGGGAAGGCATCGTAAGGCTTCCTGAAGCCCCCCGCCACCGCCGCCGGGCTGTCAATCCGCTGTTGCAGCAGCGAGCCCAACGCCAGCCGGCTTACCGGATTTTGATTCAACTCGATGGTCGAATTCAACTTGTACCCGCGATTGCCGACGTACGCGATGTCGATCAGGAAGTTCTTCACCTCGTGCTGGATATTGAAGCTCCAGTTGTAAATTCGCGGAGCCTTGCCGTAGTTGGGCCCAAACACGTCCATGTCGCCCGCCAGGTTGCCGACCGAAGGATCGATGAGGGGCGGCGGCCGGAAGCCCGGCGGCGCCGGGATGCCCGCGTCCAATGACAGCACCGGGTTCACACCATCAGACACCTGCGTTACGGGATTGGCGAAGCCCAGGCGGCAGCCGCAGCCGCCGTTGCCCAGCGTCTGGTAAAAGATCCCGAAGCCACCCCGGAGGACGGTCTTCGGGAGCAGCCGGTAAGAGAATCCGGCGCGCGGACCGAGGTTGCTCCAGTCAGTCGGGTAAAAGCGCTTCTGCCCGGTACGGCCGGCGCCGTTGCCGGCGAAGATCACCGCGCCAGCCAGTCCGCCCGCCGCGGCGTTCGGCAGCCTCAGGTCGATCCCGGACATGTCGCCATTCTTGTCGTGCCAGCCGATCGGCACGTCGTAGCGAATGCCCAAGTTCACGGTGAACCGGGGCGTGATCTTCCAGTTGTCCTGGAAGTATCCGGCGTGGTAGCCGTAGCGGATGTTGCCGACGAGCACTGGCAGCGCGGTACGGTCGGCATTGTCGACTGCTCCCAGCAGGAAACTGGCGAAGGAGTGGCCCGTGCCGGCGAGGTTCGTGGGGATCGCCGTCTGCGCGCGATTGAACACATACCGTCCGTTGGTGGTGGCCAGGTCAATCGGACTGGACGTCGTGTGAAGCCGGCGCATCTCCCATCCCATCTTGTACTCGTGCTTGCCGCGAATCCACGTAAAGCCCTGGCTGAAGTGGTAGGTGATATTGATCTGGCTGCCGTTGCCCACTTTGCCGTCCGGCACGCCCCAATGCGTTAGACCATCCGCGCCCGGAGGCGAGCCTGCGCCGCAGGTAAGGCCAAAACAGATGCGCGGCGTGGCGTCGGAATCGCCGCTCAAACCCGGGAATCCAAACCGCGAACCCGCGCCCTTCTGATTCGGGTTGTCCCAGATCTGCCGGGTGCGGGTGTAGCCAAAGGTCGAGTGCATCAGAAGCGTCGGCTTGAAGATGTAGTCGTGGTTAATGCGCCAGTTGTCCGGCTTCTGGAACGTTTGAAGGCCTTGTCCCAACGCGCCCGGGAGCGCGACGGAGTCGTCCTGGAGCGTGTTCTCCTTGGTTACCAGAAAAGAGACCCGGTTGTTCGTCGTGATCGCGTGGTCGAACTTCAGGTTCCAGATGTACTTATTAAACCGGGACACGTTGAGGTTGTCGTAGTTGTTTCCAAGAACCGTGGAGCGAGTCGGATTGGGGATCGCCGCCAGCATGCTCTGGGACACCTTATTGAACCGGGCAACCGGAATCGCGTTGTTCGCAAAAGGAGTTCGTACACTGCCGGCCGTAGAGGCGGGATCGTAGATCAACTGTGTGATCTCGCCGAAATCGCCGTTCTTCATCCTGACCGTTGGCACGCCGCTCACAACCGCCGACGGTGTAACCGGCCGTTTGTCCTTCGAATACGTCAGGTACCAGAACGTCTTGTTGCGCCCGTCGTACACTTTCGGAATATAGACCGGGCCCCCGCCGGAGCCGCCTTGCTCGTTGATGCGCTGCTTCGGCCTTGCCCGGCCAGTCGCGTTGAACGCCCAGGCGTTCGCATTCCACACGTCCCGCGCCAGGTACAGGAACCCGTTGCCGTGCAGATCGTTCGTTCCGGACTTCGTCACAAACACCTGAATGCCGCCGCCGAAGCGTCCGTACTCCGCGTCGTACGTTCCGGTCAGCAGCTTGAACTCGCTGAACATCTCGGCGCTCGGGAAGTTGAACACCACGCCGCCCGATTCGGGAATGATCAGACTGGCGCCGTCGATCTGCACTTCCGCCGCGCGCCCACCCGAGCCGGAAATCGACAATTCCGCGGCACTGTTGACACCAGGCATATACGAGACAAAGCTCTGCGGGTTCCGGATTCCCCCCGTAAACAAAGGCAGAGTGTTCATCATCTTTTGCGAGACGTTCTGTCCCCGCTGACTCGATGTGGTCTCCAGCAGTTGGGCTTCCGCTGTCACCTCGACGGTCTGCTGAACGTCGCCTACTTCCAGTTTGACGTCCAATTCCTGGCGCGCGGCGACGCGGATTTCCAAGCCCGCCTGCGTCACCTTCTTGAAACCCGTTCTCTCCACCGTCAGCGAGTATTTGCCCGGTTGCAAGGCCGCAAACACGTAGAGGCCGGCGTCCGACGTGATCGTCTTGTTTTCGATTCCGGTCGATTCGTTCTTCGCGGCGACATTGGCGCCAGGCACTGCGGCGCTGTTAGGGTCTGTGACGACTCCGCTCAACGAACCGGTGGCAACCTGTGCAAGGCTGACGGAGACGCTGAAAGCGAGGAGGCACGTGAACAACAAGGTTCGACGTAGGTGTTTCATAATGTGTGGTACTGCCCCGAAGTCTTTCTGGAAGTATAAGATGTTGGCGATAACCCCGTCAACAGGCGAATTCCCGGGGTAGTCACCCGGCCGTGCCCGAGTCAGGCTCGTCGTTCGTCGATGTCGGCGCGCAATCCCCTCATCGAATCTGAGGGTTAGCGCGGCAGAGTCGCTGCCTTTGAGAGTCCTCCGTCTCTTGCCTTCCTGGCCTCGTCGTTCACAATGAGCTTGAATTTGTAACGAACTGCGAATCAGTTACTTGCAGATTTCCGAAATTCAGAACCCCTTGACACGGCGCTACCCTTTGGCTGTCATGAACAGTTCCCCACAGTGCAGCCCTCGACGTTTTGGGTCGTCCGGCGGAAGCCGTCCCTTTCCTCGCCCCCCACACGAGCGAAGCCGATCGAAGCCAATCCGCAAACCCATCTTCAGCCAATGAAATCAATACCTTACATCTAAGAATTGGCTTCGTTTTGCACAAAAAAACGTGGGCGCTCTCCCGGCCATCGGCGACAATGAAGGGAACGCTCCCATCCGTAACCACCTCTGGAGAAAGGGCGTCCAAAACGGCGTATGATCAACGGATTCCGGCATTTCTACCTGCTTCTGATTGCGATTCTGCTGCCCCTGGC
>JBJXGR010000341.1:0-16171 GCA_046160045.1 Bryobacteraceae bacterium
CTGTACCTGGCCCATCACGCGCCGCACACCCCGGTCGAAGCCAAGGCGGAACTGGTGGACCACTACCGGAGAAAGCTGAAACCCGGCATGCGCCACCAGAATCCCACCTATGCGGCCATGGTGCACAGTCTCGACGAGAGCGTGGGCCGGGTGATGGCGGAACTGCCGGACCGCCGGATCGAAGACCGTACGGTTGTGATCTTCACCTCCGATAACGGAGGCTATTTGCAGGCGTCCGACGGTACGAAGGTGACAACGAACCATCCCCTGCGTTCCGGGAAGGGGTCGTTGTACGAAGGCGGCGTCCGGGTGCCCCTGATCGTCAAGTGGCCGGGGGTTACAAGGGCGGGAGCGGAGAGCGGGGAGCCGGTTGTGTCGACCGACCTCTATCGCACCCTTGCGGACGCGGCCGGCGTGCCCGCCGGCGGGGATGGGATGAGCCTTCAACCGGTGTTGCGGGACCCGTCCGCGCGCCTCGATCGCGATGCGCTCTACTTCCACTACCCGCATTACTACGCGACGACATCGCCGGTCAGCGCCATCCGGGCGCGCGACTGGAAGTTGCTCCACTATCACGAAGACGGCCATGTCGAGATGTTCAACCTGGCGCAGGATCCGGGCGAGGAACACGACCTGGCGGCGCGGATGCCCGGGAAGGCTGATGAACTCAAAGCGAAGCTCGACCGATGGCTGCGCAGCGTGGACGCGCAGCGGCCCGAGCCGAACCCCCGCTATTCGAAACCGTAAGGATTTGGTACAAGGAAGGTTGAGGAGAAACGAGTGGCCCGAGTGAACTGGCTGGATGAGGAATTGGATTTGCCCCTGATTGACGAGCAGGTGGAAAAGCTGGAGTCGTTCGCCAATGCGATGGCGGATGGGGTCGTCACCAAGGACGAACTGGAAAAGCAACAGGAGACTTTGCTCGACGCGATGAGGGAGGTCGAGGGCTCGCTCAACGACGAACAGCACGCCGGGGTGACGCGGCTGCTGATTGAGCTGAGCGCGTATAACATCATGCGCCTGCTCAACGAACTGCAATCCCAGCGGCTGCGGCGGGCGTTCGATCACAACTGACGCCTCTCGGACCCCGTGGATCCAGAGTCTCTCTAAGCGGCTGCATCGAGACGTTTATGAGGGACTTGGTTGCGTTCAGCGTAGCATCAGCCCGGCAGCTCATCGATCTCTTCGTTCGTTAACACTGGCAGGGTCACGGCACCAGGCAGCGTCACCAGAGGGAGGCTAACGCGCCGCGGAGAGGCGTCAGGACGCGGTTCTTCGGCTGCCCGCACTTCGAGATCGGGGAACAAGTCACCGGGCAATGGTCCACCGTTGCCTTCACGCTTCTATTATGCAGTAAGCGGTGTGTTCCACCCGGCGTTGGCATACAATAGCCGGATCGAGGTCCATACGTGCATGCACAAGCGACCCTGCCGGCCTCCCGCCGGACCGGGCAAGATCCGCTCTATAAATGGAAGCTGCTCGGGCTTCTCTTCTTCATTGCGTCCCTGAATTACGCCGACCGCACCGCGGTGGCTTCCGTCTTTCCTTTGCTCCGCCGGGATCTCGGCCTGACCGACGTGCAACTGGGGGCCGTGGGGTCGTTTTTCCTGTGGAGCTACGCTGCCTGCTCTCCGTTTGCCGGCTATCTGGGGGATCGCGTCTCGCGCAGCCGGACGATCGCGTTCAGCCTGGTGCTGTGGAGCGCCGTCATGGCCCTGACCGGTTTTGCGCGGAACGCCAACGAGTTGCTGGCCACCCGCGTCCTGCTGGGAGTGGCCGAGTGCGCCTACCTGCCGGCGGCGCTGGGACTGGTGGCCGACTACCACGGCTCGGCCACGCGCGGCACCGCGGTGGCGCTGCATGGGATCGGCCTGGCGTTCGGGCCGGTGTTGGGCGCATCCCTGGCTGGCTACATCGGCGAGGTGGCGGGTTGGCGCGCGAGTTGTTACACGCTGGGCGGAGCGGGCCTCCTGTTGGGCATCGTCGCCTTCTTCTATCTGCGCGATGCGGAAGTGGATCGATCCGCGCAGAAGGCCTTACCCAGGATTTCCATGTGGCGCAATCTCTGCGACGTGGCCTCCGTTCCGTCGTACTGGATTCTGGTCGTCGAAGGGATGCTGCTCTCGGTCGGCGTTTGGATGTTCCTGAACTGGCTGCCGCTCTATTTTCGGGAGACGTTCACAATGGGACTGGCCGCCGCCGGGTTTTCCGCCACCGCCCTGCCGCAGGTGACCACCACCATTGGGGCCACGGTAGGCGGCTTGCTCTCCGACCGGTTTGCGCGCCGCGGAAAGCATCGCCGCATGCTGCTGCAGTTGATCTTCTATTTCTGCGCGGCGCCGTTCCTGGTGATGTTCCTGACGAAGCCGAGCTACGCGGTGATCATTGCCGCCATCGGCATGTTCTACCTGTTCCGGTCGCTGGGCTCCTGCAACGAAATGCCGATCCTGTGCGAATTGCTGCCATCGCACAAACGCTCGACGGCGATGGGATTATTCAACACGACGCAAACCATCGCCGGCGGGTTCGGCATCATGGTCGCCGGTTTTCTCAAGCAACAGTGGGGACTCGCCGGCATCTTTGGCGGCGTTTCGGTCCTGGTGGTGCTGGCGGGCCTGGTGGTGACCACCGGCTACCTCGTCTTCCTGAAGCGCGACTTGGCCCGGGCAGAAGCCGCGGCTGAGTAGCCCTGTACCGTTTTGCCGCCATACCGCGTCTGACGGTGCGGAGGCATGACGCGATGCGAACTCCCCTTCTTGGAACCTTGGTGCTGGTGGCCGTTGCCGGCTCCGTTTTGGCGCAGCCCCGCCCCTATTATGATCAATCGCGTCGCGGCGACCGCTACGGGTATACCCGCGACGACAATCGCTACGGCAGCCGAGGCGCGGTCAACCAGGCGATGCGCGATCTGCGGATGATCTCTTCCCGTTCGTTTGTGGACCGCCACGAGGCAAAGCATCTCCAGCGGGCGATGGACGAGTTGTCGCGGTTCGAGTACCGTGCGCGGGAGGGCGTGTTCGACCGGGGCCGGTTGGACCGGGCGATCGACAACATCGAGCATTTGGCCAACGCACGGCAGTTGCATCCCCGCGATCGCGAGCGCCTGCGAGAGGATCTGTTCAACTTGCGCCGATTCCGGGATGGCGGCTACGGGTATCGATACCGGTAAGGCCACCAGGCGCTCGCGAGTAGGTGCGTTGGCTGCATCCCGTTTTCCGAGGGCACTGTGTAGCAGGCTCTCCAACCTCACGCCTGGCTAGTCGGAAGTGAGAGCGAAACCACAACCGTCTGGCCAGGCTGAATTGAATCCAGGACTCCCAGGATCGCGGGCGCGAGTGGCACCAGATCTTCCATCTGGTTGGTCCGGGACCGGATAAGAATGATGGAAAGCATCGACTCCCCTAATGACGGTTGTCGCGGTATCACCTGGTCGACCGTAAGAAGCACCTCGTAGCCCGCGACTACAGCCGCGCGTAGCAATTCCCCGTTTTTCTTACCTTTTAGACCTGCCCATTGCACTGCATGGGTCTCGTGAGCGGGGAGACTGTGCCGGAAATCCACCGGAAGGCATTCGTCCAGTAGAATCTTCATGCGATTCTGGCGAGCAAAGACTCCTTCGCTTCTTCCAGCGCCTGGACAGCCATCTCGCGCGTGACCGTAGGAAACTGCGCCAGGAATTCACCCAGCGCGTGTCCGCCCTCGAGATAGTCCATCAGGTTCTTGAAAGGAATTCTCGTCCCGCGAAAACAGGGCGTTCCGTTCATGACCTCCGGGTCAACAACAACGATTACAGGCTCGACCGTCATTGTTCTCCATTGTAGCGTCGCGGCGACCCGCGGAATCACCGTTGATCAACGGCGAACGCATCCATCATCGCGCGAAATAACTCCTCACCGGAACCGGCGGCTCCGTCCCCCGAATCGCACGCCACAGGATGTCGTTCAATTCATCGTCGTCGATCCGATCTTCCTGGCTGAAATCCATCTCCGCGGACCGCCGGGCCAGGGCGGTGTTGGCCGGATTCCGCTCGTCCAGCGGATAGCGCGGCCGCACGGCCACATACGGCGCGGGATCCGGTTGTGCGGCGAAACAGGCCGACATCGGACGCGCGCCCGCATCGAAGTGCGTCATCGGCCGCAGCCCGAGGATGAGTTCCATGGTCCTCAGCATCGACGTGGTGTTGTACATTGTGCTGTTCACGGTCCGGCGCCGGACATAGGGCGAAATGACGAATGCCGGCGAACGGTGCGAGTCGACATGATCGGCTCCGTTCTGGGCATCGTCCTCCAGCACGAAGATCGCGGTTTGGGGCCAGAAGCGGCTCTTCGAAACGGCCTCGACAATCGTGCCGAAGGCGAGATCATTGTCCGCGACCGCCGACCGCGGCGAGATCTTGCCGGCGGCGACCCCCGAGGTATGGTCGTTGCCGAGCCGCAACAGAATCAGACGCGGCATCTCGCCCTGCTTCTCGAACGCCTTCAGATCCTCGAGGAATACGCGGGCACGTTCCGTGTCCGGATAGTCCAGGTCGAAGGCGCGGTACGAACGATTGGTGAACTTGCCGAGAACCGGGTCGCGCACCGACTTGACCTGCTCTCCGGAGGCGGGCGCGGGGGTGATGTTGTCGGCAAAGTACCCGTAGTTGCGAATAGTCACGCCGGCCGCCGCTGCGTTCGTCCAAAGGTAGCCAGCGGGCGGAAGCGCGGCCGGGTCGCTGCCTTCGTAATCGTACTTCTTGCGCCGGCCGGCATAGCTGTTCGGCCACATCTTCTGCACGTAGTCTGGCGCGATCGCGGCGGTCGACCAGTTGTGCCCGTCGGCGCTGACGTCGGAATTGACGTAGAAGTTGTCGAGGAGCACGAATTCGCGCGCCAACTTGCGGTGATTGGGCGCGACGTCGTCGCCGAACAACAGGAGGTTCTTGTCGCCGTTGCCCTCTTTGACATCCCCGAAGACTTGATCGTAGGTCCGGTTCTCCTTCACGATGTAGATGACATTGCGAATCGGCGAGGGAGCGCCGGGGCGCGAGGGGATGGGGTTGCCTTCGCCGGTCTGGGCATCGTCCAGCTTCGCGTCGCGATACGGGGAGTTGTCGCGGACCGTCTTGCTGTAGCGGTCCAGTTGCTCGTCGATCGGCAGATCGATGAAGGACGCACTACCCTGCTGGATCACGCCTACGTACTCCACCGCGACATTGCCCTGGTGAAGCGGCGCCGCCTTGCGCAATGGAGACGGGCCCTTCGGATTGGGGAACGATCGTCCGCCGCGTCCGTTCAAAACCGCCAGCTTACGATTCGGCAGGACCCGCACCGCGGTCGGGTACCAGCCGGACGGGATGAAACCCACGACGCGGCTTCGCGGCTCCTCGATGTCGACGACGGCCACCGCGTTCGCGTCCGAGCAGGCGGCGAAGAGCGTCTTTTCGTCGCGGCTCAAGGCCAGAGCGGACGGGGTCATCCCGGCCGGCTGGCGCGGCGTCATGGCAACATTGATCGACTCGAGGACCTTCAGCTCCTTGGCTTCGGTCACGCCGACCGAATAGACATTGTTCGTGTGAGCGGCCGCAACAAACAGACGGGCAGCCCACGCCGGTTGGCCCTCGGCAGCCTCCACTTTCCCGGCCCGCCACACCATGTCGGTCGGATGCGCGCCCAACCGCACGGTCGCCAGCAGCGTTCCGTTGTCGGCCTGATGGTGACCCACGCTGCCGTCGGCCCAACTCGACACGAAGAACGACTTGCCGTCGGGATGAAACAGAATGCGATACGGCCGCCGGCCGGTCTTGAACCGCTCGATGACCATTCCCGATTGCGGGTTGATCACCACCACGGAATCGCGGTACAGGTCGGCCGCGTACAACAAACGTCCATCCGGGCTCATGGCAACGTCGCCGATGAAGTCGCGGTCCACCCGTTTTCCCTCGGGAACCACCGTGAACGTCCGCGCTGGGGTGAGCGCGCCGTTCGCCCAGGCAAATTCGTACACCGCGGCGCGCGATCCGCCCCCGGCGTAGACGCGGTCGCCCTTGGGCGAAAACACGAGGCCGAGCCAGGCGTCGGCGACGGGCGTGCGGCTGAGTTCCTTCTCCGTCGAAACATCGACCACGCTGATCGACGGCGGACGGTACCCGCCATTCAACACGAGCAGGTGCTTGCCGTCCGGACTCAGCGCGCTCGACATGGGCAGCGTGTCGAGCCCCAGCTGACGCCCGGCCGGCGTGACCTTCCAGCCGCTGTTCAGCAGATACCCGCCGCCGGCCAGCGGGCCGACCTGTTCCCGCGGGGCCGGTTGAGAAACGAGCAGCACGCTCGCCACCATGACAAGGGCGATGATCAAGACGTATTTCATTCAAAGTATCTCTGCGCGATCGGAAAGCGGCGGCCGATGCCAAAAGCCTTGCTGGTGACTTTCAGACCCGGCGCCGCCTGCTGGCGTTTGTATTCGTTGAGGTCCACTTTCCGGACGACGTCGCGAACCAGGTCCAGAGGCAGCCGCTGCTGTTCGGCGATGCGCTGCGGCGTCTGGTTCTCCTCCACGTAGGCGCGCAGGATCGGATCGAGTACTTCGTACTCGGGCAGGGAATCGGAATCCTTTTGGTCGGGCCGCAATTCGGCCGAGGGCGGCTTGGTGAACACCGATTCGGGAATGGCGCCGGGATGCCGCCGGTTGGCCACGCGCGACAGCGCATAAACCATCACCTTCGGCACGTCGCTAATCACCGCCAGGCCGCCGCACATATCGCCATAGAGGGTGCAGTAGCCGACGGCGAGTTCGCTCTTGTTGCCGGTGGTCAGAACCAGCGCGTTCCACTTGTTGGACAACGCCATCAGCGTGACGCCGCGCAGCCGCGCCTGGATGTTCTCTTCGGCGACGCCTGGCGTCGTGCCGGCAAACACCGCCTGGAGCGACTGCAGCATCTGGTCGTAGGCCGGCGTGATGGAGAGAATCTCGAACCGGATCCCCAGACTCTCGGCCATCGCCTTGGCATCGCGGACGCTGTGGTCGGAGGAAAACGGCCCCGGCATGGCGATTCCCGCCACGTTCTCGCGCCCCACCGCGTCCACCGCGACTACCGCCGTCAGCGACGAGTCGATGCCGCCCGAAAGTCCGATCAGGACGCGTTGGAATCCGCACTTGCGGATGTAGTCCCGCGTACCGGCAACCAATGCTTGGTAGACCGCCTCGGGGGGGTCGGCAAGGTTCTCGTGCTGGTCGCCTTCGTTGGCCGTCGAGTCGTACATCACCAGGTCTTCGTCGAACGACCTGGCGCTGGCCGCGACGTGGCCGTTCGCGTCGACGACAAAGCTGCTGCCATCGAAGACCAGCGAATCCTGGCCGCCGACCTGGTTCACATACACCACGGGAATCCGATGACGCCGCGCCGTCGCGGAGAGGATCTCGCGCCGCAGTTCCCGCTTCCCGTCGTGAAACGGCGAAGCGTTAATGCTGATCAGAATCCGTCCGCCGGCGTGTATCAACTCCTCCACCGGATCCCGCCGGTACAGGCGGCGTTCCCAGAACTGCTTGTCGTTCCAGGCGTCCTCGCAGACGGTCAGGGCCACAGGTGTGCCTCCGAGCGCAAACACATGCTGGTGCTCGCCGGGCTGGAAATAGCGCGCCTCGTCGAAAACGTCGTAGGTCGGCAGCAGCATCTTGACCTGGCGGAAGCAGATCCGCCCCTGATGCACCACTGCCGCCGCGTTGACCGCGCGCTTCCCGGACGAAGCGGCGGCGTGGCCGACAAATCCGCAAATGAGATGGAGATTCAACTCGCGCGTCTCCTCCGCAAGTTTGCGAAGGCCCTCTTCGGAACGTTCGACGAAGCTGGGCTTCTCCACCAGGTCGCGGGGCGGATAGCCGGTGACGGACAACTCGGGGAAGACCACCACGTCCGCGCCGCGCGACTCCGCCTGCCGGGCGGCTCGCGTCATGGTCGCCACGTTGTCGCCAATGGCGCCAACGGTGGTGTTGATTTGCCCCAGGGCGAGTTTCATCGGGAACCTCCATTGTAGGCGGATTGAGGAGGCTGAACCAGGAAGATGCGATTACTTCGGCGCCCGTTTGAGCGATGGGGGTTTCCTGCGCTTCTCCGGGTCGGAGGGCACGACGAGCACCCCGCTGGCCGCGGGCGCCGCGGACGTGGGCTCGGCCGGAGGTTCGGGCTCCTTCAGTTCCACCGTTGGCGGTTTGCAGAGGCCGGCTTCCAGCGCGAAGCTGGCCAGGGGCTTCCACTTGCCGCCTTCCTGCTTTTCCACGTTGTAGGACTTGGATCGCTCGTCGGCGCGCACACGAACCACGGACGATTCCGGCGGAGGCGGCAATCGCTTCGGCCGGATTGGCTTGTCGCTCGTCTCCCTCACCATCCAGGACTCGCCGCCGTTCGGTGATTCATGGTATTCGTAGCGGTTGCCGTCCGACGATTGGCCGCGGTCGAGCAGAACGGCGCCGTCCTTGGCGCTGTCGAACCAAAACTGGAGAATCGTGCCTGGACGTCCATCGTCGTGCAACGGCTTCCGGCGCCAGGTCTTGCCGCCATCGCGCGTCACCAGAAAAAACGGATCGCTGGGAATGGGGACGAGCGTCTGGCCGGAAATCCACCCGTTCTGAAACCCGTAAAACCGGATCTGGTCCAGAGCGGCGTGCCTGACCCGCTCGAACGCCTCGCTCCACGTCTTGCCGCCATCGGGGCTCGAAAGAAGAACGGTATAGAGGGTGGCGCTCGACGAATGCAGATTGCCCGCTACGAGCAACTGGTTGCCCAGCGCCTCGACCGAAGTGAATTCGATATAGACGGGACACGGCTCCTGTTCCGTGCAGGTCATTCCAGCGGCGGTAATATCGTCGTCCGTGCAACTGAACGGAAGCACCATCGGCTTGCCCGTGTTCTGGAGCACGGGAGCGGACGATGAAGGCTCGCTGGTAGTTTGGAGGAACGCGGTGCCTGCGCCGGCGGCCAGCAATCCGGCGAGGGCGAGAAGAGTGCGCATGCGCCTCTTTCAATTGTACCGTTGGCGATTTGGCTGGTGCGCGAATGTCGTAAAGCCCGCGGGACGCGAGGAAACGGGCCTGGATCGGGCGGGCGGCGAAATGGAGGTCGGAAATCATGGCTCCCGACCCCAGGGCGGCATCGAGGAAGGCGGAAAAAAGGCGAAAGTGTGGGTAAGTGATTGAGCATTCACGCCCGAGGGCGGATTGGTTGCGCTTCCGTGGTAGACGGGGAATCGGGAGTGTTGGAAATACAGGAGTTAGGGAGGGGAATCGGCTGGGGGTGTTCTTCACAATGGTTTTCAAATTCTAAGCCATTTTGAATCTAAGGCTTGGAGATTTCTTGAGTCGTGCTCCCATTGACACGGCGGTATTCTCTGGCTGGACCCAACACGCCGTCAGTAGAATCAATCACTTCCAGCCAGGATTGGCTTCGTTCTGCCAAATCTCAAAGTCGTCTCCGAACCGCGGCCGGAAGGCCGCGGACCCGCAGCGTCCCCTTTTTTTTACTGCCCCGGAAGGCCGCAGGGACCGAGCCCCGGCTCTTTTCACTCAGACTCCTGTATCCTCGCCCCACCAATGGCGCGTCCTTATCTCCAACAACCCTGAGAGGCGGTCCTGTGCCTATACTTGAAGACGCCTCGTCAAGGCAGGAGACAATGCCAATGGCCAGCCGATACCTGATCCTCGCCGTGATGGCGGCTCTCACCCTGGAATTCCCGCTTGCCGCGCAATACCCGGGAGGGTATCCACCCGGATATCCGGGAGGGGGCCGTCTCCCGGGCGGAGGCTTGCCGCCCCTGCCGGGGCGGAGCAAGAAGTCCAGCAAGCAGCAAAAGCCGCAGGAGAATCTTCGCAGCCTGACGGGTATCCTAAGGGAACTCGGTGACGAGAGGGTGGTGATCGAGGCGAAGGACACGCGGATTATCAACTGCAAGCGGACGCCAGATACCAAATTCTTCGCGACCGGCGCGGAAGTGAAGTCGAGCGCGTTGAAGCCGGGCGACCATCTGATGGTGCAGGTGACCCAGGACGAAGAGGGTTTCTTCACTGCGGCCAACGTGATCCTGCAAAAGGCAGGAACGGCCGAAGAGCGCGCCGAGGCGTCGGCACCGGTTATGGCTTCGACGCAGAAGTCCACAGCGGAGGATGAACGGCCAATCCTGCGGCGGAGCGACTCACCGCCCAAACCGGACAAGGAGGAGGAGGAGGAGGAGGACGCCCCGGCGGCGACGCCCCCGGTGGCCCCCGTCCATGCGCCGGCGCCTACGGCGCCCGCTCCGCCCGCAGTCGAAGCCGTTGCCCCGGCTGCCCCGGACCCTAACGTCGAGGTGATCCCCCTCCCCCCGGGAGCGAAGCAGGAGGAGCCCATCGATGAATCCGATCCCGGCCCTCCGGTACTGCGCCGCGGCAAACCGGCGCCGCGAAAGCCTGCTGCGGTGCGGAGCCGGCCGGAACCCACAAATGCTCCGGTCACCGCCGCTTCCAGGCTCCCGGACAGAGCCCCCGAACTCCCGCCCTCGGCAGCGCCCCAGCCTCTTCCCGAGGTGGCTCTCGAAGCCCCCACGCCGCCGGACCCGGTGATTGTGAAGGCCAAGGCCGAAATCGACAGGTTCACCGCGACCCTTCCCAGCTACATCTGCAAGGAGCAGATTGCCCGCTTCGTCAACACTACCCACACCATCGATTGGCGGCCCCTGGACTTGGTGGGGATGGACTTGGTCTACGAAAACGGCCGGGAACACTACCGCAATGTGACCGTAAACGGCAAACCGGTGAATAAGAAACTGCAGGAACTTTCGGGTGCCTGGTCGACCGGAGAATTCGCAACCGTGCTGGTGGACTTGTTCTCGCCGTCGACGGCGGCGGACTTCCGCCGCCGCAGCGAGTCGAGGATGGCCGGCCGCGCGGCGCTGCCCTACGACTTCACCGTGGAGCAGGAGCACTCGCACTGGCACATCCAGGTGGCGTCCGAGTCCGTCACGCCCGCCTACAAAGGGACGATCTGGCTCGACAAAGAGACCAAGCGGGTTCTCCGCGTTGAAATGCAGGCCTCGCGAATGCCCGTCGAGTTTTCGCTCGACAAAGTCGAGTCAGCCACCGACTTCGAGTTCGTGCGCATCGGAGAGCGGCAGTTCCTGCTCCCCGTGCACGCCGAATCGCTGATGTGCCAGCGCGGAACCAACCGCTGCAGCAAGAACATCATCGACTTCCGGAACTATCACAAGTATTCGGGCGAAGCGAACATCACGTTCGACAAGTGATCAGGCCGACAACGCCTCGCACAGGAAGTCCACGAGCGGAGTCATTGCCTTCAAGTGCTTGAGCAGTACTGTATAGAGTTCGGGCGTCGTGGCGATCGAGTTGTCGAGCGTCTTATAGACGAAGAACTGCTTGAACTTCAGGTACTCGGCCGCGGGATGGCCGGGCGCGAAGCCCTTGGGCGGCCGGGTAAGTCGCGCACCCTGTAGTCCGCCCAGGAGCTTTGACACGTCGCGGGATTTCGCGATCCGATCGAAGCGTTCGGGCTGCCTGGCAATGGCGCTCCGCACCTGGATCAAATGCTGCGGCAGCATCATGTAGAGGCCGCCTCCGGCTTCGATCTCGTCCGCGCCGACGCTGAAGTAATAGCCCGGCGACGCGTTCTTGTCCATGTCGCGATGCGACAGCACCGCGGCAATGTGAGTCTTGTACGGAGTCTTGTCGTTGCTGAAGCGCGTATCGCGGTGAATCCGGTAAAGCGCCTTCGCCGGGTCGCCGGCGGCATGATCGGGCGAGAACGCGGCCACTCCACGTTGCAGGGCGATCACCAACTCCACCATTGGGGCTCGGACCGTCGCCTCGAAGGCCTCCTTCCGGGGCTGGAACCATTCCCGCTGGTTGTGTCTTTTCAGGGCCTTCAAAAAAGCGATGCCTTCTTTGGGAAAACCCGCGAATCCCGGTTTCATCGTGGTCGCACTTCCTCCGCTTCCAGGCTGACGGATGTCACCACCAGTCCCAGTTCGCGCCCGTCGAATTCGCCGGGCTTGCCGTAGTGATCGAGAGAGAACTGGACAAGCACGTTGTCTCCCTTGAAGTACTTCGGGTCAACCTGCCGGGAGTACACGAATTCGCCTGTAGCCGAGTAGGTCTCCGCCGGCAGCGGATAGCCGGCCACTTTGGCGGCGAGCGTCTGGGTTCGGTATTTGTTAATGATCTGCTCGGACAGAAACAGGCCGAGCTTCAGGCGTGCGCCCTTGGTCCGGGCTGCGGGAGGCACGGCCAAGGCCACGCTGAACTGACGTTCGGTCCAGCGCCAGCCGTTGCTCTCCACGTCGTGGAACCCGGCAATCAACTGCTTGGCGAGCAGGGGTTGGGATACGGAAAGGGCGCTGGCCAGCGTAGGCTCGCTCTCGTCGGTCTCGCCCAGGACGGTGTCCCGGCGGGCGCATCCGGACAAGGCAGCAGCCAGGGCTGCGGCCACCATCAACAAGAGGGCAGCACGGCTCACTCGCTCGTGTTCTGGAAAAGGCATCCCCTTACAATTCGGTTTCTTCCAGTCTACGGGCGGGCCGTCCGGCAGGCAAGTAACGGCGCAATCTCATCCAAGCCAGCCGTGTAGCGTAGAATCGCTTGGGCGTTCTCGATGATGTCTTCAAGACGCCGGGCTGGTTTTTCAGAAGGCAAGGGCGCGGTCCCTGTCGATCTCTTTTTGGAAGCGCTCCTTGCGAACCGGCTCTTCGACCACGTCAACCTTGCAGCCGAGCATTTGGGACAGACGTTGCTCAAGGTCTTCGAGGCGGCCGAAATAGTCAAAGCCGCCATGAGAGAACTTCTCGCCCAGGCGAACCGCGATGTCCACGTCGCCGGGATCAGACTCCCCGCGGGCCGTGGAGCCGAACAGTGAAACGCTCACCACGCCAGCGGCGCGGAGTTCCTGTTCATGCGCCTTCAAGGCGCGTATGACCTGGTCGCGGTTCATGGTTCTATTTTGCCCACACCCTTTCTCCCAGTCAAGTGCTTGTGAATTCAACGATTTGCGAAGACTTCACCGAGTGGGGAAAGCGGCGCCTTTTGCACGTCCAAGATCGATGGACGGCAAACATGACTTTGATGCGATCACTTGCGTGCTGGAAATCACCTTGGTCGGGCGATGGGAATCCGCGGCCGTGTCGATCGCGGATAATGAAAGAAATGGCGCCTTCCGAAACCGCCGCCGCCGAGATGGCGGAGCGCCTCGCAGCAATTCCCGGCCTCCAGGTTGAACGCGATATTCCGCTGGCGCGGCACACCCGTTTTGCCATCGGCGGACCGGCCGATGTGTTTGTCGACGCCCGGAATCCGGGTTCGTTTCTGAAGGCCTGGTCGCTGGTGCGGCGGCAACAGTGGCCGCACACGCTGATCGGAGGGGGAACCAACCTGATCGTCGCGGATGCGGGGTTTCGCGGCGTGGTGCTCCGGTACGGCGCTTCCTCCATCCGGGTGGAAGGAACTCGCGTGTCGGTGGAATCCGGAGCAGTCCTGCAGGACTTGGTGGATCAGACTATCGCTCACGGGTTGACAGGGATCGAGACTCTGGCCGGCATCCCCGGATGGGTGGGCGGCGCGGTCTACGGCAACGCCGGGGCGTACGGGCATTCGATTTCCGGGGGCGTGCGGGAAGTCGATTTCACCAGCGGCGAGGGCGTTCGCACGTTCGACAACTCTCAGTGCGAGTTCCGGTACCGCGAAAGCCTCTTCAAGGAGCACAAGGAATGGACCATTCTGCGGACCGTGCTGGAGATGGCGCCGGGCGATGCGCGGGCTCTGCGGAAGACAGCGGACGAGATCGTTGCGGTCCGCAATGAGAAGTTCCCGCCCACGATGAAGTGCGCGGGCAGCATCTTCAAGAACTTCCTCCTGGCCGAACTTGCTCCTGCCGCGGCTGCCCAAGTGCCGGCACGCGTCATCCGGGAAGGGAAGGTTCCGGCCGCCTACTTCCTGGAACAGGTGGGCGCCAAGGGCACCTCACTGGGAGGAATCCGCGTAGCCGACTATCATGCCAATCTCGTTTACAACGTGGGCAAGGGGACGGCTGAGGAGTTGTGCGCGATCATTGACGACCTGAAAGAGCGCGTGAAGGTGCGATTTGCGCTGGAGTTGGAAGAGGAAGTCCAATACGTGGGATTTCCTTCGTCCCGGTGAAGAGAGCAAAGAAGGGGCCGGTTTCATCCGGCCCCTCAGAGGCTCACCCATCGGGAGCCCATGGAAAAGGATGGGGAACGGTCTGTCGTTCAACGGCGCGTTCACCTATCAGCGGGCTCACGCCATCGCTTACGGGGCCAACGAGGGCGCCGGTTTCGGTCAGAACGTGGTGCAGAATCCGCGCAATCGCGAGGCCGACTATGGCCGCTCGAATATCGACCAACGCCTGCGCTTCGTGTGGAGCAACATCTACGAACTGCCTTGGCTGCGCACGGCCAAAGGACTCAAGGGAGCGCTCTTCGGCGGCTGGGCTCTCAACAGCATCGCCGTTCTGCAATCCGGTCTCCCCGTCACGATCACCCAGACCGGCGATTCTCACAACACGGGACCGCAGAGCAGTCCGCGGCCGCACGTGGTCGCGGGTGCCGTGGTGCCCCGCGCTTGGGCCCAACGGTCTGTGACCAAATGGTTCGACACGAGCGCGTTTGTCCGGTCCAAGTTCGAAGGGTCCACGGCCGAGGGTCTCTTCCTTCCCGGCACCTTGGGCTACGGCAACGTCGGAATCGGCTCATTTGACGCTCCGGCTACCAAGACCTGGGACTTCGCGTTGTTCAAGGAGTTCCGGGTCCGCGAAGGCCATCGCATTCAGTTCCGCTGGGAGTCGTTCAACTTCCTGAACAGCCCGCAGTTCAGCGCTCCCGACCGCACATTGGGCAGCGCCACATTCGGGCAGATCACGTCCACCGTCGTGAACAACCGCGAGATGCAGTTTGGACTGAAGTATCAGTTCTGAGGATGACGGCCGGCAGCAGCCGG
Source organism: Bryobacteraceae bacterium (assembly GCA_046160045.1). GTDB lineage: Bacteria > Acidobacteriota > Terriglobia > Bryobacterales > Bryobacteraceae > CAZGUX01. The sequence continues at coordinate 14,965 of JBJXGR010000341.1, forward strand.
CAGTTTTCGAGACTCGCAGGGTGCGCCGGGCGACAAACAACGTCGCCCGGCGCCACTGTTTAGGGCCGCTTCATCGACGTACAGTCAAACCGTCCGAGGTACATCGCCTTCGACCATGGCGGCTCGTGACTGGTGGTCACGATCGGGTAGGGCGCCGAAGTAGACGCCGGAAATCCCCAGACATCGCCGTTCCGCCGGTCGATCACCACTTTTCCCTGCACTTGGCCACGGGTTACATCTCCGCCAGAACGTTATGCGCCACGTACCAGCCAGGGTCGCGATTGTGGAACGTGGCCAGGATCTTTCCGTCCGCCAGGGTGGTGAACACGGGATAGCCTCCGCTCTTCCAGTCTCCTTTCGGGAGTTTCAGTTCCAGTTCGTGCGTCCAGGTGTTGCCGCCGTCCCGCGACGAGGCCACGTGGCAGCGTCCTCCCGATAGGGTGCTGCGGAATCCGGCCAGCACCAAGCCTCGCGGCGTCACGTGCAGGGATGGCGATGTGCCATTGATGCTCACACGTTTGGGCGGGGTCCAGGTATCGCCGCCATCGCTCGACCAGGCCACGTGAAACGGACGCTCCGGCGCGGGGGAGTAGCCGCGGATCAACGCCAGCACGCGGCCGTCGGGCAGCAGGAGAATAGGAGTTTCGTCGCCGCGCTCGCGGACAATCGACCGCCACTCGCTCCAGGTTTCTCCCTGATCTTTCGATTTGAGGATTCCCGCTCCCCAGATCCCGCGGCGGTCGTAGGCGCCCCACAACGGCAACAACAGCGTCCCGTTCGCCAGTTCGACGACGCGGCCGAAAGCGAAGGCTTCAAAACCCTCGTACGCCTGCGCCTTCGTGCCCTGCCATGTCCTGCCGTGGTCGTCGGAGAACGGGCAGAACAGCAGCGCGTTGCGGTTTTCGTTCTTGGCGCCCGGGAACAGATAGAACCCATCGGCGTAAGGCAGCAGAAGGCGGCCGCTCTTCAGACACGTCAGCGTGCAGCCGGCCTCGATGCCGCCGCGCTTGAACACGGATTCGAAGAAATGTTCGGGGGCGCTCCAGCTTTTGCCGCCATCGCTGGATCGGACAATCCCGGACTTCTGCCCCGCGCTCAAATCGCCCCCGGAGTTGAACGAGACCAACAGGTCCCCATTCTTCGCGCGGCAGGCCCCCGCGATCAGGCCGGGTCCGCGATCGTAGACGATTCCGGTCGAAAGGATTCG
>JBJXGR010000342.1:0-9131 GCA_046160045.1 Bryobacteraceae bacterium
CGCCCTGGACACGGGCGATCCGACGTTTGAGATCCACGCTGACCGCGTTCATCTGCGAAAGATCGATGACCATGCCTTGATCGCACATCGAGTTGCCCGCTACGCTGTGGCCGCCTGCGCGGACCGCTATCAACAGATGGTGGCGTCGTGCAAATTGCACGGCGTCGATCACGTCCGCAAGGCCGCGGCAGCGCGCAATCAGGGCCGGGCGGCGGTCGAACATCCCGTTGAAGATGACGCGCGCCCCGTCGTAACCGGGATCACCCGGACGAAGCAACGGTCCACGCATTCTCGCTCTAAGGTCGGCGACCTCAGCTTCGTCGACGAATACGGGGCGGCTGCCTTTTGTGCCGGCGATCTCCATTCGTTCGACCCTCCTTGCAGGACTCATTGAAAAGCGCCCTGGAGTCTATTTCACCAGGACCGGTACAGGCATCAGTACAAAGGGTGATGTCAGACCTTAGCTTGCGGCCTTGTGTGGCGTGCCGTGGCACTGAGACCCCACGGCACGCCGCAATTATAGTACGGGGCAACCTGCCGGGCTTCACCGAGCAAACGGGGATTATCAGTGGAGCCTAGCTACCAATTGCGGTTAGGAACCCAATCGGCGACACATCGACGGCAGAACGAGAGATCAGACCGTACAACTATTAGTGTTTTAGCGATGCCAATCGGAACTCGAGGTGGTTCTCGTCGATCCAGTCTGCCACCGCGCGGCCGAGCGCCAAGCCCCCGTTCGTCGCGTAGCGGAAGTGCCAGCCGAGCCTGATACGTGAGTCGGCGCACTCGGACGCGGCTGCGCTGAAGCTGTGAAAGGAACGCGTCGGCATTCCCGGAGGAGCGGTCGTGGTCTCCATCGTGAACGACACGTGGTCCCCGAACGTACGCTTGAGTATCTCGAAGGAACCGCTGCACCCGGCGGCGTGAGCGGACACGTACTCCGGAAACGGCGGAGTGGTGCGGAGCGGCTCCCAGGTCGAGTCCGCTCCCGTGGCCGGGTTGCCATCGCCAGACGCTTCGCGAATCGCCGTGTACGGGCGCCAGTGATTGTGCTCGTACTTCGAATCCCAAACCGCGACATACCCATCGAACAGACTCATATTCAACAAGGCGAACATCCGAGCAGCTTGCCACAGGTGAGTTTTCCGTTGGGTCGCGAGTTGTCTGGCAAGGCGGTTTACGGACCCCTCAGCGAATTCCATCCACCAGATGGCGTAGAGGGTCTGCTCCGGTGTACGAAGCACGCTGCCGGCGCTGCCGAAGCCCTTCACCTCGTTGTAGGCCGCGGCGTATTGCGGGCTGCCGAGTGACGGTGGCGGTCCCGGGCGGAACTGTCCGGGAGCACGAAGGCCGAACGGCGTCGCAAAGCGGAACCCAGGCTGCAACACAAAGCCGTTGAAAGGCGGTGTTGTCTGGTACGCTCCGAGTTCGGTCGAAAACGAGTACGTGCCCTGGAAATCCCAGCCATCGGCGGCGCGCGCCGCAAGGATGGCGGCTGCACTCCTGCGGCCAAGTGCGATTCCTCGCGTCTTACCCGGTCCATCCGCCACCTTCGACAGCCATCGGGCAAGCTCCGTGTCCAGCCTTCCCTGCTGGCCCGGGTACTGCGAGACAACCACATCGTGCGCCGCCTGCGCGGCGGCAGCGATTGGGTGAACGAACAGATCGATATCGCGTAAGGCGAACTGGCGATACAGCGGGATAACGCCGTTCAGCGCGTCATGGATGGCGATGTGCATCATGGCGTGGGCGCGCACACCTTTGAAGGTGAGGAACTGATCTTCCGCAAACGCGATGTCATTTACCATCCGGTTCCACGCCACAACCAGCGCCGGATCCGCCGGCCCCAAGAGAGCCAGTGCGCGATCCTGCTGCTCCCGAACATCCTTCTCCTGCAATCCCGCCGCGAAGACCGTCAGGGAAGTGACAATGGTCAGAACAAAAGCTCGGTGTGATCTCATAGCGTAATCGCCTCCTATGCGATGATTTCCGTGCATGCCTGCGAAGTGCTCGACACCAGAACCGCCAACTGGGGTGTCGGAGCCGTGTCCGCAAAAAGGAACCGTGGCATTGCCTGCCGCCTATGTACGGTTAAAGCTCCCTGACGACAGGTACCGTTGCCTGCGCCAATTGGATCAACGAAACCGGAGCCAAGTCCCATTAGCCGGTACTCCGTCAATGCTGATGGTCACGATGCCGAACGAAAATGGCGGCTGGCCTCGAACTTCCGGCGCCAGGCGGACATTGATCTGATCGAGGCCCGGCGTGCCTTGCGGTCCAGCGTGTTCGACGGGAACGCGGACGCCGTTGATGGTACAAATGACGTTCACTGGGTTCGCCCCGCGGAATCCGGTTCCAAAAAAGCTGACGTAGGTCGGGTCGCCGGCTTGCGGGAGCGGAATTGGTACCGGACCGCATCGAGATCCGGGGAACGACGGGCACGTGAAGACTGGGACGGGGGTCTGCCGGCCGTCGGCGGCGACACGGACGGCAAGAGCCGCCGGCACGGCCACGCCCGATTCCTCGGTGAATGGGTCTGGGCGGTTGACCAGGAAGAGCGCCGGCGCTACTGAGTCTACTTGCATGCCGCCAACCGGTGCCGGTCCTCGATCGGCAATGAGCACCAGGGTGGCTTCTCCGAGCGCCGTGTCCGGGGGGACCTGAAAATTGACCTGGGACGGCGAGACATACAGGAGCGGAGCGAGGCGGGCGACGCCGGCTTTGTCGCGAACTTCGAGGCTGATTCCGCCAAGTCGCGCGGGCCACGGCGCGGCCTCAGCGCGCTCGGTTGCCGTCGCCGAAGTCGACAAATAGATTGCGGCCAGGGAACCGGGCGCCACAATGGCCGTGTCGCTTGCGGACGAGACGGCGCGGCGCAACGCTGGCCCGCCTTCAGGCCTGAACAATAACACTGACACGGTGTTGTCCCCGGTCCTCGCCAAGTCCGCACGACCGTCGCCGTCCAGGTCTCCGGCAGGCCCTCCGGCCAATCGTTCGGCGTACTCCACCGGCGGCGCGAAGCTCCCATCGCCCCTGCCCGCCAACAAAGAGAACGAGTTCGCTGGACCGTTCTCCTCACCCCGGTGAGCCACCGCCAAGTCCATTAACCCGTCGCCGGTGAAGTCGGCGGCGATGGCGGGACCAGCCCATTGTCTGGCAGCGGCGGCAGAAGCGTACGAGCGTGAGGGCTGAAAGCTGCCGTCTCCCTTGCCAAGCCAAATGCCGGCGGGGGTCACCAGGTCAGGCAGTCCGTCGCGGTTGAAATCGGCCGCGAGCGGCAACGCATCCAGGACTGTTTCGACGGGGGTACGGAGTGTGCCGTCAGCCTGTGCCAGGTGAATGACAATCGTTGTCTGAGTTTCTGATTGCGACAGCACCGCGGCCACGTCACTGCGGCCATCGCGGTTGAAGTCCGCAATCTGGGTCCACGGTGAAAAGTCGGTTCGGCCGGCGGTCTGGAAGAAGCCTCGGCCATTGCCCAGCAGAATTTCCAGGGGGGGCGTGGGCGGCAGTTGCGGGGGAGGCTGCCCGGGTCCGGGAGGAGGAGGAAAGACAGGATCGCGGCCCAACAACAGGTCGGGGATGCGGTCGCCGTTGAAGTCCCCGGTGGCAACAGGGTAGCCGGTCTGGATCTCGCGGGGCTGAAGGAAGGCGCCGTTTCCGCGGCCAGGGAGGAAGAAGAAGCTTCTCACACCTGGTGCACTGCCCAGCGAGTAACCGAGTAGATCCAGCTTGCCGTCGCCGTTCAGATCGGCTGCCAAAGGGGGATAGGTGTCAAACGGAACCTCGAGATCGATGACCGTGTCGATCGGCGGCAAGAAGTTTCCACTGCCGGCGTTCAGCAGGACGCTGATCACCCCGCCGACGGTGCCCTGTGGACAGCGCTGATACGGCCCGCTCAGAGACGAGGGGAGTCTGCAAGCCCAACTTCGGAAGGCCACGTCGGCCCGGCCATCGCCGTTGAAGTCGCCGACAATGAGCGGGCCTGGACCGTCGCCAACAGAGATGTCTCTGCGGAAAAACGCAGGCTGCGCGAGGAGAGAATGAAAACCGAGGCAGCAGATCCAGATAATTCGGGAACTCGGGTACTTGACGCTGCGCATGTTAGCGTACCTCCAATCTGGCGGTATTTCGACCTCCCCAGAAAAGCAGCAAGTACGAACCCGGCCCTAGGGATCTGGGCACCTCGATCCCTACTCGAGAGACTCCCGCCTGGTTTGCTACCGGCTCGGCAAACAAGACCGGGTGAACAGCACCCGGCCTGTCCGCTGGCCAATACTGCACGTATCGCGTTTCCGGTGCACCCAGGCCTGCACAGTAGACGACAATCGTCTCCCCGGGTCGTGCAGGGTCGGCATCGGCAATGATTCGCTCACTGTCCAGGTGATAGACATGCGGGGAGCCGGAAGGGTGGTGGAGGATCACTGGTGTCGCCACCGGGCTGAGCGCAATGGACTGCCGGTCCACCAACAAGGGTCCCTCCGCCTGCTGCCTGACCACTTCGGCGACAACCTCTCCAACATCGAGGCCCGCTGGAACCTGCCCGTTGATCTGGCGGCTCGAAACAAAGAGCAGATCCGCCGGCTGGCCGTTAAACGTAACGCCCGCCGCCAAGTCCTCTCCATAGATGGAGAACAGCGAACCCGCGCCGAGCCTTGATCCGCCGGCCAGGTTTCGTATGTACGGCGGCCGAAGCCGAGCTTCGAGCCTCTTTTCTGAGATGCCATAGACGGTATCGGGATCGCTCGGATCGAACACAAACGAGAACCCGTCTAAGCCGGTGGGAACAGTTGTCCATGTCGCTCCGCCGTCGTGGCTTCTGAGGATTTCGCCCGTGTTGCTTGCTTGGTGATCGAGAGCACGTGCTTGCGCGAGAACAAGGAATGGCTTTGCCGGATGGAAGACCAACCGCTCAAAAGGCAACCATGTGCCGAGTTGCCGCCAAGTCTCGGCTCCATCGGAGGACTGCCACAAGCTTCCATCGTTTCGACTCACCAAAAGGTCTGCGGGGGCACCGGGGTTTACTGCGAGCGTCGACACATCGGGGAACTTGCGCAACCATTCGTTGCCCCCGTCAGTCGTCTTCGCCAGATACGGCCGGCCGGTAAAATCCTCTTCGTTCCTCACGTAAAGCGTGGAAGGCTCACCTGGCTTAGCCAGCAACTGAGTGAACCCGGTTTTCAACGACAAACTCCAGTTCCTTCCTCCGTCCGCACTGGAAAGCAATCCGGAATGGTTACCGTCGAAGTCGACATACCATTCCAGCGCCAGGAAGACGTTGGTTGAATCGGCGGGGTGAACGGCCAAGGCCCTTGTGTAGGACCACAAGGTACCGTTTTGCTTGCAGATCGGCTGGAGCAATTGCTCGTTGCCCCGCAACACGGCGGCTGTTTTGCCCCCGTCCGTGCTTCTCCGCACCGCCCAGGTGAACGGAACAAGTCCGCACAACGGGGCACGACTCGTCATATCTGTGTCCTCGTACGCGACGTACACGGTCTGGGGATCGGAAGGCGCCACGGCCAGTCTTGCCGCCCTCACGTTTATCAGGCGGAGAGCATCGAGCTCTTGCCAGCTTCGCCCACGATCGGATGAGGAGAGGACGCTGAAATCACCGCGATCGAGCAGCCAGGCCCCGAAGGGCCCTGGTTGGCTCCGAGTGATCGTCAGGACATAAAGCCGAGAACCGTCTGAGGCGATCTGAAGGTCCATCACCCCTTGATGTGGCGGCCCCGGGTCGATGTCGGTCCAGGTCCGGCCACCGTCGGTGCTTTTGATCAGAGTCGTGGCGGAATAAAGAAGGTTGAGCCCAAACAGGAGCGCCAAGCTTGGAACCCTCATAGTGACTTTCAGCCTCCCGGTGCGATACCCTCAGCTGAATGTTGCAGGCGAGCGCGTACGAAGTCTTAAGGAAGTTCTGAGGAATTTCTGAGGCTATCGAGTTCCGGGCCGCCGAAGACGGTCAGACATGCGGCAAGCACGGTACTTCGTATTCGAGCCGTTCCGTCTCGACGTGCTGGACGAGCGGCTGTGGCAAGGCGGCAAGAGCCTCCCGCTCAGTCACAAAGCCCTCGCCTTGCTTCAGCGCCTGGTGAGCCAGCCCGATCAGCTCGTTACGAAGGATGACCTATTTGCAGCGGCGTGGCCGGACACCGCGGTGAGCGAGGCCGTCCTGACGACGGCGATCCGGGAAATCCGGCACGCACTCGGCGATCCGGCGCGGACGCCGCAGTTCATCCAGACCGTTCACGGCCGCGGATACCGTTTTATCGCACCGGTGTCGACCGTGGCGAAGACCTCGGTCGAGCCCATGGCGCATCCTCTGGTCGGCCGTGAGACAGAATGGGCCCGGCTTGACGAGTGGTACACAACCGTCCAGCAGGGGGCGCGGCGGATCGGATTGATCGCCGGCGAAGCCGGCATCGGAAAGACAGCGCTGGTGGAAGCGTTCGTTTCCGAGGCGAAATCGAGGCGGAAAGTGCTCATCGGCCATGGTCAGTGCGTGGAGCACTACGGCGCCGGCGAAGCGTATCTGCCGATACTGGAGGCTCTCGGACGGCTGGGACGCGACACCTCTGCGCCTGTTGCCACCACCCTCCGGGAGCACGCGCCAAGCTGGCTGGCACACCTTCCCTCCCTGCGGCACGGCGAGCAACACGAGACGCCCGCGCCTGTGACTCCCGCCAGGATGCTTCGAGAACTGGCCGACGCACTGGAAGTTCTTACCGCGCGCGCGCCCCTGATCCTCGTTCTGGAGGACCTCCACTGGAGCGACACCGCGACGTTAGAATGGCTCCGTTACACGGTTCGGCGCCGGGACCCGGCGCGTTTGCTGGTATTGGGCACTTACCGGCCGGTTGAAGCCGTTCTGCGAAATCAAGCGCTGCGAAACCTGGCCGCTGAACTCCGGCCGCACCCTCATTGCGCCGAGATCGTTCTTGATTATCTCTCTGGCGATGCTGTGGAAGAGTATGTTCGACAGCGGTGTGGAAACATTCCCCGACTTCACGAACTGGTCGATGTCCTTCGCCGCCGTACCGGCGGTCATCCGCTCTTTCTTACGACGATCGTCGATGAACTGATGCGGCAGCAGGCACAGGATGGCGCGGAGGAGCGTGGATTCGCGGCCGGCGATCCGATCGCCTGCGCAAAGCTGATTCCCGCGAGCGTACGCCAGTTCATCGAGCACCGCGTGCACATCGTGTCCGGGCAGGACCAATCAATTCTGGAGGCGGCAAGCGTAGCGGGCGATCCGTTTTGCGTCTCAGCCGTAGCCGCCGCTACGGCGATGCCGGAAGACACGATCGAAGCACGCTGCGCGGGGTGGTCGGGCGAAGGTCAGTTCCTGACGGCGGACGGTACGATGACTTGGCCGGACGGGACCGTGTCGGCGCGCTATCGATTCCGCCACGCGCTTTACCCTGAGGTTGTGTACGCAGGCATCTCGCCGGAGAGGCGCGTGCGCTTTCACCGGGAAGTCGGCGATCGGCTGGAAGGCGCCTACCGGAAGCGGACGGCGATCATTGCCGCAGAGCTCGCCATGCACTTCGAGCAGGCGCGCGACCCCCGCAGAGCCGTGCCGCACCTGAGGCAGGCCGCCCGCAACGCATTGCAACGGTCGGCGTATTCCGAAGCGCACCGGCATCTGGATAGCGCGCAGAGACTCCTGGCAGCGCTTCCCGACGGCCGCGACCGGCTGCGCCAGGAACTCGAAATCCTGCTCCTCCTTGGCCGTGTATTGATGACGACGAAAGGTTGGGCGCGGGACGAGGTCGAGCAGCTTTACCTTCGCGCAAGGGAACTTTCCGAGCAGCTCGGAGACACACCCTGTCTCCTCCAAACGCTATGGGGAATGATCTGCGTGAGCTTCGTGCGGGCCGACATCCGACAGACACAATTACTGGGAAGGGAGGTGCTGAAGCTCGCCAATCAGGTGCGGGACCCCGTCTACGGGATACTCGGCCACATGGAACTGGGTGGAACGGCGTTTCATCTTGGAGAGTCCACCGCCGCCACAGCAAAACATTTCCGCCAGGCCGAGGCTCTCTACAACCCACGCCAGCACCCCACTCACGTCGCCCGTTTTGGCGCGGACATGGGACTGTTTTCACGTAGCTGGGCAACTCATTACTTGTGGCATGCGGGCTATGCGGATAAGGCCCGGGCAAGCGCCGGGGAGACGTTGAATCTCGCTCGCGAGCTCTCCCACCCCTTCAGTCAGGCGATCGCGCTGGCCTACGCCGCGATGCTGCACCAGTTTTGCCTGGATATCGAGGGAGTCGATGCTCTGGCGGAAGCTACGATTACGCTCTGCACGGAGCACGGCTTCCCCTACTATCTCGCCTGGGCCGAGGTGCTACGGGGTTGGACTCGCGCCGCCCAAGGCTCCTCCGAGGAGGGCATCGCCGGGATCCGTAGTGGCATCGAGGTCTTGCAAGCAACCGCTGGAGCACGGTTGTCCTACTATCGCGCCCTTTTGGCCGAATCCTGCGCCAGAGCCGGCCGGAGCGACGAGGCGCTTCAGGCGCTGGCCGACGCATGGGGGGACATCCAGAGGACCCAAGAATGCTGGTGGGAATCCGAACTTCACCGGCTCCGGGGGGAGATCCTCGGGTCGGAGCCGATCAAGCATTGTGCCGAGGCGGAGGCGTGCTTCCACAAGGCGATCGACGTAGCTCGCAGCCAGCACGCAACGACTCTCGAGATGCGGGCGGCACTCAGTCTCGGCCGGCTGTGGCGAGCCGAAGGCAAGGAGGCGGACGCCCGTTTGCTAGTGGCGGAAAGATACGAGTGGTTCACTGAAGGCTTTGACGCGCCGGATCTGCAAAACGCTAAGGCGTTCCTCGATGAACTGGCATCGCGAGTTTGACCGCCGGCTAGCAGCGCCTCCGTCGCAAGTCATGGTGAGGAACGCCGAATTGTAAAAGCCGGGGACGCGCCCTGGTGCTGGCATCGTACACCTGCGCCGAGACGCGGGGAAACGGGCTACAAATTCCCGACTTCGGTGCGTAACCCGCTGGATACTCAAGCACTTCCATATCCGCCAGGCCTTGCCGGATGAAAAGTGGTAATTTGTCCATGTCCCGGTTTCCGGCCCCCGGTAATTCATAGCCAGTTTCCCCGGATGGTTTGCT
>JBJXGR010000343.1:0-8464 GCA_046160045.1 Bryobacteraceae bacterium
TCCCGCCATGATGAGTACCCGACGCAACGCCCTGAAACTGGGCGCACTGGCTGCCGCCTCCGGATCCGCTTCCGCCGTGACTCCCCGCGGTCCCCGCACTTACAAATGGATGCCCAAACTGTCCGAGAATCTGCCTGATTGCGAGATCCCGACCCTGAAATGGCTACGGCAGTTGGGCTGCACGTACGTCATCTTCCAAGGCACCGACCGCGTCGATCGCGACCACAAGGGCTACTGGACAAAGGAAGACATCCGCCCATACAAAGCCAACTGCGAGCAGATGGGCATGACCCTCGAGTCGATGATGATCCCGATCGACTTCTACAAGAAATGCCGCCTCGATCAGCCGGGAAAGGATCAGGAAATCGACAATGTCCTCCGCACCGTGAAGGCGGCGGGCGAAATGGGGGTCCCCATGATGGAATGGCGCTTCTGGCCCGACTTCTATTGGGACGAGCGCGTCGGTTACTACAGTGTGGAGGGGCGTGGCGGCGCATCGAACAAGGCCAATGACTACACGCGCATCGCCTCGGCGGAGCCGTTCCCCGAGATTGGCACGGTGAACGAGGAAGAGATGTGGAAGCGATTCCTCGATTTCGCCAAACCGTTGGTCGACGCGGCCCAGAAGGCCGGCGTTCGCCTGTCCATGCACCCCAACGATCCGCCGAACAAGAACATGCGCGGCAGCACTCGCATCTTCACGCATCCGGACGGGCTTCGCCGCTTCCTGAAGGAGGCTCCCAGCCCATCGAACGGCATCACGTTCTGCCAGGGCACGATCACGGAGATGGGCGTCGACGTGTTCGAAGAGATCAAATACTTCGTGAGCCGCAACCGGATCAACCTGGTTCACTTCCGCACGGTGCGCGGCACGGTTCCCAAGTACACGGAAGTATTCATCGACGAAGGTGACATCGACATGATCCAGGCGATGAAAGTCTGGAAAGACGCCGGCTACACGAATGCCTTTGTCTCGGATCACACGCCGCGTGTGGAGGGCGACACGCCGTGGGGCCACATGGGCCGATCATTCTCGCTGGGCTACATGCGCGCCGCCGTGCAGGCGGTCAACTACATGTAGGGGGCCGGGCGGAAGTACAATCGTCGTATGATCGCCTCCGCCCAGGATTTGGCTGTGAGGACCAGGGCAGATTGGGAGAGCCTGCCGGCCGGGCGGTGGGAAGTCGTGGACGGGAGGGCCATCCTCTTGCCGCCTCCTACGTACAAACATCAGCGGCTCAGCGACAGACTCGTGGCAGAACTCAATCGCCAATTGGAAAGCCAGCGATTGGGATACGCGGCCTCCGCCGTGGGCGTGTTCGTTCCTCCTCTCAACCATTCATTGGGCGAAGTCCAGTCTAGAATTCCCGACATCGTGGTCAGTTCCAAACAGCCGGAGGCGCATTTTGAAGAGGGCAGTCCACCGGAGCTGGTGATCGAGATTCTCTCCACGCGGAGAGGAAGCGTCGAGCGCACAGAGAAACTGGACGACTATGCCCGAGCCGGCGTCGGCGAATACTGGATCGTGAACCCGATCGATCGGATTGTCGAAACGCACGTGTTGAAGGACGGGGATTACGTGCTCGAAGCCGACACCCAGGTACTCCGGCCCAAGGCGTTCCCGGGCACGGAAATCGACATGCGCGGCATCTGGCCGGTACTCGACTAGACCCTTTGTTTTCCAGCTCCAGAACCTGTACTGTACGAGTGGAGGTTAGTTGATGAAGTCCTTCTCCCTTTTCTTAGCCATCATTGTTTCCCTTGCCGTCACCTTGGCTCAGCCCAAGAAAGATCCGGGCAACATCGTGTTCACCGCCAAGACCGGTAATGTCACCTTTGACCACAAAAAGCATAACGACCGCGTCAAAGGCGATTGCAAGGCTTGTCATCCGGCAGTGTTCCCCGAATCGCGCGCGCCGATCAACTACAAAGCGGCGATTCACAAAACGGCGGAGACCGCCAAGACTGCGTGCGCAACCTGTCACGTGGCGGGCGGCAAATCATTCGCAAGCAAAGGCAACTGCAACAAGTGCCATGTAAAGGCCGCTGCTAAGTCCTAGCCTAGCTGAGAGAGCCCTTCAGGACTTCGCGGATGCGCCGGGCCACGATCTGCGCCTCTCCGGGCTGCAGCATCCAGACGGCGACCTCCAGGAATTCCTTGCTGCCGGGACGGACCTCAATCGAGGGATCGCCTTCGCGGAGTTGTTTGACAACATCCTGCGCCGAAATCTTCGACTGATCCCAAATGATCCTCAGGTGAGGGGCGGCGTTCGAAATCTCGGGAACAAAGGTCTCGGTCTTCAACCCCTTGAGCGAGGTGAGCGAGTCGGCGACGATCTTGACGCGCTTTTCCCATTCGCGCCACTCGGCCTGATGATCGCGCTTGACGTACAACTCGACCGCTACCATCATGGCGAGGAGTTCTTCCTTGTTGACCTTCATGCCGCGGCCGATGGAGTCGCTGTAGGGCGACGCGTTGAGCCGGGCCGCTTCAATCAGGTCCTTGCGGCCCAATAACAGTCCCGCGCTTTGCGGACCGCGAATGCCCTTGCCGCCGGAAAACGTCACCAGGTCGAAGCCCATCGAGGTGTATTTGGAAAGGTTCTCTTTCGGCGGGACGTCGGCGGCAGCGTCATTGAAGGTGGGCACGGAGTGCTTTTTGCCCAGTTGCGTGAACTCCGCTGCCTTGATCTGGCCGTTCGGTTCGGCGGCATTGAAATAGAGCATCATGGCCGTCTTGTCGCTGACGGCTCGCTCGAGTTCGCTTGCGGTTTCCACTTCCACGAACCGGATGCCGCAGTTGCGGACGGCGTGGTCGTACCCGTAGCGGTGCGACTTCTGGATGATCACCTCGTTCTTCATGCCGGCGATGTCGGGCAGGCGGCGGATCTTCTCCTGGTCGGCGCCCGTAATGCAGGCCGCGGTCCCGACGGTGAGGGCGCCGGCGGCGCCGGAGCTGACCATCGCGGCCTCGCAGCCGATGAGCTCGGCGATTCGCTTGCCGACCGCATCATGGAGATCGATCAGGTGGACGAAGCTCTTGGAGGCGTACTCAATGGCTTGGACGACCTCCTGGTGCATCAACGAGGCGGTGAGCGTGGTATAGGTGCCGGCGGCGTTGATGAAGGGCTTGATATTGAGTTCTTTGAAGTAGTCGCGCCTGGTGGGGACGGCGAAGCTCAGGCTGCCGGCCAGAGGCACGGCGGACATTCCTTGAAGGAAGCGGCGGCGGTTCGGCATGACGGTTGTTTACTCCTGTAGTGGATTGGAGTCAGTGTAACCTATTTGCGGGAAGACCGAGGACGGGAATGACATCCTGAGCAACCTCAGGAACGACCAGCCGGGTCTTCGTGCTTTTCCTTGCGCCCGTCACACGCTTTTCTTGATCCGCCGGCGAGCCGGTGGGGACGCATCAGTAGGCTCGGTCTTGCCGGGGGCACGAGCCCCTTCGCCATGCCGCGGGATCGCTACGTGCAGTGCGCCGTAGACATAGAGGTCGACGTCGCCGCCTTCGTTTCCAAAATAGCCCGTGGCGCTGTACTCACACGCGTGGAGGTGCATCAGGGCGGGCAAATCAGGATCCGGTGCGGGGGCCCGGCCTTCTCTGATCTCGGGGTACATGGTGGGCTGTCCATTAAAATGCGGCGGCGGATCCACCCAAACGACATCGAAGTCCGCGGCACCCTCAGAGCTTGCCCGGACGGCGAGCGCATTCTCGAGATCCGTCGGGTCCAACTGGTCACCCAACGCAGCCTGCTCGCGCGGGGTTGGGTAGTGATCGAGTTGCCAGGTCTCGTCGGCACAGGTTTCGATCATGTACGGGCAGAGGGTCACCTCCAGCCCCTCGGCCATCGCCGCCGCCGCAACGTCGTGATCGCGACCCTTCAGGACGGACACGGTTTGACGGGAGAGCGGTCGCTGCTTGCGCTGGAACCGCGCGTCTTGGTGGTACAAATGGGAGCAGGGAAAGGCCAGCGTCCCACCCTTGGCCAGGAAGTGCTGATTGTCCAGCAAGGCACGCAGCTTTTGCTGGACGAGGGTATTCGGCGCATCGCGGTCGCGGTCGGGCACGCTGCGGCTCCCGGTGTCGGCGCCGTGCCGGATCAAGTAAGTCAATGTCACGCGCAGGCCTCCCCACACCTGCTCGATCTGGTGATCGACGTCGCCGAAGAAGGCAGCCCAGTGGATGCGCGCCGGTTCAGCCTGCTGCTGGATCTCGTGGCCCCAATCGTAAGTGTGAAAGATACCATGGTGCTTGACGACGAACGCTCCGCTCGAGAACTGCGACGGCAGGCACACGACGAGGGTGCCGAGCATGTCGCTGCCGCGCGGGGTGTCCTTGTGCGGCGCAAAGTGGCCCCCTGTCGCGTAGACATTCAGGTTGTACAGCTCCGAAGTGAGGGGGCCGGGAGCCTGTGGCGCCAACTCGCGACGGATCTGTTCAAGTATGCCCGCCGCGGCGGGGTCAAAGTGAAGGACGGAAAAGGCGCCACCCTCAGCCTTGATCTGAAAGGCATCGCGGACGGTGCGGTCGTATCGGGTCTTACGGCCGATGCCGAACGCCGCCGCGGTCGTGCGGTCGATCAGCGGCCGGAGAAGCCGCTCCTGCTCGAAGGTGTCCCTCGCGCGCAGCACGGGGATTTGGGTCTTGTCGGGGAAGCAGAGCGTGACCGGCTGTTCGGGCACGAGCGTACCACCGCAGGTGAACGGCGCGCGCAGGCCATGCACTGCGTGCTGGAGGCCTTCCAAAAGCGCTCGCTCGCGGCTCGTTTTGCTGGTCAATGCCATGACTGACGGCTCCTCTCCATCCTTTGCACCACTTTTTGATCTCGCCTGTCAACTCGGGAACCTCTCCTGAGCCGGAAACGATCTTGCAGGCCCCCACACGCCGCAAGGAGTTCTCGACCTGTCGCCAAGGGTCTACAAATCGCATCGGAGTCTGCTGGGATCCGTTTGGATCTATAGTACGGTGTTGCTCGGGGGTTATCATGACAGAGGCCCCGCCCGGATGTCATAGTTCGCGTGTGTGAAAAATCGAGTGTGCCTCGGCACTACAGACGAACCGGATTGCGGCTAACCCGTCACGCGGGTTCGCAAAGCGCATTCGCCCCTGTTTGCAATCTCACCTGGCGAGTACCGCATGTTGTTCGCGATTCATGGGGGCTCGGGGACCTACCTCACGAGCAGCCGGTCATCCCGGGACAGCGCGAGAGCATTGACCGTGCGGGTTCGACTCTGCATTACGTGGGATTCGATCTCTACAAGCGAACGATCTCGCTGTGTGTGAAAACTCACTGACGGCACGATCGTCGAAGAGAGAACCCTTCCGGCGCGACCCATCGCTCTGAAGGCTCGCAAGTTTCGTCTCCCCTCGGGCACTTCAGCGGTTATGCTGGAGCCAGATTCTGGCTGTCTCGGAGTAGTCCACGAAAGTGAGCTCAGAGACCTCACGCCTCAACTCCTTGCATATTCTCGGTAGGCGCTTTCTGAACCGCACGTATCGGCGGTAGATCTCATCGCCGCCGGGTAACCTCTCACGTTTGGATGCGGCGCAGACCCAATCGCGGACCGCGCGAATGGCGGCGCGCGGTGTCCCCTTATAAGCATGGATGTCCTGGCCGGCAATATCGGACATAAACCTCCGATATCTATACGAATGGTGATCGAGTATCAGGCAATTCTTGGTAAGCTGAGATTTCCCTCCAAACCGCTTGCATCCGAGGAACAATCCGAGTTCAAGCGGCATGTTAAAGCGCGGTAGTCGTGTACGCGGATCGATAGCCACGTACGAGAGATCATGAATTCCATAGCGGCAACGCTCGATAATGCTGGCGATCTTCTCGAGCCGGACCTGACTGCTGTCGTCAACCTCGAGCGCGCACCGGGGGACGAAGCCCAGATCGAAAATGGCAAAGGTTATCGCTTCGAAGACCGGCTTGTAGGTGTCGTCGAAAGGACAATTGACAAACACATCCGACGCCCGCAACCGAGCGCCCATTCGCGTCAATTCCCTTTCGTGTCAGCCGCTTCCACGGCGAGCTGGATCTGGTCTTCAAGCTGGCTGCGATAGGGTGGCTGTTGTATCCGCGGAAGCCCGTAGGTCCGATACTCCTGGATCCGACCGTCGGAATTGTAGATGACGACCTGGCTCGGCTGAGTGTCGCGCGCAAGCACCTTGGCGGCGGCAACCGCGTCGGGTTTTCTGGCGAACGCCCGCCGAGTGCCCTTCGTTCCCTCACGGGATACGATCCACCCACGGTCCTCACGTCGTACTCGAACGGTCTTCGGACCCATGATGGCATTGTACCGCAGCGTGATTTCAGCGCACAGCAGAGTTCTTAGGAATCATTTCCGCTACGGTTCCCGAGAGGGGCCGTGCCGCCTCTCGGCTTATAAATGGAGGTAGGGCAAGGGAGATTACATGAGAGAACAAATCGCGTCCACAATCTCGGGGCGGCCAAGTGTGGCGTACAGTGATGCGCACGTGTACTCGTTCGCTGGCTTCTCTGCTGCTGATGTCTTGTCCTTTCGCAGCCCGTTCCTGTCCTGGATCGGCGCGGGTCAACTCTGCATTGCGTTTCTGGACGCCACTGTCAGGACGGCTGACGACATGGATTATGTCGAAAAGCTTGAGGCTATCATCCATCGAGAGGTCGGTGACTTGGGCGCGGCCGGCGACCTCCTCGCGGTGCTTGACGACGAGACGCGGGCTACGGGTAAGATCGGTGATGCCGCCATTTTCGCCTGTCGGCTGGATGTGTATTCTGGGGCCCTTGTCTACGGGGCCGCCGGGCAATCCGCCACGCTGATTGATCAAAACGGATCCATACGGTCTCTGTCAGACCCATCTTCGACACTCTTCGTCGCAATATCGCCGCAAGTCATTGGGAGGGTTGAGCGGTATCTGGACAATCGGCGATGTGTAGTGTCATATTGGTGTGAATTGGTCCTCCTGGAACCGGTGGTTTCAGTTGATTAGTGCCCATCTGTGGCGTGGCGTAGCATGGTAGTGTCATTCACGCCATGTTCCTCCGCACCCAGACCAACGGCGACCGCACCTAACCTCCTCCTCGCCGAAAACTACCGCGTGGACCGCAAGGTGCGTCAGCGTGTGGTCTGCCGCTTGGGCCGTCTGGACGAGTTGATTGCCTCTGGCCAACTGGATTCGCTGCTTCGCTCCTTGGGACGCTTTTCGGAGAAGTACACCGTTCTGGGAGCTCATGCCAACGGCGAGTCCATCACCACGCGCACACGGAGGATTGGCCCGCCCCTCATCTTTCAGCGCCTCTGGCAAGAGTGCGGCATCGGCCCTGCCTTGAGCGAGTTGTTGCGCCCACGGCGGTTCGAGTTTTCCGTGGAGCGGGCGGTGTTTGTCACCGCGTTGCACCGCCTGCTGGCGCCGGGCAGCGACCGCGCGGCCGAGAAGTGGAAACAGGATTACGCCATCGCCGATGCGGACGAGCTGGAGTTACATCACTTCTATCGCGCCATGGCCTGGCTCGGGACTCCGCTCCCGGAAGCCGAGCAGGGCGCCGCCACGCCCTTCGTCGCGCGGACGATCAAAGACTTGGTGGAGGAGGATCTGTTCGCCCGCCGCCGCGATCTGTTCAGCAGCCTGGAGGTGGTCTTCTTCGACACGACCTCGATCTACTTCGAGGGCGAGGGCGGGCAGACGATCGGACAGTACGGGCACTCCAAGGACCATCGGCCGGACCGATTGCAGATGGTGGTGGGAGTGGTGCTGGATGGGGAAGGCAACCCGCTGTCGAGCGAGATGTGGCCGGGCAACGCGGCCGACGTCAAGAGTCTGGTTCCGATCGTAGAGCGGCTGAAGACACGCTTTGCGGTGGGCGAAGTGTGCATCGTGGCGGATCGTGGAATGATCAGTGCCGAGACGGTGGAACAGATCGCCAAGCGAAACTGGAAGTACATCCTGGGAGTGCGGATGCGCAGTTCCAAGGAGGCCCGCGACGAGGTGATCGGGCGCGCTGGACGATACTCGGAAGTATATGCCGAGAGCACCGATGTCAAGGACCCGGCGCCGCTGAAGGTGAAGCAGGTCAGGGTCGAGGATCGGCGCTACGTGGTGTGCGTGAATGAGGCCGAAGCGCGCAAGGACCGGCTGGAGCGGGAGAACCTGGTGGCCTCCTTGCAAGACGCTCTGGAGGGCGGAGACAAGTCGCTGGTGGGCAACAAAGGCTACCGCCGTTTCCTGCGGACCAGCGGCGAGCGCTTCAGTATTGATGAAGAGAAGATCCGGGAGGAAGCGCGCTACGACGGCAAGTGGGTGTTGACGACGAACACGCAGATGGCGGCGCGCGAGGTGGCCTTGAAGTACAAGCAACTGTGGATGGTGGAGGACATCTTTCGATCGATGAAGTCGCTGTTGGAGACGCGACCCATCTATCACAAACGCGATGAGACGATCCGCGGTCACGTGTTCTGCACGTTCCTGGCGCTGGTG
>JBJXGR010000344.1:0-17611 GCA_046160045.1 Bryobacteraceae bacterium
CGCCGATAAAACGATAGCCGCGTTTGGGTAAGGTCTCGATGAAGCGTGGATGCTCGGCCGAGTCCCCGAGCGCCTCCCGCAGCCTGGCGACCGCGGTGTTCAGGTTGTTTTCGAAATCGACGAAAACACTCTCTGGCCACAGGCGCCGGCGGAGCACTTCCCGACTCACGATTTCGCCGGGATGCTCCAGCAGGACGCGCAGTACCTCGAACGATTGATCGAACAGTCGGAGTTTGCCTCCACGCTTGCGTAGCTGTCCTGCTGACAGGTCCGCTTCGAAATGGTCAAACCGGACGACTGAGCCTGCCGCTATAGGCACGGAGCGATCCTCCGTGTTTCCACCATAGTCTCGGAGATTCCCTATGTCAAGACCTGAAAACCCGTTGATTCAGCAGCTTGCGCCGCAAGGAGAATTCAATCGGCTTTCAAGGCGCACTGGTGAGGCCGCCGCCGCATAATCGCAGCAGGCATGGCCGGAGTTCTGCCCGGGAGGTGTCATATGCCAAGGCTTGTATTTGCGGTAGTCGTTCTGATGTGGATGGGAGTTGGCGCCACACAAGGGGCATCGATCGTGAGGACTCTCGCGGCAGGCCCGGAACATAGCCTCGCTGTCAGTGAGGATGGAACAGTTTGGACTTGGGGCGGGCAGAGGAGTCCTGCTTCCAAGCCTGAGGGTGTTGCTTCCAGGCCAGTGCGAGTAGGTGGGTTGACCGGAGTCGTGGCTGTCGCCGCAGGAGTCTCCGACAATATCGCGCTGAGGGCCGATGGGACGGTTTGGGTCTGGCCGGTCGGCGCGGATACACCGCGACAGGTGACGACGCTTAACGGAAGCTTGGCCATCGCCGCTGGCGAACTTGGCCTGGCCCTCAAGAGTGACGGGACTGTATGGGAGTTCAGCAGCCGCTCGACACCACGTCAGGTGCCCGGGCTGGCTGGGGTGATGGCGCTGTCCGCGGCACCCGAACACAACCTGGCGCTCGCCAGTGATGGGACCGTGTGGGCTTGGGGGCACAATACATGCGGTCAACTGGGGAACGGAATGACCGGCGGCTACGCGGGTCCAGTACGCGTGAAAGGGCTAAGTGATGTGGTTGCCGTCTCAGCCGGGGGACCCGGTGAGATTATGACTGATTGGTTCGATGGCCATAGTGTAGCGCTGAAGAGCGACGGGACCGTTTGGGAGTGGGGATGTAGGCTGGAGGGTGGGTGGTCGACACCGCATCCGGAGCCTTGGCAGGTGTTGCCTCAAGCCGTCGCCATCGCTGCGGGCGGCCAACACAGTCTTGCCTTGAAAGAAGACGGTACGGTGTGGGCTTGGGGTTGGGACGGATGGGGCGAGCTGGGTCTCAGACTCCCGTCGGGCGAACTTGCCGAGTTGACCGGCGTGGTTGCGATTGCCGCAGGCAACTTGTATTCCCTGGCCGTGAAAGGCGACGGTACGGTGTGGGCTTGGGGAATAAACACCTCGGGCCAGTTGGGCGACGGCTCGGCTGTTCTTAACCGCTCTACCCCGGCGCAGGTGAGCGGCTTGCCGCCTCTGTTGCCGGACCGGCTGGTGCTGCATGCGGCCAGTCGCCGGCTTGGCGCCGTTGCGCCGGGCGAGATTGTGTCGATCAACGGAATTGGCCTGGGATCGTCAGCTGCCAAGATGGCAATGCCAAACAACGCCGGGATGTTCGAGAAGGCTCTCGGGGAGACCACAGTCCTGTTCGACGGAGTGCCTGCTCCGGTGCTGTTTGCCCGCACCGACCAGGTGAACGTGGCCGTCCCCTACGCCGTTGCCGGGAAAGCTACTACGAGGATGCAGACCGCCTGGTGCGGTGTCAAGTCGATGGCGCAGATCCTGACGGTCGCCGACAGCGCGCCGGGAATCTTCACGGCAGATTCCAGCGGCTCCGGCCAAGGCGCCATCCTCAATGAGGACTTGGGCGCGAATTCCGCATCGACCCCCGCGGCCAGGGGCTCTAGGGTGACCCTGTTCGCGACCGGTGAGGGGCAGACGGCGCCAACTGGAGTCGATGGACAGGTCAGCTCCGGCTCCCTGGCACGCCCACTTCTACCGGTGAGGGTTGAAATCGGCGGGCAGGATGCGACGGTCGTCGGTGCGGCGGCGGCGCCGGGCTTCATTGCGGGCGTGCTGCAGGTGAAGGTGCGCATTCCGGAAACCGTCGCGCCCGGACCGGGCGTTCCCATTACGCTGGTCGTTGGGACCGTGCGGAGTCCGGACGGTGTCACAGTCGCGATTGCACCCGCAAGCGCCAGCGTTGTGCCGAACCCGGCCGCGGTTCGCTCGATCGCGCCAACGGCCGCGCCGGGCGATCCTTCTCACGGGTACCCATTCTTCGCGACGCCGGTGGACCTGCAGCGCTATGGCTTCATCGAGGAGGAGTTCCTTTTCGAAGGCACCGCTAATCGCTACGCCACGCCGGCGGTGGCGACCGGCAGCGTGATCGACGGCGGCCATACGTATCGCACACGGATGATTGTTCGCAGGCCAATGCCGCCAGCAAAGTTCAATGGAACTGTGCTGATGGAATGGCAGAACGTGGCGGGCGGATACGACTTGGATGCGCTGTGGGCCGCCTCTTCCGAGCACATCCTTCGGCGCGGCTACGCGTGGGTCGGAGTCTCGGCTCAACGGGCAGGCATCCATCAGGCGATAACCGGGTTGAGGGAGTGGAGCCCCGCCCGATACGGGACGCTGGATGTTACCCAGGGCGGCGCGATCATGGACGACGCGCTCTCTTTCGATATCTTCTCGCAGGCAGCGCAAGCAGTCCGAAATCCAGGTTCGGTCAAGCCCTTGGGCGATCTGACTCCTGAACGGATAATTGCCATCGGCGTATCGGCCTCCGCGAACCGCCTGGCCACTTATTACAACTCGATCCAGCCGCTGACGCGTGTTTTCGACGCGTTCGTGCTGGTCTCGGGCGGGGGCACGCTGCGAACGGATATGGACGTGAAGGTCTTCAAGCTCCTAAGTGAAACGGAAATCGCCGGGAACCAGGCAGCCCTGCGCCAGCCGGATACGAACCATCATCGCCGGTGGGAAGTGGCTGGTTCGGCTCACCTCGACTATCGTGAGAGCCAAGCGCTCGCTCCGATGCAACGGCGGGATCTGCCGCCTTCTGCCCCTCCAGTCTGCGACCAGCCGCCTTCCAGCCGGATTCCTTGGGCCTACGTCCTCAACGCGGCCTACGACCATATGGCTCGATGGGTCAAGGACAATGTGCCTCCTCCCACCGCTCCGGAGATTCAGGTTCAGGCTCTGGGGCCGCCAGTCGTTGTAGCGCGGGACAATCTCGGTAACGCGCTCGGCGGCATCCGGCTGTCGCAGCACGCCGTACCCACGGCTATGAATACCGGTGTGAATTCGGGTCCTGGATTCTGCCGTCTCTTCGGCACGTTTCAGCCGTTCGACGAGGCCCGGCTGGCCGGCCTGTACCCTGACCACGTCACGTACCTCAGACAGGTGATCGACGCGACCGTGGATAGCCTGAAGTCGGGCTTTATCGTGCCGGAGGACGCGGCGGCGACCATCCACGAGGCGTGGCTGTCGGACATTGGCAAGCGCTAGCGAAGCCCGCTGGTGGAGCCCGGCGATGTTCTGGTCGGCGACGGGACTCCCGCTCGCCGGCAGCAGCGAGGCTTTGCCCTTTCCAAGTTGCATCGTGGAGCCTTCTGAAGATTCGCGGATGGCAGTGTCAACGTCGCGGTCGCAGCAAAGAAGCGTCGAGACGAGTCTCGACGCTGCAGACTCGAGAGTCTGCGCCGGGAAAGCTGCCGGGTGCTTATGTTCACGCTTGTGTCGGGCGCGCCCGGCCAGGGTCGCAGCTATGCGACATAAGGCTCGCCCCGTTCGGTCCATGATGGGATGGACTTATTACTTGCGGCTGTTAGAGGTGACGACTAAGCCTGCGTATATGGTGTTGCCTTGTACGAGGAACGATACGCCCGGACTTTTGGCCGGAAGACCTTTCAGCGTGCGAGACCAGGTACGGCCGTGGTCCTCCGAGCGAAAAATGCCATCAGCCATCCCAGCGAGAACTAACTGGTCGCCCGACGCCATCTCCCAGACCGGCGCAGCGGATTCGAAATCGCCGGCGGCCTTGGTCCACTCGGAGGATTTCGGTTTTTCGCTCCAGTAGATGCCACCCGGATTATGACCCACCGTGAGCGAACCACCGCTAGCGGCGAGCACGAGCGGTTTGACGTTGCCGGCTTTGGTCCAGCGCCGTTCGTTGTCGCTCCAGGCGTAAAGACCTTTGGCGTACAATCCGGCGAAAATCGTGTCGTTAACAAATGCCAACGCAAAGATCTGGCAGAGCGGGGGAAGTCCTGCATTGTGGGCCACCCAAGTCATTCCCTGATCGTTCGAAACCATCACACCATCGGCGTCTGTACCGGCGTACAATCGGCCTTGTGCGGCAAGAAGCGAACGAATGTTCCTGGATGCGAGGCTGGTTACCGGAGTCCACTTGAGGCCCTGGTCTTTGGAGGCGAAAAGACCGGCGCTCTGAGTACCGGCATAAATGATATTACCTGATGTCGCAAAACTGATGGTACGGGATGTTACGGAGGTTCTCTGCCACGCCTGGCCTCCGTCGCCCGACGAATAGATGCCCGCATCGGTACCTGCAAAGATCCTGTCCGCCGTTGCGCCGAAGCTGTTAATGCGGGAATTTCCCGCCAACCTGGCACTGGCTTTGATCCAGGTAACGCCGCGATCCACGCTTTTGTAAATTGCGTACTCTTGCGGCAATGCGGCTTGCGAGAGAAGGACTGCCAGTGCGAGGAGGATCATTGGATTCTCATTATCCGACGCGGACTTGTGGTTTTCGTGGCAAGTCGTGGTGGTCGCGCGGACACTTCGCAGGGACGATCGAGAACGCGTCCCGGGTTTCTATCAACCTCTATGCAGACCCCTGCATTCGTTCCGGGCCCCTGTTCAAGGACCGGAAGCTGAGTCCTTGGAACTATCCAGCAGTATGTAGCTACGCTGTGCCGAAGGGGATGATTGGATCTACGCCGACTTGGGGGGAGTAAGCCGGCTCAGCTTCCGGATTGGCCACGATCCGGACGGCACAGTTGAAGGCACATCCGCGGGACGGGCGTTTTGCGTCAACTTGGCGTGACAACTCCACCTCGGGATGGCGCGGAGTTCGGCCACAGTCCGATCGAGCAGAAGATCAGGGCCACGTTCAGGTAACGCCGTCTCCCAAGAAGTTATTCGGGTGTACGATGAAGTTCAGAAAGGCCAATGTCCGTGCGCCTGAAGGCATCGCCAACTCTCAGGAACCGGGTCCTTGGTGTCTCTGCGGTCTTCCTGCTGTTTGTCATCGCCGGCTATGCGGCAGTGTTCGCAACCATTCATGCGGGTGTTGCCGATGCGGCGCGATCAGCTATGACAAAATACCCTGGCGATCGCGTGCAGTCCCTCTGTACGCTAGTTGAATGCCAGACTTGCAGCTTGGCCGAACGCAATCGTGCGGTCTGGGCCCTCGGCCAGTTGCGAAGTGCGCGTGCATTGCCGATTCTGATGAAGTACTACACACGCCTGGACTGCAACCATGCGTCAGATCTGTGTCAACACGAGTTGCAAAAGGCAGTCGAAGCCGTTCAGCGGAAACATCCGGTATGGCTCGGCTACCGTGATTTGGACCTACGCTAACTCTGGCGGCGCCAATGAAAGCAAATTCTTCGCTCATTTGCTGCCGTGTCGTCGGCAGACGGTGAGCAATCCACCTGAGTGTGTTGTCGCCTATGGTGAGGAGTGACGATGTCAGATTAGTCCTCACCAGTCAGCTTGTGAAAGTCGATTCTCGGCCGGATGACCCGCCCCTTGAACGGGGAGACAACTCCGTGGGGCTTCGCCCGGTGGGCCGGCCGGGGCCGGCCCGCGGTCCCGGGGGACCGCCCCACGTTTGTCCCGCTTAAGGGTAGTTTGGTTTGCAGCCAAGGGGGCCGCTATGAGAGACATTGACTTTCGACGCCTTGCCGGCGGACGCGCCCGGCCAAGTGGAGATGCCACCTCCCTGGAAGAGGCGCGCGAAAGCGCGCCGTGCGCCGGTCGGAGACCCATAGGCGCTAACTTTAGAACATGCAGGTCGATTTGTGGCCAGCCGCGGGCAGTTATGTTAGCGCTGATGGGTCGGAGACCGGCGCCACTCGAAAGGGCCAAACCCGAGGGGCGCGCTAAAGCGCGCCGCGGACTGAAAGTCCGCCCCACCGATTATGTCCAAACTCCAGTCCGCGGCCGGCGGCTGGAAGAGTGCGTCCCCAAGGATGAAAGGGCCAAAACGGCCGGAGCGTCAGAACGAGATGCCTTGGAAGAAATAGGCGAACAAAGTGCTGGCGCCGGGCGTGGTGTTTTTCAGAAATTCGCCGGCAAATAACTTGGCGACTCCGCCGCCGAAGCGGAAATGGCCTCGCGAGTATGTGGTGAACGCGTCAATCTCCTGCCCGACATAGCGGCCAGCATCGCCTCTAGGCGCCCAGGCGATCACACGGCCGGGGCCGTTATAGAGGGCATCGCGTTTCGAGGCCAGCCAGACGGCGTCGTACATCACCATGATGCGCCACGTTTTGCTCATGTTGATGGTCTCGAGGGATCGGAGATTACGGATGTTCTTCCAGCCGAACAAGTCCGCATGACCGAATTTGTCGTGATTCGCCGGATACAGTTGATCGAACGTGGCGCTGCGCCCTCCTTGCGGATCGTTGGTTCCCGAAGCGTATTTGTATTCGACCGAAAAGTCCACCGGCTTGCCGAGATCGACCCGGCGCGACAGCGACGAATACCAGGCCGCCGCCCGATGCTGCCGTCCACCCACTTTCCCCGTTTGACCGATGGCTTCGATACTGAGGCGGGTCTTCAAGGGCAGAGGCGTGACCACCCTCGTGCCGAACAGATTCACTCCCATGCGGGTGCCGGGACCAGTGAACCCGCCGGGCCGGTTCTGATCGTGGCGGAGGACGTACCACTCCACCTCGCCTTTCGGGATCAGGGCGCGGTGGGTGTTGTACGTGCCCCAGATACGGTCGCCGAGGACGGGTCGGTTCTCCGCGTCCTGCCGCACCTTCACCACGGACAGGAAGATGCCTTGAAACGTGGTGGCCCTGGTCTTGTGCCAGATGCGCAGGCTGTCCCAGGTTCGGGCGGTATTTAGCCATTGTGGCGAGCCAATGAGCCGGGTCTCTCCGAAATCCTGCATCTGCCGGCCAACCATCCCTCCCGTGCCCAGTTTGTGGCCGAGCTCGACGTAGCCTTCCTGCAAATCGAGCGTGTCCCGGAGATTGCCCGGGGCGGGTGAACCGTAGAGAGGGGAGCGCGCGTCCTGTGCCAGGGCGGTGACTTTGATCCAGGAATTGGGGCGCCAAATGGCTCCCAACCGCGTCCGGAACAAAGGATATCCCTGGTCCGGATCGCGGCCGAAGGAGACACCTTCGCGGGCTTCATAGCGCATGCGGAACTCGAAGTTGAAGGTGAGCTTGGGAGGCGGCGCGGGTTCTTTTTTCGCAACGGTGGAGGGCGGTTCGGCGAACACACCGGGGAGAGCACCCACCAGGGCCCAGGAGAGGACAAAACGAACCACGCTCTGCTACTATAGTCTTTTTGCTGGCATGTTCCAAGCCGCAGCCCGCCATCATCGCCATCATCGGGAGGGCCATCGCATGGCTGGGCGGGCGCACGCATAGAATTTCCTCGGCAAGTGTTCGACAGGAAAGGAGCCCGCCGTGGTCGCGGCGGGCTTTTCCAATTTAGGGTTTGCATGGATCTGGATTTTGAGAAAGAAGGCGGTCTGGTGCCCGCGGTGATCCAGGACTTGGTGTCACGGCGGGTATTGATGGTGGGCTTCATGAACGAAGAGGCCTTCCGCAGGACTGTGGAGACGGGGTTTGCCACGTTTTACTCCCGATCCCGAAAGAAGTTGTGGCTGAAGGGCGAGAGTTCGGGACACCGGCTGGTGGTCAAACGTATCTCGACGGACTGCGACCAGGACTGCGTCCTGGTCGAGGTGGAGGCGCTCGGACCCGGCGTTTGTCACGATGGATATGAGAGTTGTTTCTACCGCGCTCTCGATGACGGCGCCTGGACGGTGACCGAACAACGCACCTACGACCCCGGGAAAGTCTACGGCGGATAGGAGACGACGGACTTGAAGCTGAAGCTTGGGATTCCCAAGGGAAGCCTGGAAAACGCAACCGTGGACCTGTTCCGGCGAGCGGGATTCGCAATCACTGTGAGCAACCGTTCCTATTTCCCTGGAATTGACGACCCGGAGATCGAGTGCATGCTGATTCGAGCGCAGGAGATGGCGCGCTATGTCGAAGACGGCATTCTCGACGCGGGCCTGACGGGACTGGACTGGGTGCAGGAGAACGGAGCGCAGGTGGTGGCGGTCGCCGATCTGGTCTATGCCAAGCAGAGCTTCGGCAAAGTGCGGTGGGTGCTGGCGGTTCCGGAAGCCTCCGCCTTTCACTCGGTGAAGGATCTGGAAGGCAAGATCATCGCCACGGAACTGGTGGAAACCTCCAGGCGGTACCTGGCGAAGCATGGCGTGACGGCCAAAGTCGAGTTCAGCTGGGGCGCCACCGAAGTGAAGCCTCCCGTGCTGGCCGACGCCATCGTGGAAGTGACCGAGACCGGGTCGTCGCTACGGGCAAATAAACTCAAGATCATCGACACGGTTTTGGAATCCAATACGCAATTGATCGCAAATCCGGATTCCTGGAACGATCCCTGGAAGCGGCGGAAGTTGGAAGACGTCAAACTGCTGCTGGAGGGCGCGATCAGCGCCCTGGGCAAGGTTGGCCTGATGTTGAACGTTCGCAAAGTGGATCTGCCGCAGGTTCTCGCGGTGCTGCCGGCGCTGAAGACCCCCACGGTGTCGCCGCTGACGGACGAGGACTGGATGGCGGTGAATACGATTCTGGATGAATCGACGGTGCGCGATATCCTCCCGCGCCTAAAGCAGGCGGGAGCGCAGGGAATTGTGGAATACCCGCTGAATAAAATCGTGATGTAGTCATGATCCGGATCATTGAATCGAAACAGGTAGGAAAGCTGCTGGAGCGGCGAACGGCGCGGCTGAACGAAGCCGAAGCGACGGTGAAGCCGATTCTGGAGGCGGTTCGGAAACGGGGCGATAAGGCCCTGATGGAGTACGCCAGGAAATTCGACGGGTTGACCCGGACGAGCGTCCGCGTCCCCGAGAGCGAGTTGCAGGCGGCCGTGGACCAGTTGAGTCCGGAGTTTCGGAACGCGATCGACACGTCGAGCAGGAACATCCGCGCGTTCTCGCTGCTGCAATTGCCGAAGGGGCAGGTGCGCAGGCTGGCGCCGGGGCTGAACATCGGATACATCGTCCGGCCGCTCGGAACCGTAGCGGCGTACATCCCGGCGGGCCGGTACCCGCTTCCGTCGACCTTGATGATGACCGCAATCCCGGCGCAGGTGGCGGGCGTGCGGAACATCTGCGTGTGCTCGCCCAAGCCCATACCGGAAGTATTCGGGACTGCGCAGTTGCTCGGTGTCCAGCAGGTGTTCGAAATGGGCGGCGCGCAGGCGATCGCGGCGTTCGCCTACGGAACACGGACGGTGCCGAAGGCGGACCGGATCGTGGGGCCGGGCAACATCTATGTAGCCGCAGCGAAGAAACTGCTGGCCGGAGAAGTGGGCATCGACTTCGTCGCGGGCCCGACCGAAATCATGATCGTCGCGCCGGAAGGCAACCCGCGATTCATCGCCGCGGACCTGCTGGCGCAGGCCGAACACGATGTCGACGCCACCGCCATTCTGCTGACGCCGTCGACCCGTCTGGCGCGCGCCGTGGCGGCGGAGTTGGAGCGGCAGCTAAAAGACCTGCCGACCGCGAAGATCGCGCGGAAATCGATCGAGAAGAACGGCGCCATCGTGGTGGTGCAGTCGATCGATGAGGCGCTCGACATCTCCAATCGTTTTGCGCCGGAGCATCTGTCGGTTCACCATGAAGCCGTCCTCGACCGCGTGCAGAACGCCGGAGGCATCTTCGTCGGGCCGTTCAGTCCGGAAGCGGCGGGCGACTACGCGTCGGGGCCCAACCATGTGCTGCCCACCAGCGGCACGGCGCGGCTGCGCGGCGGGTTGTCTTCCGCCGACTTCGTGAAGGTGATTTCCGTGCAGCATCTGAGCGGCGATGCCCTGCGGCGGCTGACGCCGGCGATCGCCACGCTGGCGCGCGCCGAGGGACTGGAAGGACACGCGCGGTCGGTGGAGGTGCGCCTGGAGGGAGACACGGCGAATGGCTAGGGGGCCGAGACTGGCCAAGGGAGCCCCGAGACCTCGCAAAGCCGTGCAGCGGATGTCGCCGTACTCGCCGCCCTCCTCGGGACGGCAGGGCAAACTGCGGCTGGATTTCAACGAGAATACCGTAGGCGCGTCGCCCAGGGTGGCGGAGTTCCTGAAGAAGAGGCTGACCGCGGAGAGCCTGTCGGTCTACCCCGAATACCAGGAGGCGCGGCCCGTGCTGGCGAGCTACTTTCGCGTCTCACCGGAACAATTGTTATTGACTAACGGAACGGACGAGGCGATCCAGGTCCTGATCAACACGTACGTCGATGACGGCGATGAAGTAGTGGTCCTGGACCCGTCTTACGCGATGTACCGGTTCTATGCCGAACTCGCCGGAGGCGTGGTGAAGCAGGTGCGGTACCTGGGCGCGGATCTGCAATTCCCGTTGGACGGAGTGCTGGAAGCGATCACGCCGGCGACGCGCGCAGTGTTGATCGCCAATCCCAACAATCCGACCGGGACCGGCGTCGGGCTCGACGGCCTCGAAAGGATTCTGAAACGCGCGCGCAAAGCGGCTGTGCTGGTGGATGAGGCGTACTTCGAATTCTGCGGCGTCACCGCATTGGGCATGATGCCGGACCAGCCGAATCTGTTCGTCAGCCGGACATTTTCAAAGATCTACGGTATGGCTGCGATGCGAATGGGCTGCCTGATCTCGCAAGCCGGGAACTTGTGGTATCTGCGCAAAGGGCAGTCGCCCTACAGCGTGAACATGCTGGCGGCGCTGGCCGCGCAGGCAGCCGTTGAGGACTCCGGATACATCGAGCGGTACGTGACGGAAGTGCTCGCCGGGCGCGAATTGATGTGCGTGGAACTGGAGAGGATGGGAATTGGTTACGTGCCCAGCCAGGCGAACTTTGTGCTGGTGCGGTTCGGTAAGCGTGCCATCGAGGTTCGCGACAAACTGCGGGAGAAGGGCGTGCTGGTGCGCGACCGCAGCTACGAGCTGGCGGGGTGCGTGCGGGTGACCGTGGGAACTCGCGAGCAGACGCGGCGCTTTCTTGCCGCGTTGAAGGAGATCTGGTAAGCGTGCGGCGACCCTTGCTGGTGTTCGATATGGATGGGGTGCTGGTGGACGTCAGCGAATCGTACCGCGAGTCGATTCAGCAGACGGTGGACCACTTCACCGGGCGGCGTCCGGCGCGTGAGGAAATTCAGGACTGGAAGAATCGGGGCGGCTGGAACGACGACTGGCGCCTGTCGCGGGCGATCATCGAATCGTACGGCGGGTCTATCGGGCTGGAGGAAGTCACCTCGGTATTCCAGCGGTTGTTTCTGGGCGAGAACGGAGACGGTCTGATTCATCGGGAACGCTGGATCGCCCGCGAAGGGTTGCTCGAACGGCTCAGCGAGAGGATGCAACTGGCTTTGTTCACCGGACGGCCCAAAGAGGACGCCCGGATCACGCTCGACCGGTTTGCGGGGAAGCTTTCATTCGATCCGATCGTGGGCATGCACGACGTGGTTTGCCACAAGCCGGCCCCGGACGGATTGCTGCTGATCGCGGAGCACGCGCCCGGGGCGCCATTGTGCTACGTGGGAGACACGGTAGACGACGCGCGGTCAGCGCAGGCCGCGGGGGTCCGATTCATTGGTATTTCGGATCCGGGCAAGCCGCGCCACCAGGAAGTGACGCAACTGCTTCTCGCTTGCGGCGCGGCGGCGGTGCTCGACGACATCAACCAACTGGAGAGCGTACTGTGAGCAGGCGTGCCGTGAGAACTGCGCGCATCCGGCGCGATACCAAGGAGACGCAGATCCAGGGCGCGCTCCGTATCGAGGGGCAGGGGACGTACAAGATCTCGACCGGCGTGCGGTTTCTCGATCACATGCTGGAGTTGTTCTCCAAGCACGGCGGCTTCGACCTGGAATTAAAGGCGGTGGGCGACCTCGACGTCGACCAGCACCACACCGTGGAAGACATCGGCATCGTGCTCGGGCAGTTGTTCGCCAAAGCCCTGGGGGATCGCAAGGGGATCAACCGCGCCGGCTATTTCGTTCAGACGATGGATGAGACGCTGGCAGTAGTCGCCGTCGACCTCGGCGGCCGGCCGGCCCTGGTCTACAAAGACCGGGTGAAGACGAACAAAGTCGGCGGCCTCGAAGTGGAGTTGCTGGAGGACTTCTTTGGCGGCTTTGTCGCCCACGCCGGAGCGAACCTCCACGCGAAAGTCCTCTACGGACGGTCGAGCCACCACAAGATCGAGGCGATCTTCAAGTGCTTCGCGCGAGCGATGAAGTACTCGTGCTCGACCGATGAACGGTTGAAGGACCAGTTGCCGTCGACCAAGGGGCTGCTGTGATCGCGATTTTCGACTACGGCGCGGGGAACCTGCGATCCGTCCAGAATACGCTGGCGGAGCTTGGAGCGACGTATCAACTGGTGAACGACAGCGAAGGGCTGCGGAAAGCGTCCAAAATCATCCTGCCCGGAGTCGGGCATTTCGGGCAGATGCTGAGGGCGCTCGACACCCTGGCCGTGCGGGAGGCGCTGGTCGAGCGGATTCGGGCCGGAGTGCCCTTTCTCGGCATCTGCCTGGGACTTCAGGGACTGTTCGAATCGAGCGCGGAAGCGCCCGGCATGCAGGGGCTCGGGCTGTTCCCGGGTGTGGTCGAGCGGTTTCCGCCCGGCGCGCGGGTGCCGCACATGGGCTGGAACAATCTGGAGCGGAGGCTCGATTCCCGGCTGCTGGGCGGGTTGGAGCCGTCGCCGTTCGTTTACTTCGCGCACAGCTACTACGCGCCGTTGGGGGAGTTCACCGCCGCCCAGTGCGTGTACGAACGGCCATACACCGCCATACTCGAATCGGGCAACGTCTTCGGGGTGCAGTTCCATCCGGAAAAGTCGGGTCCTGCCGGACTGCGCATCGTGAAGAACTTTCTCGACCTGTAGATCCGATGCTGGCGAAACGCATTATTCCCTGTCTGGACGTCACCGCGGGCCGCGTCGTGAAGGGCGTGAACTTTGTCAACCTCCGTGATGCCGGCGATCCGGTGGAACTGGCCGACCGCTACAACCAGCAGGGCGCCGACGAGATCGTGTTTCTGGACATCACGGCGTCGAGCGATAACCGGGACATCATGGCGGACGTGGTGGCGCGGACGGCCCGGCGCGTGTTTATTCCCCTGGCTGTCGGCGGCGGCATCCGGTCGGTCGCGGACGCCCGGCGGATACTGATGTCCGGTGCGGACAAGGTCACGGTGAACACGGCGGCGGTCCACCGGCCGGAACTGATTAGCGAGTTGAGTGCGGAGTTTGGCGCCCAGGCCGTGGTGCTGGCGATCGACGCCCGCCGGCAAGGCCCGGGAAAGTGGCACGTCTACACTCGCGGCGGGCGGGTGGACGAGGGTATGGATGCGGTGGACTGGGCGGCGCGCGGCGAGGCGCTGGGTGCGGGGGAGATCCTGCTGACGTCCATGGATACCGATGGGGTGCAACAGGGCTTCGACTGCGACCTGACCCGCACGGTGTCGAGGGCAACCCACATTCCGGTGATCGCCTCGGGCGGCGCCGGCAGGCCCGAGGATTTTGTGCGCGTGTTGACCGAAGGCGAAGCCGATGCGGCCCTTGCGGCCTCCGTGTTCCACTACGGCGCCTACACGGTCGGGCAGTTGAAAGAGGAACTCGACAGGCGGGGCATTCCCGTGCGGAAAGCTCCTGTGGAGCGCTAGTGCCGCGTAAACGGTAGGGGTCGCAAACATGCGACCTGCCGGCCGCAGGCCGGCTTGCAGTGCCGGCGTTAGCGGCCGCGGCCCGAATTCACCCACGCGGTCACGGCTTCTCACTCGCGGTTCGGAGGCGGCCCGGTGAGGCTGCTGTAGCAGATGAGATTGGTTGCCGAGGAGACCCAAGTTGATCATTCCCTGTATTGACCTGATGGGCGGAAAAGTCGTCCAACTGGTCCAAGGCCGTGAGAAAGCCCTGGAGGGAGCCGCGCCGCTCGAAATGGTCGGGCGCTTTTCCGGTTTCCCGCAAATCCAGGTCATCGATCTCGACGCCGCCATCGGAACCGGCGCGAATGATGGTCTGGTCAAACTGGTGTGTGCCTCCGCCGTATGCCGCGTCGGGGGTGGCGTGCGGAGCGTCGAGCGGGCCCGAACGCTGGTGGAACAAGGCGCATACCGCGTGATTGTGGGCACCTCGGCTTTTACGTCGAGCGGGGTCAACACGGGGTTTCTCCAGGCGCTCGCCGAGGCGATTGGCCGCCAACGCCTGGTCATCGCCCTCGATTCCAAGGACGGCCGGATCGTGATCAAGGGCTGGCGGGAGTCGATCGGCCAGACCTCCGAATCGGTGATCACCTCGCTCGAACCGTATTGCTCCGGCTTCCTTTGTACCTACGTCGACAAGGAAGGCATGATGCAGGGGACGGACCTCGACTGGTTCCGCCGGTTGCGTGCCGCGACCGGCCATGAGATCACGGCGGCGGGCGGCATCTCGAGCTATGAGGAGATCCGGGAACTCGAGCGGTCGAACATCCATTCGGCCCTGGGTATGGCGATCTACACCGGCCACCTGAGCCTGGATGAACTCCGGCGGATGTCGGCGAGCCCGGAGCGTCCGCCAAAGGCTGGCGGAGATCCCCCGGCCGATTGACAGGCACGTGATCCGTCGCGACGGACGGCCAGAGGATTTCCTGCCCTCCGGCTCAAGAACCGATCACTCGAATTCTGTTGGGGGGGGGGGTCGACGCCAAGGCGGCGGGTCCGACAGCCCGCCGCCAGGCACCGAGAGGGGGGCAAACCTTTAGATGTGGGCGTCCAGCATCTTTTGCACGTCCGACTTACCCATCGCGCCGACCCGCTGGTCGACGACTTTGCCACCCTTGAAGAGCAGCAGCGTCGGAATACCCCGGATGTTGTAGCGCATCGCCGTCTGTCCGTTGTGGTCGACATTCAGTTTGCCGACCTTCACCCGGCCATCGTATTCCTGCGCAATGGCGTCAATCGTCGGCGACATCATGCGGCACGGGCCGCACCATTCCGCCCAGAAATCCACCAGGACCGGCTCCTGCGAATTAAGCACGTCCTGATCAAAAGCCGCGTCGGAAAAGTTCACTGTGTTCTCACTAGCCATTCGGTTTTGGCCCTCCCTTGATCACTCATCGTAATAACAGATGCGAGGATTGCCGCAAAGATTCAGCCGCGACGCCTCGTCAGCCGATAAGTTGCTGTTTTATCAGGAGCCAAGGAGGTCACCCTCCAGGGCGCGCCGGAATTTCGGCCGGTAGCGCGGCAGCCGGCAGATCGGCCACGGCTCCGCTTCTATGATCGCATCCCGCCGGCGCCAGTCTCAAGTCCCCCGGCCGGCGTGGCCGGCACGGTTTGGCGCTCAACCTTGGCGGTGGACCCCTTGCCGGCGACCGCGGAGAATTTGCGCATCAATCTCCGATGGTGGTAGTGACTGGAGGCCCCCAAAAGGAACCCGCAGGATAGCTGGACCATGGGACAAACCCGGATTCAAGTCGACAGCACTGAGCTTGGATTTACATGCGCACACCATGCAAGTACCTTGAAAGCATGCCACGACTGCTCCAGGTCCGGCATGTCCCTGACGCGCTCCACAGGAAACTCAAAGCACGCGCGGCCATGGAAGGATTGTCTCTATCGGACTACCTTGCTGCGGGAGATCGAGCGCTGGGCTGAGCAACCAACAATCGCCGAACTGAAGGAGCGATTAGCTCGGCGGTCGCCCGTGGTGGTCAGCGTTCCCCCCGCCGAGATCATCCGTGGCGAGCGGGAAGGCCGTTGATCGTCGTCGATTCCTCCGCGATCGTAGAACTGCTGTTCGCCCGCCCATCAGCGCCGCGTATCATGGAGCGCATCTTCGCGGAAGGCCAGACGCTCCACGCGCGATTCCTGGTCGATGTTGATCCCCCCCTGTGAAACCCTGTCCCCCTATCATGGATGTCCCGGTCTTCCCTGCCAACCGGAAGGCCGCGGCCGAGCGCTTATCCGAACCCCGGCCGGAAGGCTGGGAACCAGCGTTCCCCGCGGGCAGAGAGCAGCCCCGAGGAAGACCGGGACTGTCTCAGATTGTGGGAGAGCAAAGTACCTGGCGCGGCTGTTCAACCGGTAGTGACCTAAATGGAATGTCAACGTGCGACGCAGCGGTCTAGTTTAGTCTAGCAGCCCGTGGCGAAATGTCGTCTCGAGCGACTGAAGCGTCCGGAAACCGCCGAGAATGGAAGCCGCGACCGGCAGGGAGCGGGCCTCTCGATTTCCGCGCATCGTCCTGTCCCCTGACTCGGATTGCCGGCCGTGCCGACGTGCTGCCCAACTGCAATCTGCGGCCGAGCGACGGCAAGAGCAGCCCCTATCTCAACATCGCCTGCTTCGCCGAACGGCGCCGCCGGCCGCTACGTCGGGGCGGCCCGGAGTATCGTGCTCCAGGCTCAGGTCCAGTGGTAATTTCGCGGCAGCGGAGGAGGCTCATCACTTCTTTCCTGAGTGTGCCTCCTCCATCTGAATCTCTTTCAGCGTGTTAGCACGCCAGCGCCAGCGGCGGTGCTTGAGAGTACGTCCGTGGCTCGGATCAGAACAGCGTCAACGGGGGCGGAGCGTGGGCGTCGTGCAGCACGTGCGGATGCTGCCGCACGGTGAACCACGCCGCCAGCGCGACCGCCATCACCAGATCATCATGCACTCCCGCGCGCGAGGCCCCGAAGCGGAAGCGCCCCGCGGGCCGGGCATCCACCCGGAAGTTGGTCATCTCACGGTGAAACTCCGCCGCCAAGGGCAGATCGTGCGCCAGGCGGAACTTGTCCTGCTCCAACAACAGGGCCAGCGTCGTGACGATCTCGGCTTTGGGCGCATGCAACCGGCCTGCCGCGTAATTGACCTGATCGCCGCCCGTGATGACGACCGGGTGGAGATAGATGGAGGGGTGGCGGAACATCTCCAGAACGGCCGCGCCGACGCCGGTCGCATCCACCACCAGGGGCGCGCCGGAGGCTTTGGTGCGGAGCGTGTCCTCGACGGAGGCGACGACGGCCTGATAAGGCGTGCCGAGCGGGAAGCGGATGAGGGAGCGGAGGCAGAGATCCCATCGAGTGAGGTGGCAGAAGCGGACCGGATCCCACCCCGCCGGATGCTGGCGGTGCTCGACGATGGCGAGGGCGGAATAGTCGTGCTGGCGTCCGAGGTCGAGACCGGCGACGAAGGGAGTCATAAGGCAGGGACCTTGTCGAGCAGGTGGGCGAGGTCGGCTTGCGGGAAGAAGCCGTCGCCGTTGGTCGAGAACTCGCAGAGGAATTCCTGGCGGAACCAGAAGTCGCC
>JBJXGR010000345.1:0-5443 GCA_046160045.1 Bryobacteraceae bacterium
ATGCCCATCCCGTGCCCGTGAATGATGCGGACGCGGCTGGCGGTGGCCATCACGGCGTTGTCCAGGAACCGGTCGACCTCGTCGCAGGCCTCCTCGGCGCGTTTGCCGATGACGTTCAACTCCTGGACCAGCGGAGCGAACTGGGGCGCCGGCCGGAAGCTGACGTTCTTCGGCAGCCGGGTCTCGCCGCCCCCCTCCGGCAACACCTCGATCACGTCGTCGATCGAAACCTGCATCTTCAGGAATCCAGCCTCGACCTCGATCTTCTCGGGCGAGAGCTTGCGCCGGACGCGGGCCGGATCGCGAACGCCTTTCAACCGCACGCGCGCGCCTTCTTCAATCTTCAGGACGGGCGCGGGGACCCCCGCGGCGCTGGCCACCACGGTGCTCTGAAATTCCTCGCGAAGCTCGCGGCGTACCCGCGCCACCTGGCGCTGGGCGTGGTCGGCGGCTTTACGGCTCTCCGCGCTCTCGCGGATCTTCTCCATCGTCGCCTGCGAATCCGCCTCGAACTTTGCCAACACCTGTTCCACGCGCTGCTCGAGTTCCTTCAGTTTGGCCGTCTCCTTCTTCTGCCATTCCTGCTTGAGACTCCGCTCGCGCTCGACCAGTTCCTGTTGAAGGCGTTTGGCCTCCGCTTCGGCCGCCGTCACCGATGCCAGTTTCTCGTGCAACTCCGCCAGGAAACGGGCCAGATCCCGCTCTCGCGTCGACATCGCCGCCCTGGCCTGTTCCATGATGTAGGGCGGAACCCCCAATCGCATCGCGATGTCGAGGCCGGCGGACTTACCCGGCAGGCCCACGGCCAGACGGTAGGTCGGCTCCAGCGTCGTCTCGTCAAACCCCATTGAGGCGTTGATCACGCCCGGGGTATTGGCGCCGAACAGCTTCAGGGGCAGCAGATGGGTGGAAGCGAGCGTGAAGGCCCCTACGGATCGGAAGTGGCCGACCACCGCGACTCCCAGAGCCCCGCCTTCTTCCGGGTCCGTCGCCGCTCCGAGTTCGTCCATCAGGACCAGCGAATCGGAAGTCGCATCCAGCAGCATCTCGCGGATATTGCCGATGTGGGCCGAGAAAGTGCTGAGACTCTCCTGAATCGACTGGTTGTCCCCGATATCCGCCAGCACCTGCTCGAACACGGGGAACTCGGCCTCGGCGGCCGGCACCGGCAATCCGGCGTGCGCCATCAAGGTGAGCAGCCCCGCCGTCTTGAGAGTCACCGTCTTGCCGCCCGTATTCGGGCCGCTGATGATCAGCGTGCGGCGCTCACGGTCCAGTTCGAGCGAGAACGGAACCACGCGCTTCTGTTTCCGCTTGAGAACGTCCTCGAGCAGCGGATGGCGGGCGTCGCGCAGCGACAGGCGGGCGGCGCCGTCCTCGCTGAAGCGCGGCCGGACACAGTCAAACTCCACAGCGAAGCGGCCTTTGGCGAAGATCAGTTCCAGATCGGCCAGGGTATCCAATGTCCGCTGGATCGGCTCCGCATGCTGGCGCAGCCGTTCGGTCATTTCGCGCACGATGCGATGGCATTCGCGCTGCTCGTCCTCGGTCAGCCGCACCAGGTCGTTGTTGAGGTCGATGGTTTCGAGCGGCTCGATGAACAAAGTGTGGCCCGAGGAACTCGCGCCGTGGATCACTCCTTCGATGCGCTTGCGCTGGCCGGAAATGATCGGCACAACGAAGCGGTCGTTGCGGATGGTGACGAGTTCGTCCTGCAGCACGCCTTCGTCGGAGTGCGACTTGAGGAATCGTTCGAGGGAATCCTGAATCGCTTTCCGCTGCCGTTCGATCTCGCGCCGAAGCCGGCCCAGTGCGACGCTGGCGTGGTCGGCGAGGGTTCCGTTCGGCAGAATCTTGCCCGAGAGGTCTCGCAGCACGTCGCGAAACTCGCCCATGGCCAGACCTCTGCGACCAAGCAGAGGAAAGCGGCCGGTGACGGCGGTGAGGTTCGACTTGATATCGGCGGCGCGATCGAGGACCGTCAGAACCTCGGCCACTTCGGCCGCATCCAGCACCCCGCCCTGCATGCGCAGCTTATGGCAGGCTTGCGTGATATCGGGCAGTTCCCGAAAGCTGATCCGAGGGACTCCCGCGCCGGGTTGCGACGCGGCACGCAGATGGTGCGTGGCCTCTTCGGCCTCGGCCAGGTCGGCTTCGGCCCGCGCGCGATCGCCGTGCGGTTCCACGTCCGCCAGGCGCGCGCGGCCAAAAGGGCTCGAAACATAGCGGCCCACCAACTCGCGCAACGCGTCGAATTCCAGAATGTCCCCGCTCGTCCGCTTCATGGTTTATTGCGAAAGGCTTTCTCGATCACAGGCAAGGTTCCTTCGGTGATCCGCAGCGTGCTGAGCCGATCGCGCCGGACCCACTCGGCCCGGCTTGCGTCGTCGCGGGCCTCCAGGACGCCGCCGGAGACCCGGCACACGTAATCGACCAGCACATAGTGGTATTCGGCCCGGCCGTCCGCATCTCGCATGATCCGCTCGAAGATCTCGACCACGCCGAGAAGATCGACCTCCAGGCCCGTTTCCTCCCGCACTTCCCGGCGCACGGCTTCGTCCAGCGTCTCGCCGGTCTCGACGACGCCTCCGGGCAGGGACCAATACCCTTTCAGCGGCTCCCGGCCACGTTCCACCAGTAGGACGGAATCGCCGTCCACGATGACGGCGCCGACGCCCAGCACAGGCCGCCCGGGATAGCGGCGATCGTCGCTACTCATAGCGTCCCACAAGGACTCGGCTCAACTCCAGGGGGCGGCTGCACGCGGCCAATTCGCCGGCCGGAGATCGCACTTCTGTCCCGGGAACGTGCGTCGACCGCCGCGGAGGAGTGCGCAGATTGTGCGGGGTGTTCACATTTTCCGAAAAACCAAAAAAGCGAACAGATGGGTCGGTTGAAAGCACGTAACCTCCTTCTGGTGAATCGGTTAGGAATAGATTTGGCATTCGGACATGTTCGCTTTTTCCCGAACAGGGTGTGCGGAAGGTGTCTGGTAGAGACGTGCGGCCGGTTAGAATGGCCGACCCGCCGGGCGACCAAAAACGTCGCCCGGCGGCACTGTTGTGCGAATCGGCCGGGCCTGGGATGGGAGCCAAGCCGCGTGGGCTCTGACGGGCGGGTCCCGTAATGCGGGAAATCCGGTGTTGGATCTGGCGTCGCACGAGGGATCCTCCTACGCTCAGAGTAGCTGCCGGCGATGAGAGGGGGAATTTCCGATTTCTTCATGTCATTGAGAACAAGCGGGAAATAAATATTTGACCATCGAATCGATGACCGCTTGTATGCCGCCCTTCGCGCCGGCGCTCCAATCGCCAAAGTCGAGGTGCGTGGCCTTCATTTGGCGAGTGAGTTAGCCGTTACGATGCTCCGGGCCTGCGTCCGCTCAACTTCCGAATGCGCTGGCCAGACCGCGCTGCGCCATCGCAAGTGTCAGCCACGATTCTCGCGAGCCGTGGAGTCACCGGTTGCCGCGGACCGGTGGGAGTGAGAACATGGAACTTCGCCGCCGCGCCGGCCACCCTCCAGGTTCTGAAAGAACACAAACCCGGCGGCACGTTTCTGAATTGGGCTGCGCCGCGGTCTCCAGCGATCATGGGGCGCTGGAAGGTCAAAGCGTCCGTCACGGGAGTGGACCGGTGTTTCCTGGGAATCTCGATCGCGCTGTTCCGTCCTCCGAGGATGTGATCGGGGGAGTGACGGCGATTGTGCCCGGTCGCGGTTCCTCGAAGATCCGCCCGGCATCGAACATCCAGTGCGGCGGACTGCGTTGTGGCGGGCCGAGGTGAGGTGGTGAGCACCGGAACCCAGGTTGGCAAGAGCGCCCCCCGGGCGCGGTACTTCCTGCTGTTGGCCCTGGCCTGCCTGATGTTCGCCGGACAAGGCACGGCGATCAAATTCCTGAACCGGCAACTCGGTCCTATCCAGCTCACATTCCTGCCGTTCTGCACAGCAACGATCTTGCTGCTGCCCTTGCTCCTGCGCGGAAGGAGCGGAGATCACGGCCCACGGCGGCTCGACTGGGCCGACTGGCGAGCCTTCATCGCCGCGGGTGTCGGCGGTCAGGTGGTGGCCCAGTTCTGCATCGTGGCCGGCATTACCCGATCACTGGCCTCAAACGCGGCCATCCTCGGCCTGCTCCTGCCGGTCATCAGCACAATTCTAGCCGCCGTGATGCTCGGAGAGCGGATCACCAGAATGCGAGTGCTGGCGCTGACCATCGGCCTGGTGGGCGTCCTGTTCCTGTCGGCGGGCGACCTCCGGGAGAGCTCGTTTCTGAAACCGCGATACCTGGCGGGCAATGTTCTGATTGTTGCCGCCCTGTTCGGATCCGCGTTTTACAACGTATACTGCAAAGGCTTGTTCCGGCGGTTCCCGCAACGCGAAGTGCTGGTGTTCAGTTACCTCGCAGCATCCGCCGCAAGCCTTCCCCTGCTGATTTGGGTGGACCCGGTTCGCCTCGGGGTGTTTCGGGAATTCACCTGGCAATCATGGGTGGCCTTCGCCTACCAGGCGGTGATTGCGTACGGGATGGCCATGCTGCTGTTTTTCCATGCGCTCGACAATCTCGATGCCACGGTGGCTTCGCTCTCCCTCTACATGCTCCCCGTGTTCGGGGTAGTCCTGGCGGCCCTCTTCCTCCACGAGCGGCTGAGCGCCCTGGCTCTGGCCGGCAGCGCCATCGTGCTCCTTTCGACGCTGCTCATCGTGAAGTTCGATCAACCCAAGATCGCGGACGGGCCCCTGTAGGTCCGAAAAGGACGGCGGATGAAACTGAAAGACAAGGTCGCCATCATTACTGGCGCGGCGGCAGGCATCGGCAAGGCCGCGGCGCTTCGATTTGCGCGCGAAGGCGCGCGGCTGGCGCTGGCTGACATTGATCGTGAAGGCCTGGGCCGCGTTGTGGAAGAGATCGAGAGTGCGGGCGTGCCGGTCCTGGGCATCCAGGCGGATGTGGGCGAGGTCCAGGACACGGAGCGCATCGTCGCCGAAACGCTGTCCCGGTTCGGCACGATCGAGGTGCTGGTGAACAACGCCGCCACCACCCGGCTGACGAAACCAGTGGTGGAGATGACCGTCCAGGAGTGGGACTCCTGCCTGAACGCAACCCTCCGAAGTGTCTTTCTGCTCTCCAAGCTGGCAGCGCCGGAGATGCGCAACGCCGGGGGCGGGACGATCCTCAATGTCGGGTCGGTCGGCGCGACGATGGCCTGGGCCGGCGGCGCCGCCTATTGCGCGGCGAAAAGCGGAATCCTGGCGTTGACGAAGGTACTGGCGACCGAGTTTGGGCCCTGGAACATCCGCGTCATTACCCTCAGTCCAGGGGCCATCATGACCCCTAATCTGGAAGAGGCGGTCCGTGTTCGCGAAGGTCACCTCGATCGTCTCAAAGCGAAAAGCGTCTTGGGCCGAGTCGGCCAACCGGAGGAGATTGCCGCCGTCATGG